>NZ_CP150917.1:2666250-2970625 GCF_039908645.1 Pseudomonas helvetica
GTTGCTCGCGGTGCTGGAGCTGGCGTTCCCGTTGGCGGTGGCGGTCCTCATGGGCTTCACCTTGTGGAAGGTGCGGCAGAAACGTAACTACCCGATTGTGCTGGTTTTGCTGTTGTTGGCCGTGGCCGATGGGTTGTCCCTGTATGGCTTGGTCGAGGGGCATGAAGGCTGGCAGCGCCAGGGCGTGCTGACCGGCATCTGGCTGGTGGCGGCGATGATGGGGTTGATCGGCGGGCGGGTGATTCCGTTCTTCACCCAGCGTGGCCTTGGTCGGGTGGAAGGTGTTGCCGCCTGGCTCTGGCTGGATCGACTGCTGTTGGTCGGTTCGCCGTTGGTGGCGTTGTTGTATGCCGCAGGACCCGCGCTCGTTCCCAATGTCTGGGTGGGTCTGCTGTTCGCGGTGCTGGCGGCAGGGCATCTGGTGCGTCTGGTGCGCTGGCATGACCGGGCACTCTGGCGCGTGCCGTTGCTGTGGTCGTTGCACCTGGCCTATGGCTGGTTGGCGGTGGCGTGTCTCGGGATGGCGTTCTGGCATTTTGGCGTGCCGGTTAACCCGAGCCTGGCGGTGCATTGCCTGACTATTGGGGCCATGGGCGGCCTGGTGCTGGCGATGATCGCGCGGGTCAGCCTCGGGCACACCGGTCGTGCACTGGAGCCGCCGTCGGGCATGACCCTGGCGTTCATCGTGCTCAACCTGGCATGTCTGAGCCGAGTGGTGTTGATCCTGTTTTTCCCATTGCCGGCGTTGTGGCTGGCCGGTCTTTGCTGGACGCTGGCGTTTGCGTTGTTCGCCTGGCGTTATGGGCCGATGTTGCTGCGCACCCGAGTTGACGGTCATCCGGGATGAGCCAACGAACTGAAGGAGGCGGACGCTGATGTATCCCTATCTGCTGGTCACACACCTGTTGGCGGCGATTGCCTTTATCGGCACGCTATTTTTCGAGGTGGTGATCTGGCATCACGCCCGCCAGCATTTGATGGCGGCCGCGCAATTGACCGCGGACCAGACGATTGCAGTGCGCTCGCGCAAGGTGCTGCACGGCGTGGTGTTGCTGTTATATGGCGCCGGCATCGGTTTGGCATGGCAGTACCGGGGCGCATTGAGTCAGCCGCTGGCCAGCAGTTTTGGTACGTTGCTGAGCCTGAAAATCCTGTTGGCCCTGAGCATCATTGGTCATTACTTGCTGCTGGCCTATTGGCTGACCCACGCGCGCCTGACCGCGCCCCGCGCAAGCTGGATTCGCCGCAGCATCCTCGGGCACATGCTGTTGATCGTGATCCTGGCCAAGGCCATGTTCTATTGGCATGGCTGATCGCAAGACGTCCTTCATAAACAAAACCCGCGTCAACCGGTGGGATGGCGCGGGTTGGGTGTGGCCGGCAAGCGATCAATGGCGGGGGTTCAGGGCGTTAATGAACAACACGTTGTTTTCCAGGTGGATGTGCTGCATCAAGTCGTCTTTGAACTCCAACAGTCCGCGATAGAGCGCACGCCAGGTGTTGCAGGCATCGGCGGGCGGGATTATGTGATTGGTCAGGGCGAGCATCTTTTCCAGCGCTTCGCCATGTTGATCATGTTCGAAGCGCAGCACCTGGATCGGCGGAGCCGCTTGAGCACCGATGCCCTTTTGCAGCATCGGGAAGAGCACTTGTTCTTCCTTGAGCATGTGGCCTTCGAGTTCTTGTTGCATGTCGGTCAGGAGATCGGCCAAGCCATTGGGGCAGCTGCTGCGCGCGCCGTGGACGTGCTCGACCCGGCGGGCCAGACGGATCAGTTCCGGCAGTTGCTCGCGGTGGCGGGCGTGATAGCGCGTGAGGAGGTGGGCGATCAACAGTTCCGACGGCTCGTTGCGCCAGTCGTGCTGGGTTTCACCGGCGTCTTGCAGAGTGTGCAGGGCATCGGCAATCAGCATCGGGTCGAGGTTTTTGCCCTGGGCTGCTTCACGCAGGCTTTTATGGCCGCCACAGCAGAAGTCCAGTTTGAAGGTATGAAATATCCGGGTGGCACCGGGTATATCGCAGGCCAGTTGGCCGAGGCTTTGTTCCAGTAGGGTCTGGCTCATCGGGGTTCCTTATTTGGGTTTCAACGGTTCCCCAGGCTCATTGCATCCGGCATGCCATATTTAAACGACTGATTCATATGGATTAATTTTTAGTTATGGTGATAGATACCCTGACGCTTCAGGGTGAATCCAACCATAGAGGGTAATTACTACCATGCTGCGAGAAAGCCTGGCAGCCGACCTGATTGTCGAGTTGCCCAATGCCGTACGCTTGCAACGACTGGTGCAGACCCTGCGCGAATACTTCAACAGTGGCGCGGTGGGATTACTGCGTCTGGACGACGACAGTCTCAGGCCTGTCGCGACGGTGGGGCTGGTGCATGAGGCATTGGGGCGCCGGTTTGTCATTGCTCAGCATCCTCGGCTGGCAGCGATCATGGCGTCGCGCGAGCCGACCTGGTTCGAGCCGGACAGTCGACTGCCGGACCCCTATGACGGCCTGCTCGACAACCATGTCGGCGAGCCGCTGCCGGTGCATGACTGCATGGGTGTGAGCCTGTATGTGGAGGGTCGCATCTGGGGTGCGATCACGCTCGATGCGCTGCATGCCGGAACCTTCGACAGCCGTGCCCGGGAGGAGCTCAAGCGTTGCACGTTGCAGATCGAAGCCGCCGTGCGCGTCACCCGGCTTGAACAGGAAAACCGCAGCTTGCGCTTGTCCCGCAGCGATCTTCAAGACCTGCGGATGCCTGCGGATGAAGGTGAAATCCTCGGGCAGAGTGAGGTGTTGCACCAGTTGCTCAATGAGCTGGATGTACTGGCCGATTCCGATTTGCCGGTGTTGCTGTTGGGCGAAACGGGCGTCGGCAAGGAGCTGTTCGCCCGACGGCTGCACCGTCTTTCGCGTCGCAGCCACAAGCCGCTGGTACAGGTCAACTGTGCCGCCTTGCCGGAGTCTTTGGCAGAGAGTGAGTTGTTCGGCCATGTCAAAGGCGCATTTTCCGGCGCCACCAGCGACCGCGCGGGTCGTTTCGATGCGGCCAACGGCGGCACGCTGTTTCTCGATGAAGTGGGTGAATTGCCGTTAAGCGTTCAAGCGAAGTTGCTGCGAACTTTGCAAAACGGCGAGATCCAGCGACTGGGGGCGGACAAGCCGTTGCATGTCGATGTGCGAATCATCGCCGCGACCAACCGGCATCTGCCAGATAGTATCCGCGATGGCCTGTTTCGTGCGGACCTGTATCACCGGCTCTCGGTGTACCCGGTGCCGATTCCGTCACTGCGCGAACGCGGTCACGATGTGTTGATGCTGGCCGGGCACTTCCTGGAACTCAATCGGGCGCGGCTCGGCCTGCGTGGTTTGCGCTTGTCGCCTGCGGCCGAGCGGGCCTTGCTGGCGTATACCTGGCCGGGCAATGTGCGCGAGCTGGAGCATGTGATCAGTCGCGCCGCGTTGAAGCAGCTCAGCCGTGGCACCAGTCGCGCGCTGATCATGACGCTGGAGCCGCACGTCCTTGATCTCGACAGTACGATGGGCGCTGCAGGGGCGAGCGTCGAACCGCCGCGGGAAGTGACGTCTGATGTGCCATTCCAGGCCCTGAGCGACGCCGTCGACGATTGTCAGCGGCAAAAAATTCTCCATGCCCTGAGCCTTTCCGGGGAAAACTGGGCCAGCGCCGCGCGGTTGCTGGAAGTCGATCCCAGCAATCTGCACAAACTGGCCCGGCGTCTTCGCCTTAAGTAAGTCTGGGCGGCGCAGCATGTTGATGACGGTCAAGGTGGCTTGGCGCAGTGGCTCGCACACTGCGAAAAACCATCCGGAGATCACCGTCATGCCCCTTTCCCTGGCTCAGATGCGCCGTAACTACACCCTTAATGGCTTACAGGATGAGGCTGCGCTGGACGATCCCCTGGCCATGTTTCGACGGTGGTTGCAACAGGCACGCGATACCGAGTGCGCGCCTGTCGAGGCCAATAGCATGATGTTGGCGACGGTCGACAGTGACGGGCGACCACATTGCCGGGTTCTGCTGCTCAAAGGCTTGAGCGACGACGGTTTTACGTTTTTTGGCAATTACCAGAGCGACAAAGGCCTGCAACTGGCCGCTAACCCGAATGCCGCCATGACGTTTTTCTGGCCGGGGCTGGAGCGTCAGGTTCGTATTGAAGGCCGAGTGTCCAGGCTCGATCCGCAACTCTCGGACGCGTACTTCGATTCCCGCTCCATGGCCAGTCGGCTGGGTGCCTGGGCTTCACCGCAGAGCCGGCCGCTGGTCAGTCGGGCAGCGCTGGAATCGCTGTTGGCCGACACCATCAAACGTTTCGTTGGCCAGACCGTGCCGCGACCCGCGCATTGGGGCGGCTACTGCCTGCACCCGGAACGCCTGGAGTTCTGGCAGGGGCGTGCCGACCGCTTGCATGACCGTCTCGATTACCGCCTGCAGGACAGGGTGTGGTATCGCAGCCGCCTGGCGCCTTGAGCCTCTATTTGCCCGGTCGAGGTACCTCCTTGGAGGAATAGGCCAGGCCGCGATTGCGGTTCAGGCTTGGCCAAACCCTCATCTACGGGAAGGCTTGGATATGGCCCATCTGGCGCAACGCACGTTTGAACCCCTGAACATTGCCGTGTTGACCATCAGCGATACGCGCACCTTCGAGACCGACACCTCGGGACAGACCCTGACTGATTTGCTGCAAACGGCCGGGCATGTGCTGGTCGATCGTGATCTGGTCAAGGATGATATTTATCAGATCCGCGCAAAGGTATCCCTCTGGATCGCCGACCCCAAGGTGCAGGTTGTACTGATGACCGGCGGCACCGGCTTCACCGCTCGCGACAATACGCCGCAAGCCGTCTTGCCCTTGCTGGACAAACATGTGGAAGGCTTTGGCGAACTGTTTCGTCAGGTCTCCCTGGCGGAAATCGGCATGTCCAGTTTGCAGTCACGGGCATTGGCCGGGATGAGCAACGGTGTGCTGGTGTGTTGCGTTCCGGGTTCGCCGGGGGCCTGCCGAACAGCCTGGAACATGATCCTGTTGGAACAACTGGACAGTCGTACCGGCCCGTGCAACTTCGCCCCGCATTTGAAGCCGCAAACGCAGCGGGTCATCGAAGCCTGCGAGACACGCTCATGACCGGTCGGGTGTGCGATCTCGGCAACCTGATACCCGTCGACGAGGCCATCGATCGTCTGTTGGATCAGGCACCGCCACCACCCCAGGCGCAAATGATCGGTCTGGATCAAGCCTTGGGGCGAGTTCTGGCAGCCGACCTTCACTCCCTGGTGAACCTGCCGGCCTGGGACAACAGTGCCATGGACGGTTATGCCCTCAGGGCGGCCGACCTGCCATCGGAAGGTGGTTATCTGCCGATTGGCGGGCGAATTGCGGCGGGGGATCAGGCCTGCTTGCCCTTGATCGCACAGCAGGCGGTGCAGATCTTTACCGGTGCGCCATTGCCTGCGGGGGCCGATACGGTGGTGCCACAGGAGCGCTGCCGTATCGAGGGCGAGCGTGTCTGGTTCCCGCCCGTGATTGCGGGGGATCACGTGCGTAAGAAAGGCGAAGAGGTTCGTCGAGGCGATCTGTTACTCAAGGCCGGCAAGCGCCTGCGCGCACAAGAACTGGGGTTGCTGGCCGGCGCAGGCATAGCGCGGGTCGAGGTCTATCGACCATTGCAAGTGTGCTTGCTCAGCAGCGGAAATGAACTGCGTGAGCCAGGCGATGCATTGGTGCGGGGGCAGATTTACAACAGCAATCGCTATTGCCTGGCTGCGCTGTTGCGCGGTTGGGGCGTTGAGGTTCACGACTATGGCGTCATGGCCGATGAGTTGGCGGCCAGTCGGCATGCCTTGAGCCTGGCTTCTTCGGAATGCGACATGCTGCTGAGTTCCGGCGGCGTGTCGGTAGGCGAGGAGGACCACCTCAAACAGGCAATCGAGGAACTGGGCAGCGTGGATTTCTGGCGGCTGGCCATTCAGCCGGGTAAACCACTGGCTTATGGCGAAGTCGCCGGCAAACCCTGGATCGGCATGCCGGGCAATCCTTCGGCGGCGCTGATTACCGCGTTGGTGGTGGTGCGTCCGTTCCTGCTCAGGGCCCAGGGCGTGACTGACGTGCTGCCGGTGCCATTAGCCGTCCCGGCCGGATTCGACTGGTTGCAACGCAACAAGCGCCGGCAGTACCTGCGGGCAAGGCTGACGCCTGGTGCTGACGGCCAGTTGAGCGTGGCGCTGCACCCTCAGCAAAGCTCGGCGATGTTGACCGCTGCCTGCTGGGCCGACGGGCTGGCGGTGATCGAGTGCGAGCAGCAAGTGCTCAAGCACGACAACGTGATGTTCCTGTCCTTCGCCGACCTGATGCATTGATGGCAATTGATTGCCGTCAAGGCCGTGCCTGCCGGTCTGGCTAGACTGTGTGGCGAGGGAGCTTGCTCCCGCTGGGTCGCGAAGCGGCCCTGTTATTCAGGCCTGCTGTGCAGTCCAGCGTCGGAACGCCGTCCCGAACAAGCTCGCTCGCCACAAGCGCATTCCAACCATGACTGATCAGGCCCCGGACTGCGTTTTTTCATGAGGATTACCCATGCAACTGGTCTGCCCGGCAGGGAACCTGCCTGCGCTAAAAGCGGCGGTGCGCCAAGGCGCCGATGCCGTCTATGTCGGCTTTCGCGATGACACCAACGCCCGGCATTTCGCGGGCCTCAACATGGACGACAAGCAGTTCGACGCTGCGGTCGCCCACATCCGTCAGCATCAACGCAAACTCTACGTCGCGGTCAACACTTACCCGCAACCCAAGGGCTGGGAGCGCTGGCAGCGGGCAGTCGATCGAGCCGCCGATTTCGGCGTGGATGCGCTGATCGCCGCTGACCCGGGGGTGCTCGACTATGCCAGCCAGCGACATCCGCAACTGGCGTTGCACCTGTCGGTCCAAGGCTCGGCAACCCATGCCGCAGCGCTGGAGTTTTATGCCCAGCGCTACGGCATTCGACGCGCGGTGTTGCCGCGGGTGTTGTCGTTGGCGCAAGTACGCCAGGTTGCCGCCAGCAGCCCGGTACCCATCGAGGTGTTTGGCTTCGGCAGCTTGTGCATCATGGCCGAAGGGCGTTGCCACCTGTCCTCCTACATTACCGGCGAGTCGCCGAACCTGTGCGGTGTCTGTTCGCCGGCCAAGGCGGTGCGCTGGAGCGAGGACGCTCAAGGCTTGAGCGCACGACTCAGCGAAGTGCTGATTGACCGCTATACCCCTGACGAACCGGCCGGTTACCCGACCTTGTGCAAGGGTCGCTTCCTGGTCGACGGCAAACGCTTTCATGCGCTGGAGGAACCCACCAGCCTCGACACCCTCGACTTGCTCCCGGAGCTGACGGCCATCGGTGTCGAAGCGGTAAAAATCGAGGGCCGACAACGCAGTCCGGCCTATGTCGAACAAGTCACTCGCGTCTGGCGGGCGGCACTGGATGCCCATCGTGGTTCACCGGGCAGTTTTCGGGTCAAGGAGGAATGGCGTCAGGTACTGGCCGGCTTGTCCGAAGGCAGCCAGACCACCCTGGGCGCTTATCATCGATCATGGCAATGAGGGACGCGACATGAAACTCAGCCTGGGACCGGTCCTGTTCTATTGGGACAAAGCGCAACTCAGCAACTTTTACGCCGAGATGTCGGCCTTGCCTCTGGATGTGATTTATCTGGGCGAAACCGTGTGTTCGAAACGCCGGGCGTTTTCACTGGATCAGTGGCTGGGGTTGGGGCGCGAGTTACAGGCCTGCAGCCAGACGCAGTTGGTGATCTCCAGCCTGACACTGATCGAAGCCGCGTCCGAACTCTCCAGCCTGCGCCGACTCTGCGACAACGGCCAATTGTTGGTGGAGGCCAACGACATGGGCGCGGTGCAGTTCTTGGCTGAGCGAAAATTGCCGTTCGTGGGTGGTCCGGCGCTCAATTTGTACAACGGGCACGCGCTGACGCAATTGCTGGACTGCGGAATGACCCGTTGGGTGCCGCCAGTAGAATGTTCGGCAGCGTTGATTGGCGATGTGATCGAGCAGGTCCGCGGACTTGGCCGCACAGTACCGGAAGTGGAAATCTTCGCCTACGGGCATTTGCCGTTGGCCTATTCCGCACGGTGTTTTACGGCCCGCGCAGAAAACCGGCCCAAGGACGACTGCCAGTTTTGCTGTATCAACTACCCCGATGGTCTCGCGCTGACCAGCCAGGAAGGGCAGCCGTTGTTCACCCTCAATGGCATTCAAACGATGTCGGCGCAGGTGACCAATCTACTGGCCGATTATTCCGGGCTGGTGGCCTGCGGCGCCGATCTGCTGCGTCTGAGCCCGCGTGCTCAGGGCATGGCCGAGGTGATCGGCGCCTATCAACGGGTTCGTCTGGGCGAGACACCGCCGCTGTTCGTCGAAGGCTGCAATGGTTACTGGCATGGCCAGGCCGGCATGTTGCGCGTCGAGGAGGTTGGCCTGTGTTGAACCGAAAAAAGTGGCTGTTGAAAGGCGCCGACCGCTTATTGCCGCTGGTGCGTCGGGTGCCTTTTGCCGTGCAGCGCCTGGCGTTGCAACAGGCACTGAATCGCTGCCTCGCCGAGCCATTGCGCGAGGGTGAGTTCGACGTGCTGCGTGGGCGTTGGCTGTGCCTGCGGATTCCGGATCTGGGCTTGTCCTGGTATCTGACGCTGGGCCGCGAGGGCTTGCAAATTGCCAGGCAGGCCACGGCTCACGTGACCATCAGCGGCAATTGGCGAGAGTTTCTGCTCCTGGCCAGTCGCCAGGAAGATCCGGACACGCTGTTTTTTCGCAGGCGTTTGGTGATTGAAGGGGATACGGAGTTGGGGCTGGCGTTGAAGAATCTGATCGACAGTCTTGATCCCGATGTTTTGCCTGTTTGGTTGTGGCGCAATCTGGAGCGGGCGGGGAAGGGGTTGGCGGCCTGATAGCCGACCTGTATTTTTGGTCGGAGTACATATCCATTTCTGCGGTAACGGCGGCTTAGGGTTCCGCCCTTACGGCGGGTTACTTTGAAAAGCGCAAAGTAACCAAACGCTTTCGCCCCTGACGTGCGGCCCTTCGCCTAGGCTCAGGGTACCCTTGCTCCGGTCCTGCTCCGTGGGCCCGCCGCCATCGGCCATCCATGGCCGGGGGCGGCTACCGCGGCATCCTTACCGCGGTGCCCACTGCGCAGAACCTCCACTCGGCCTTCCGACGGGGCAGATCAAGATCAAGATCAAAAGCCAAAGCCAAAGCCAAAGCCAAAGCAAGATCAACAGCTAGAGCCAAAGTGGCATTGAATCTGTGGGAGCGAGCTTGCTCCCACAGGGAAATGAGTACGTTTGAAGAGACAGGCCGGCCGGTAGGCCGCCTCGCCTTTGCGGTGCACGCCCCCTCGAGAGGCCGAGTGGAGGTTCTGCGCAGTGGGCAACCCGGCATGGATGCCGGGTTAGCCGCCCCCGGCCATGGATGGCCGATGGCGGCGGGCCCACGGAGCAGGACCGGAGCGAGGGCATGCCGAGCCTGGGCGAGGCACCGAACGAAAGGGGCAAGAGCGCTTTGGTTACTTTCGCGCTTTTCGAAAGTGACCCGCCGTAAGGGCGGAACCCTAAGCCGCCGTAACGGCAGAAATGGATATGTACTCAATCAACAAACCACAGACCGCCTTCGCGAGCAGACTCATTCCCACATTAGATTTTCGTCAGCCCTCAAGCCATCGTTTGCTGTCGGTTTCATGCTGGCGAGTATCACTGGCAATCAACTGCCTGATCCCCTCAAACAACTCATCACTCTGCGCCTGCGTGCAGTCTTCGCCATGGCGTTTGCGCAGCCCATAGTGGCTCAGGATCAGGTGCACATCAGCATGCAGGCCATGTTGCTTGAGGCAGTTTTCGACGCATTGCAGCGGGCAGCCGTCCAGCGCGAAAATCCGGCGCCCCGAGCGCGCCTTGTTGAGCAACGCTGGCACATGCCCTCCGATACCGACGATGCAGGACATTTCAGCCAAGCCGCTGCGATCCAGCCGCACGGCCAGGGTGTTGGCCAGTTGGGCGACGTTGGAGCAGCCTGAGCAGGAGTAAACCAGAGGCAAAGTTGAGGGGGGCATTGACACTCTCCATTGATGGGCTCTTCCAGTGTGCAAGGCGCATGACGTTACTCAATTGATTGCGGTCAATTCTGCCTACTGGAACGCCGCCAGTGCCTCTTCTTTGGCGAGGATGCGGATATTGCGTCGTTCCATCGCAATCAGGCCGCACTCGACCAACCGATGCAAAATCCGCGAAAAGGTTTCCGGCTGAATCCCCAGTTTCGATGCCACCAGGCGTTTGGATACTTGCAAGACGATCTGGCCAGTGACGGGATGGCGTTCCTGGAGCAGGAAATTGATGACCCGACGGCTCGCGCTCGCCAGCGTCAACGTGTCTATGTCCCGCAGACGCAGGTGCAAGTGAACGCTCATGCTGGCCAGAATCGCCAGGCAAACCTTCGGCTGGTCCTCCAGGGCGTTGCGGTAATGGTTGCCCTCGATACTGACCAGCACACTGTCTTTCAGCGCGGTGGCGCTCACTGGATAGAGTCGGGCCTGGCTGAACAGCAAGGCTTCGGCAAAAGTCTGACCTGGCTGGATGATCTCCACGAGGTTTTCCTGACCTTCGCCGGTGAGCCGGTACAACTTGATCTGACCGCTGACCAGCAGGAAAAAACGCTTGGCCGGATCCCCCTGGTGCATGAGTGTGCAGTGACAACTCAGGCGCTTGAGCATGGCCTGGCTGCAGACTTCCTCGAAGACTTTCTCCGGCAATTGGCTGAACAGGTGATGACGGCGCAACGTTAAAACGATAGAAGGGTGGGTCAGCATGGCGTACCTCCGCTGACGGTCATAGTAGAGGGCGCGGCCCGGATGACCTATGCCTCTGCAGGCCTACCTCCAAAGAGGAATACCCGTCAGCCGGCGTTGCGCAGATGCTCCATGGCCCACACCGCCGCCTCGACCCGCGAACGCAAGCCGAGTTTATGCAGCAGGTTCTTGACGTGAACCTTGACCGTCCCTTCGGTGATGCCGAGCTTGTGCCCGATGACTTTGTTGCTGAAGCCGCTGGCGATGATTTTCAGCACCTGCCGCTCACGTTCGGTCAGTTCCACCACCGCCTGACGCGCAGGAGCACGCAGCGCCTGGGCCATGACTTGGGTCAGCCCCGGGCTGACCACCAACGCGCCGTTCAGCGCATCACGGATGTACTGAATCAACAGTTCGGGCTCCATGTCCTTGAGCAGATAGCCGTCGGCATCCAGGCGCAGTGCATCGCGAATATCGTCTTCAGCATCCGAGACAGTGAACAGCAGCACCTTGCCGGTGTAATGCATCGCGCGTAATCGGCGCAGGGTTTGAATGCCATTCATCTGCGGCATGTTGTTATCGAGCAAAACCAGATCCGGCTGCAGCGGCTCAATGAGGCTGAGTGCTTCTTCGCCGTTGCCGGCTTCGCCGACGATCTTGAAATCATCTTCGAGTTCGAGCATCTGGCGGATGCCGTGACGCATCATCGGATGGTCGTCTACCAGCAGGATGGTGTGTTGTTGGGACGGGTTCATGTGACGCTACCTTCTGTTTGCTGCCCGAGAAACTCCGGCTGGAATTCCAGTTGGACACGGGTGCCTTGCGGCTCCCTGGAAAATATCTGCAATTGGCCGTGCAAGCTGCGAGCTCGTTCGTCCATGATGTTCAGGCCGTGGTGTTCGCGCTGGTCGACGTTGCCGCTGAAGCCGCGCCCGTCGTCTTCGACGATGAGCCTGACGGTTTCGCCGTCCTGGCGCAGTTGTAGCCAGGCGTTTTGTGCGTGGGCGTGGCGCAGGCAGTTGGAGAGTGCCTCGCGGGTGATCTGCAGAATGTGGATTTGCTCGCTGGCGGAGAGCGGAAAGGCCAGCGCATCGACGTGCAGGTGGACCTGAAATTCTCCGCGACGGGAGAACTCCTCGGCGGTGTCCTTGAGCTCTTGCACCAGTCCCGCATCGTGAATCTGCAAGCGAAAGGTGGTCAGCAGTTCGCGTAACTGGCGGTAGGCATTGTTCAGCCCCTCGCGCAATTCGGCGGTGACGGTTTCCAGGGTTTCGACTGGTTCGCCACGGCGCATCAGGGTCTGCATGCGGCTGACTTGCAGTTTCATGTAGGACAGGGCCTGGGCCAGTGAATCGTGCAGTTCGCGGGCGATGATCGTGCGCTCTTCGAGCAACAGCAGGCGATGATCCTGTTCCCGTTGGCGTTTGAGCGAAAGCGAGGTGCCAATCAGGTTGGCCAGGGCCTGGATCAACTGGGTTTCCCAGGCCTGCGCCGGATGCCCGTCGACAAAATGCGCCTTGAGCTCCCCCAGTTCGCTGCCCTGGTTGCTGATGCTGAAAGTCTGCGGGTTGGTTTTTTGGTGCTTCAGGCACGTGGCGCAATCGCTGCTGGCGCAAACATCCCGACTGTTTGCCCCATGCAGGGCGAGTAATTGCTGGGCGGGTGCCTGCAAGTGTCCTTGTAGACACAGCGACAGACGCAAGCCGGGCAGGCGTTGCTGGAAGCGCCGGATCAACTCGTCCAGGCCTTCGGCGTTGGCCAGGCGTGTGGCCAGGTTTCGACTGCTTTGGTACAGCAGCTCCAGGGCTGCATTGGCTTGTTGCAAGTTCAGGGTTTTTTGCTGGACCTGGCTCTCCAGGGTGCGATGCGATTCTTCGATCGTTTCCGCCATGGCATTGAAACTCATGGCCAACTGGCCCAGTTCGTCCTGGGACTGATGGTTGACCCGCACCTTGAAATCGCCACGACGAAAGCGCTGGGTGGCGTCCACCAATTCTTTCAAGGGCGTGACAACGCCGTACTGCAGTTCATATAGCCCAACCAGCAGGACGATCATGGTGGTGAACAAGGCCAGGCCCTGGATCGCCTGTTGCCAGCCTTGCTTTTGTTCGCTTTGGCGCTGCAACAGGCTGACAAACTGGTTCAGTTGTTCAACGAAAGGCTGGGTCAGAGCCTGAAAAGAGGTCGCATCGCCACGTTCGAGTGCCGGGCGTAAATCCTCGTTCCAGCGTTGCTGGATTTGCCCATAGCTGATTTGCAGAGCGGTGGGCGGGCCATCTTCCAGTACCGCTTTGAGTGACTGGCTGTTGAGGCGAGTTTGCAGGCTGTCGGTGATGCTGGCGACTTCTTCGCCAGGTGCGCCAGCGGCCAGTTTCCAGCTCAGGTGGTACGTCTCCATGCGCACCGAGCCTGCGGTGTTGATCGCTGCGGCATCGCCCTGACTGAACCAGGCGATCAATCCGGCGCTCAATGAACTGGCAAGGGCGAGTATGGCGATAAGGATCACTGCCAACCCGGCGCGAGCGGGCAGGGAGCTGCGCAACCAGCGCATCATCAGCGATGATCCTGGGGAAAGACACGGAAACTGAGCATACGGCGTCCCGGAGTGCGGTTTTGCAGCCAGTCCCGGGTGCGCTACCTCTAAAGAGTTGCCGACGTCTCCCTGTCGGCAATGGCGTTACTGGAAAACCTTAAGAAGCTGATAAATAAAGGGTTTCAAGGTTTTCTTGAACTACCTCCTTGGAGGTAGGCCGGGCAAGGATAGCCCCTTGCCCTCATGGGCTTCGTTGACGTGGATCAAGTTTTTGCGGGGTTCGCCTCTCTAGTCTGCCGCCATGGCTAACTGACTGGAGAGCATTGTGATCCAACCGCGTGTACGACAAGGCTTGGTGCTGGGCATGAGTACGTTGGCCTTCACCGTCTGTTTCATGGTCTGGATGATGTTTGCTGTGCTCGGGGTACCGATCAAGGAACTGCTCCAGCTCAACGAAACCCAGTTCGGCCTCTTGGCCGCAACCCCGGTGCTGACCGGCTCGCTGGTGCGTTTACCGCTGGGCCTGCTGACTGACCGCTTTGGTGGTCGCAGCGTGTTCTTCTTGCTGATGCTGTCCTGCGTCGCACCGCTGTACCTGATCAGTCACGCCACCGCCTACTGGCAATTCCTGGTACTGGGCTTGTTCGTCGGTCTGGCCGGTGGCTCGTTTTCAGTGGGCATTGCCTACGTCGCCAAATGGTTCGATAAGGAGAACCAGGGCTTCGCCATGGGCATCTTTGGTGCCGGCAATGCGGGAGCCGCAGTGACCAAGTTTCTCGCTCCGGCACTGATCGCTGCCGGCAGTTGGCAACTGGTGCCAAAGGTCTTCAGCGCGATCCTGTTCATTACCGCGCTGTTGTTCTGGTTCGTCAGCGCCGAAAACAAGAACCACCGTAGTGCCGCCGGCGCCAGCTTGCGTGAACAGTTGCGTTCGCTGAAAGATCCGGCGGTGTGGCGCTACTGCCAGTACTACTCGATCGTCTTCGGCGGCTACGTCGCCCTGGCCTTGTGGATGACCAAGTACTACGTGCAGGAATACGGTTTCAGCCTGCAAAGCGCAGCGCTGCTGGCGGCCTGTTTTTCCCTGCCCGGCGGGGTCCTGCGTGCCGTCGGCGGCTGGATGTCGGATCGCTGGGGCGCGCAAAGCGTGACCTGGTGGGTGTTGTGGGTCAGCTGGATCTGCCTGTTCCTGCTCTCCTACCCACAGACCCAACTGCAAGTGCAGACCCTCAATGGTCCGATGGATTTTCACATCGGCCTGAATCCCGCGCTGTTTACCGTGCTGCTATTCGTCATGGGCATCGCCTTCGCGTTCGGCAAAGCCTCGGTTTTCAAATACATCGCCAATGACTACCCGAAAAACATGGGGGCCGTGTCCGGCATCGTTGGCCTGGCGGGCGGCCTGGGCGGTTTCGTGTTGCCGATTCTGTTCGGCGCCCTGGTGGACCTCACCGGGGTGCGCTCTTCCTGCTTCATGTTGATGTACGGCGTGGTCTGGGTCTCCCTCACCTGGATGTACTTCAGCGAAATACGCAAGACCCCGGTGTTCGGTAAAGAGCTGCCGGTGACCACTTCCCCGTTTTCCAGCATTGCCCAAGGAGAAGAACATGTCCGTTCTGCAAAAGCCTGACAAAGGCCCGGTCATACATGACTGGCGCCCCGAGGACCCCGCATTCTGGGGGCGTAGCGGCAAACAGACTGCCACCCGCAACCTGTGGATTTCCATTCCTGCACTGCTGCTGGCCTTTGCGGTGTGGATGGTCTGGAGCACGGTAATTGTGCGTTTGAATGCCATCGGCTTCAGCTTCACCACCGACCAGTTGTTTTGGCTGGCGGCGTTGCCGGGTTTGTCTGGTGCGACCTTGCGCGTCTTCTACTCATTCATGGTGCCGATTTTCGGTGGCCGGCGCTGGACCGCCCTGAGTACCGCATCGCTGTTGCTGCCCTCGATCTGGATGGGTTTCGCCGTGCAGAACCCAAGCACCTCTTACAGCGTGTTCGTATTGATCGCCTTGCTCTGCGGTTTTGGTGGCGGCAACTTTGCCTCAAGCATGTCCAACATCAGCTTCTTCTATCCCAAGTCTCAGCAGGGTACAGCCCTTGGCCTCAACGCCGGGTTGGGTAACCTGGGCGTTTCGGTGATGCAATTCTGTGTACCGCTGGTGATCACCTTCGGTGTGTTCGGCTTTATGGGCGGCAAACCGCAAGTCCTGGCCGACGGTGGTCAATTGTGGTTGCAGAATGCCGGGTTGATCTGGGTGCCGTTCATTGTGTTGGTGACGCTGCTGGCCTGGTTCGGCATGAATGATCTGTCCAGTGCCCGCGCTTCGTTCAGCGACCAGGCCGTTATCTTCAAACGCAAGCACAACTGGCTGATGTGCTGGTTGTACCTGGCGACTTTCGGTTCGTTTATCGGTTTTTCCGCAGCGTTTCCGCTGCTGATCAAGACCTCCTTTCCTGATGTCATCGCCTTGAAATTCGCCTTCCTCGGCCCATTGGTCGGCGCGCTGGTACGCCCATTGGGTGGCTGGCTGGCGGACAAGCTCGGTGGCGCGAAAGTGACCTTGTGGAACTTCATGCTGATGATCGTGATGGTCTTCGGCGTATTGCACTTCCTCCCCCAGAACGGTTCGGGCGGCAACTTCTACGGCTTCCTTGGCATGTTCATGCTGCTGTTCATCACCACCGGTGTCGGCAATGGCTCCACCTTCCGGATGATCCCGGTGATCTTTCGCACCCAGCATGAAAAAGCCTCTGCCGGAAAACCACCTGCCGTGCGCGAACAAGCGCTCAAGGATGCCGGCAAAGAGTCGGCCGCCGTCCTCGGTTTCAGTTCGGCCATCGGCGCTTTCGGTGCGTTCTTCATTCCCAAATCCTTCGGCACTTCGATGGCCCAGACCGGCGGCCCTGAGATGGCTTTCTACATGTTCGTCGGCTTTTACCTGAGCTGCATTGTGGTGACCTGGTGGTGGTACGCGCGCAAAGGCGCCGCAACCCCCTGCTAAGACGATCCGAATCCAACCTGCGTGGGCGGGGCACAGAACCCCGCAGCAAGCCTGAGAGGACACACCGTGAGTCATTTACTGGATCAACTGCGGTTTTTCAATCGCAAGCAAAACGAGTTTTCCGACGGTCACGGCGAGACCCGCAAAGAGTCTCGCGACTGGGAGAACGTCTACCGTTCGCGCTGGCAGTACGACAAGATCGTGCGTTCCACCCACGGGGTGAACTGCACCGGGTCTTGTTCGTGGAAAATCTACGTCAAGAACGGCTTGATCACTTGGGAAACCCAGCAGACCGACTACCCGCGTACCCGCAACGACCTGCCTAACCATGAACCCCGTGGTTGCCCGCGTGGCGCCAGTTACAGCTGGTACATCTACAGCGCCAACCGGCTCAAGTACCCGAAAATCCGCAAGCCGTTGCTCAAGCTCTGGCGTGATGCGCGGCAGACCCTGGCGCCAGTGGAAGCCTGGGCGAGCATCGTTGAGGACAAGGTCAAGGCCGACTCCTATAAAAGCAAGCGTGGCATGGGCGGCTTCATTCGTTCCAACTGGGAGGAAGTCAACGAGATCATTGCCGCGTCCAACGTCTACACCATCAAACAATATGGCCCCGACCGCATCGTCGGGTTCTCGCCGATCCCGGCCATGTCGATGGTCAGCTATGCGGCCGGTTCGCGTTACCTGTCGCTGATCGGCGGCGCTTGCCTGAGTTTCTACGACTGGTACTGCGACTTGCCACCGGCTTCGCCGATGGTCTGGGGCGAGCAGACCGACGTGCCGGAATCGGCCGACTGGTACAACTCCAACTACATCATCGCCTGGGGCTCCAACGTCCCGCAGACGCGCACCCCGGACGCGCACTTCTTCACCGAAGTCCGTTACAAGGGCACCAAGACTGTCGCCATCACCCCCGACTATTCGGAAGTGGCCAAGCTCACCGACCTGTGGCTGAACCCTAAACAAGGCACTGACGCAGCGCTGGCCCAGGCGTTCAATCATGTGATCTTCAAAGAATTCCACCTGGACAAACCGAGCGCATATTTCACTGACTACGCCAAGCGCTTCACCGATTTGCCGGTGCTGGTGCTACTCAAGCAAATGCCCGACAAGGCACCGGGTGCCGGTTATCAGCCGGACCGTTTCTTGCGCGCCAGTGACCTGACCGACAACCTTGGTCAGGAAAACAATCCGCAATGGAAAACCATCGCCCTGGATGTCAACGGTGAACTGGTATCCCCTCAAGGTTCCATCGGCTATCGCTGGGGCGAGAAGGGCAAGTGGAACATCCTCCCTCGTGAAGGCGGCGAAGGCCGTGAGATCGATCTCAAGCTGAGCCTGATTGGCGATGACGTCGCCGAAGTGGCGTTCCCGTATTTTGCCGGCGAATCCCACGAGCACTTCCAGCACGTTGCTGGCGATGCCGTGCAGTACCGCCGTGTGCCAGTGCATAACGTGGTGCTGGCAGACGGTAGCATCGCTAAAGTTGCCACCGTGTTTGACCTGTCGGCAGCCAACCTGGCTATCGACCGCGGTCTCGGTGGCGCTAACGTCGCCAAGGATTACAACGACGCTTCGGTGCCGGGAACTCCAGCCTGGCAGGAGCAGATCACTGGCGTCAGCCGTGAGAAAGCGATCCAGATCGCCCGTGAGTTCGCCGACAACGCCGACAAGACCAAGGGCCGCTCGATGATCATCGTCGGCGCGGCAATGAACCACTGGTACCACATGGACATGAACTACCGCGGGCTGATCAACATGCTCATGCTCTGCGGGTGTGTCGGTCAGACCGGTGGCGGTTGGGCGCACTACGTCGGCCAGGAAAAGCTCCGTCCGCAATGCGGCTGGCTGCCCCTGGCGTTCGGCCTGGACTGGAATCGCCCACCCCGTCAAATGAACGGTACCAGCTTCTTCTACGCCCACAGTTCGCAATGGCGCCACGAGAAAATGAGCATGCACGACGTGCTCTCGCCGCTGGCCGATAAATCGCAATTTCCCGAGCATGCGCTGGACTACAACATCCGCGCCGAACGTGCCGGCTGGTTGCCCAGCGCACCGCAACTCAATACCAACCCGCTGCACATTTGCCGCGATGCCGCCGCAGCCGGCATGGACCCGAAAGACTACGTGGTCAAGTCGCTGCAGGATGGTTCGCTGCGGTTCTCCTGCGAGCAGCCGGACAGCCCGGTGAACTTCCCGCGCAACATGTTTATCTGGCGTTCGAACTTGCTGGGCTCCTCGGGCAAGGGCCACGAGTACATGCTCAAGTACCTGCTCGGCACCAAAAACGGAGTGATGAACGAAGACATCGGCCAGGTCGGCGATTGCAAACCCGAAGAAGCCGAATGGGTGGACGAGGGTGCCATCGGCAAGCTTGACCTGGTCACCACGCTGGACTTCCGCATGTCCTCGACTTGCGTCTACTCCGACATCGTCTTGCCGACCGCAACCTGGTACGAAAAAGACGACATGAACACCTCGGACATGCACCCGTTCATTCACCCGTTGTCGGCGGCTATCGATCCGGCCTGGGAATCGCGTTCCGACTGGGAGATCTACAAAGGCATCGCCAAGGCGTTTTCCAGCATGTCGGAAGGGCACCTGGGCGTTGAAAAAGACCTGGTGACCATCCCGCTGATGCACGACAGCGTCGGCGAACTGGCCCAGCCGTTTGGCGGCACCGACTGGAAAAGCGCCGGCGTGGCACCGATACCGGGCAAGAACGCGCCGAACCTGCATGTGGTCGAGCGTGACTACCCGAACATCTACAAACAGTTCTCCTCGCTGGGGCCATTGCTGGAAAAACATGGCAACGGCGGCAAGGGCATCAGCTGGAACACCGATGACGAAGTGAAGTTCCTCGGTGAACTCAATCACCACGAAGGGGCTGCCGGGATCAGCCATGGTCGGCCGAAAATCGACACGGCGATCGATGCCGCGGAAGTGATTCTGTCTCTGGCACCGGAAACCAACGGCCATGTCGCCGTCAAGGCCTGGGCCGCGTTGTCGGAATTCACCGGCATCGATCACAGTCACCTGGCGTTGTCCAAGGCCCATGAGGCGATTCGTTTCCGCGACATTCAGGCACAGCCGCGCAAGATCATCTCCAGCCCGACCTGGTCGGGACTCGAAGACGATCACGTCAGCTACAACGCCGGCTACACCAATGTTCACGAGGCGATCCCATGGCGCACCATCACCGGCCGTCAGCAGTTCTATCAGGATCACCCGTGGATGCAGGCATTCGGCGAGCAACTGATGAGTTATCGGCCGCCGGTCAACACCCGGACCATCGAAGGGGTGAAAGGCAAGCGCAGTAACGGCGAGACCGAAATCGTCCTGAACTGGATCACTCCGCACCAGAAATGGGGCATTCACAGTACCTACAGCGACAATCTTCTGATGCTGACCCTCAGCCGTGGCGGGCCGATTGTCTGGCTCTCGGAGGTCGACGCGAAACGCGCCGGCATCGAGGACAACGACTGGATCGAGTGCTTCAACGCCAACGGCGCACTGACCGCCCGGGCGGTGGTCAGCCAGCGGGTCAAGGAAGGCATGGTGATGATGTACCACGCCCAGGAACGGATCGTGAACGTGCCAGGTTCAGAAACCACCAAGACCCGTGGCGGCCACCACAATTCAGTCACCCGGGTGGTGCTCAAGCCGACCCACATGATCGGCGGCTATGCCCAGCAGGCCTACGGTTTCAACTATTACGGCACGGTCGGCTGCAACCGCGATGAATTCGTCGTGGTGCGCAAGATGGCCAAAGTCGACTGGCTCGACGGTTCAAGTGGCGATGACCTGCCACGTCCCCTGCCGAACGATATCGAGGAGAACTGAGATGAAGATTCGCTCACAAATCGGCATGGTTCTGAACCTGGACAAATGCATCGGTTGCCACACCTGTTCGATCACCTGCAAAAACGTCTGGACCAGCCGCGAAGGCATGGAATACGCCTGGTTCAACAACGTCGAATCGAAACCGGGGATTGGCTATCCGAAAGAATGGGAAAACCAGGACAAGTGGAAGGGCGGCTGGATTCGCAACGCCAACGGCACGATCAACCCGCGCATTGGCGGGAAATTCCGGGTGTTGGCGAACATTTTCGCCAACCCTGACCTGCCGAGCCTCGACGACTATTACGAACCGTTTGACTTCGATTACCAGCACCTGCACACCGCGCCGCTGGGCGAGCACCAGCCAACAGCGCGCCCGCGTTCGCTGATCTCCGGCAAGCGCATGGAGAAAATCGAGTGGGGCCCGAACTGGGAGGAGATTCTCGGTACCGAGTTCGCCAAGCGCCGCAAGGACAAGAACTTCGACAAGATTCAGGCGGACATTTACGGCGAATACGAAAACACCTTCATGATGTATCTGCCGCGCCTGTGCGAGCACTGCCTCAACCCGACCTGCGCGGCCTCGTGCCCGAGCGGGGCGATCTACAAGCGCGAAGAGGATGGCATCGTCCTGATCGACCAGGAAAAATGCCGTGGCTGGCGGATGTGCATCAGCGGTTGTCCGTACAAGAAGATCTATTTCAACTGGAAAAGCGGCAAGTCCGAGAAATGCATCTTCTGCTACCCGCGTATCGAAGCCGGGATGCCGACCGTTTGCGCTGAAACCTGTGTCGGCCGTATCCGCTACCTCGGCGTGCTGCTGTATGACGCCGATCGCATCAGCGAAGTGGCGAGCACCGCCAATGAGCAGGATCTGTACGAGAAACAACTGGAGATCTTCCTCGACCCGAATGACCCGGCGGTGATCCGTCAGGCCTTGGCCGATGGTGTGCCGCAGTCAGTGATCGACTCTGCGCAACGTTCGCCGGTCTACAAAATGGCCGTGGACTGGAAGTTGGCGCTGCCGCTGCACCCGGAATACCGCACCTTGCCGATGGTCTGGTACGTACCGCCGCTGTCGCCGATCCAGAATGCGGCGACCGCCGGCACCGTGGGCATGAACGGGGTGATCCCGGATGTCGACAGCCTGCGTATTCCACTGAAGTACCTGGCGAACCTGCTGACAGCGGGCGATGAAAAACCGGTCAAGCGTGCGCTTAAACGCTTGCTGGCGATGCGCGCCTACAAACGTTCCGAGCAAGTCGATGGCGTCCAGGACCTGCAAGTGCTTAAGGATGTCGGCTTGAGCGTGGCCCAGGTCGAAGAAATGTATCGCTACCTGGCGATCGCCAACTACGAAGACCGCTTTGTGGTGCCCAGCGCCCACCGTGAAGACGCGATGAGCGATGCCTTCGCCGAGCGCTCCGGTTGCGGTTTCAGTTTCGGCAGCGGCTGTAGCGGCAGCTCCGACACCAACATGTTCGGCGCCAAGAAAGCCAACCGCCGCGACATCCTCAAAACCGTTCAGTTGTGGGAGGAATGAGCATGCAAATTCTCAAAGTGATTTCGCTGCTGCTCGACTACCCGACCGAGGCATTGATTGGCGGTCGCGACGAACTGGAGCAGGCGATCATCGAGTCCCGGGAAATCAGCCCCAAGCAGCGCGGTGCGTTATTCGAGTTGCTGGAGCTGATCTGCACCAATGACCTGATGGACGGACAGGAGCACTACGGTGCGCTGTTCGGCCGGGGGCGTTCGCTGTCGCTGCTGCTGTTCGAGCATGTGCACGGTGAGTCCCGTGACCGAGGTCAGGCGATGGTCGACATGATGGCGCAATACGAAGCCGCCGGGTTTGCCATCGGCGTCAAAGAACTTCCGGACTATATCCCGCTGTATCTGGAGTTCCTTTCTACTCGCGAAGACATCGAGGCCCGCGAGGGCCTGGCAGATGTGTCGCACCTGTTGGCCTTGCTCGCGGCGCGTCTGGATGAGCGTGAAAGTGCGTACGCCAGTTGCTTCCGCGCGCTGCTGCAAATTGCCGGGGCCGAGCCGCATCAGGCGGTGGCCGACCTGCGGGCGCAGGTGGCTGCCGAGCCGCGTGACGACTCCCTTGAAGCCCTCGACAAGATCTGGGAAGAGGAGGCCGTGGACTTTCTCCAGGCCGAACAGCAGGACCGTTGCAGTTCGCTGCCAAGCGCACCGGGCAAGGTCCGGGAAGAAAGCGCAGTGCCGTTGCACTGGGTGGATTTTCAGCATGAAGGGCTGGCCGCCGTGCCGGCCAAGGAGGTAGGCAATGTCTAAATGGAACCTGTTGTTGTTCGGGATCTATCCCTATATCGCCCTGGCTATTTGCCTGATTGGCAGTTGGGCCCGCTTCGATCTGTCGCAGTACACCTGGAAGGCAGGCTCCAGTCAGATGCTCAACCAGCGCGGCATGCGCGTGGCGAGCAATTTTTTCCACATCGGGGTGTTGTTCATACTGGCCGGGCACTTCGTCGGCCTGCTGACCCCGGCGTCGGTTTATCACCATGTGATCAGCACTGAGAACAAGCAGCTGCTGGCAATGGTCTCCGGCGGGCTTTTCGGTCTGTTGTGCCTGGTTGGCCTACTGATGCTGGTCAATCGGCGGCTGAGCGATCCACGGGTACGCGCCACTTCCAGCACTTCGGACATTCTGGTGTTGCTGGTGCTGCTGGCGCAGTTGCTGCTCGGTCTGCTGACGATTGTGGCGTCCACTGAACACATGGACGGCTCGGTGATGGTGATGCTCGCCGATTGGGCGCAGAACACCGTGCTGTTGCGGCCGATGGAAGCGGCGGCGTCCATCGCGCCGGTCGGCTTGATCTACAAGCTGCATGTGTTTCTCGGTTTGACCCTGTTCGTGCTGTTCCCCTTCACCCGTCTCGTACACATGATCAGTGCACCGGTCTGGTACTTGGGGCGTCGTTATCAAATCGTTCGTCAGAAGTTCTGAGGAGACAATCATGTCAGGTGGATGTGGATGTGGGGGCGGTAACGGGGGCAGCGGTGGCTGCGGTTCTTCCAAACAAGCGCAACCCGATGTTGTGGATATCGCGCCGACCGGGGCGGTGCAGTTTGACGCACTCCCGGTTGCGCCGGCGGCCCACGACGCCCCGGCGCAGTTGATCGCCAGCAGTGAGCAGGAGTGGCCGATCATCAGCGTCAACGCGGTGTCGATCACCCCGGAGGCGATGGCTCAGGAACTGCAATATCACCCGGCGGAAAGCCGCGAGGAGGCGGTCTACCTGGCCGCCAGGGCGCTGGTGATCCGCGAGTTGTTGCAGCAACGCATTGCCGAACTCGGCGTGTCGCTGGAAGTCGGCTCCGGTGAGAACGAAGAAGAAGCGGCCACGCGCTTGTTGCTTGAGCGTGAGGTTCAGGTGCCTCAGTGCGATGAGGAAACCAGCCTTCGTTACTACGAAAACAATCGCGGGCGCTTTCACAGCGCGCCGTTGCTGGCGGTGCGGCACATCCTGCTCGAATGTGCGCCGGACGATGCCGAGGCCCGCGCGCTTGCGCATGTTCAAGCTGAAATTCTGTTGCAGCGGCTGGAGGATTTTCCCGGCAGTTTCGCCGAGATGGCCGTGAAATATTCGGCCTGCCCGTCGAAAGCTCAAGGCGGTTCTTTGGGACAGATCAGCAAGGGTCAGACCGTACCTGAACTGGAACGTCAGCTGTTCACCCTGGCGCCGGGGCTGGCGAGTAAACCGCTGGAAAGCCGTTACGGTTGGCATGTGGTCAGTGTCGATCAGCGGGTCGAAGGCATGCCGTTGCCCTATGAAGTGGTGTCGACGGCGATCCGCACGCAGTTGCAGCAAGGTGTCTGGCAAAAAGCCCTGGTGCAATACCTGCAAACCCTGATCGGTGCGGCGGATATTCGCGGCATCCACTTGCAGGGCGCCGACTCACCGCTAGTGCAGTGAGCCTTGGGGTAAACGGGGAGATGTGATGAACGCTGTCATGCAGGATGGTTTTGGACGGCAGATCGACTATCTGCGGATGTCGGTGACGGACCGTTGTGATTTTCGCTGTGTGTATTGCATGGCGAAAAACATGACGTTTCTGCCGCGTCAGCAGGTCCTGACGCTGGAGGAACTGCAGCGTCTGGCGGCGCTGTTCGTCGGCCAAGGTGTTCGCAAAATCCGCCTCACCGGCGGCGAACCGCTGATCCGTCCCGGTATTGTCGGGCTGTGCCGCAACATCGCCGCCTTACCCGGTTTGCGCGAACTGGTGATGACCAGCAACGGCTCGCAACTGGGCCGTTTGGCCCGGCCGTTGGCGGAGGCAGGGGTCAAGCGGATGAACATCAGTCTCGATAGCCTGGACGGGCAGAGGTTTCGCGCGATTACCCGCAACGGCGATCTCGATCAGGTGCTGGGCGGCATTGAAGCCGCGCGGGGCGCGGGGTTTGAGCGGATCAAACTGAACTGCGTGGTGATGAAGGGGCGCAACTTCGATGAAGTCCCGGCGTTGGTGCAATACGCCATCGATCAACACATCGATATCAGTTTTATCGAAGAAATGCCCTTGGGCGATGTTGGCCGCGCGCGTGGCGAGTCGTTTTGCTCCAGTGACGAAGTGCGGGCGTTGATCGCCAGTCGTCATCGATTGCTCGACAGCACCGAAAGCAGTGGCGGGCCAGCACGCTACGTTCGCCTGGAAGACCATTCCGATACCCGGATCGGTTTCATTTCACCCAACAGCCACAACTTCTGTGGCAGCTGCAACCGGGTGCGGATGACCGTTGAGGGGAAGCTGTTGCTCTGTCTGGGGCAGGACGATGCCCTGGATTTACGCGGATTACTGCGGCGTTACCCGCTGGATGACCAACCCCTGGTCAACGCGGTGCAGAAGGCCTTGCGCGGCAAGCCGCTACGCCACGACTTCGGCCCCGAAGGGGAGGTGCAGATTGTGCGGTTCATGAACATGAGCGGCGGGTGAACTGACTGTTAAGGAAAGAGTTTGCCAAACACAATCCTTGTGGCGAGGGAGCTTGCTCCCGCTCGGCCGCGAAGCGGTCGTAATCCTGCTAGCTCGATCTGTCTGAATAGTCTTATTGCCTCATTTAGGGTTGCTTCGCAACCCAGCGGGAGCAAGCTCCCTCGCCACAGTGTTCGCAGCGGATTCTCCCTTCACCGTCATCGAGTGTTTTTTCACCGGCAAATCTTGACGTTGGTCAATTGCAGAACAGCGCTTTGTCCGTAGTCTTCACTGCATGTTGTGTTTGTTTGTCTACAAACATCTATATGTAGTATCTGGAGGCCAAATGCAGAGCACGCTGATCTCAGTTGGATGTAACCGCTTGCACAAGCGCGATGGCAGTCTGGTTGCCTTCGATGCCGACAAGATCCGTCAGGCATTGATCGCTGCCGGCAAGGCAACCGGGGAGTACACCGACGTTGAAGCCGAAGGTCTGCTCGAAGCGGTACTCGCCCGATTGGAAAGGCTGCCAAGGCTGCATGTCGAGCAGATCCAGGATCGTGTTGAGCGGGTGCTGATGGACGCCGGTTTTTTCCTCGCCATGCGTGCTTACATCGTTTATCGCGAACAGCACGGGCGTTTGCGTCGCGACCGCCGGACCCTGGTCGAAGTGGCGACGTCGATGAACGAGTACCTGGACCGTGAAGACTGGCGGGTCCAGGCCAACGCCAATCAGGGCTACTCACTGGGCGGGCTGGTGTTGAACGTGTCGGGCAAGGTCACCGCCAACTACTGGCTGGACGAGGTGTACAGCGAGGCGATCGGCCACGCTCATCGAGAGGCGGATTTGCATGTACATGACTTGGACATGCTGGCCGGTTACTGCGCTGGCTGGTCGCTGCGCACCTTGTTGCATGAGGGTCTTAATGGTGTGCCCGGACGTGTTGAAGCCGGGCCGCCGAAGCACTTGAGCAGTGCCTTGGGGCAAATGGTGAATTTCCTCGGCACCCTGCAAAACGAATGGGCCGGCGCCCAGGCCTTCAGCTCGTTCGATACCTACCTGGCGCCGTATGTGCGCAAGGACCAACTGAGCTATCCGCAGGTCCGCCAGGCGATCCAGGAGTTCATCTACAACCTCAATGTGCCGTCACGCTGGGGCACCCAGACACCTTTCACCAATCTGACCTTCGACTGGGTGTGCCCGCAGGATCTGCGCGAGCAGATACCCGTCATCGGCGGGGAGGAAATGCCGTTTGCCTACGGCGACCTGCAAGTCGAAATGGATGTGCTCAACCGCGCCTACATCGAGGTGATGCAGGCTGGCGATGCGAAAGGGCGAGTGTTCACCTTTCCGATTCCGACCTACAACATCACCCATGACTTTCCATGGGACAGTGAAAACGCCGACCGTCTGTTCGAGATGACGGCGCGTTACGGTTTGCCTTACTTCCAGAACTTCCTCAATTCGGATCTACAGCCCAATCAAGTGCGTTCGATGTGCTGCCGGTTGCAGCTGGATGTGCGCGAGTTGCTCAAGCGCGGCGGTGGCTTGTTTGGCTCGGCGGAACAGACCGGATCGCTCGGCGTAGTGACCATTAACTGTGCGCGTCTGGGCTATGTGTTCAAGGGCGATACCAGCGGTTTGCTGAAACGGCTGGACACGCTGATGGAGCTGGCGATGGAGAGCCTGGAGGTCAAGCGCAAGGTCATTCAGCACCACATGGATGCCGGTTTGTACCCTTACACCAAGCGCTACCTGGGGACCTTGCGCAACCATTTCTCCACCATCGGCCTCAATGGCCTGCATGAAATGCTGCGCAATTTCACCGGCGACGAGGAGGGCATGCACACCGAGCATGGCCGGCGATTTGCCCTGAATCTGCTGGACCATGTGCGCGCCACATTGCTGCGCTTCCAGGAAGAAACCGGTCATCTCTACAACCTGGAAGCGACACCGGCGGAAGGCACCACCTACCGCTTTGCCAAGGAGGACCTCAAGCGCTATCCGGACATTCTCCAGGCGGGCAGTACGCAGGCGCCGTATTACACAAACTCTTCGCAACTGCCCGTGGGCTACACCGAAGACCCCTTCGAAGCCCTGGAACTTCAAGACGAGCTGCAATGCAAATACACCGGCGGCACGGTCTTGCATCTGTACATGGCCGAGCGGATTTCCTCGACCCAGGCCTGCAAGCAGCTGGTGCGCAAGGCCCTTGGACGTTTCCGCCTGCCGTACCTGACCGTGACCCCGACGTTCTCCATCTGCCCGGTGCACGGCTACCTCGATGGCGAGCATGAGTTCTGCCCCAAGTGCGACGAAGTTCTGCTGCTGCAAGAGCAGAAAATCGGCACTGTTCATTGATTTCTATCCCCTCAACCGCAAGGAGCTTCACCATGACTGCATCGCAACCACTGCCTCAGGCTCAACGTCAACGCTGCGAAGTCTGGACCCGCGTGATGGGCTATCACCGTCCCGTGTCAGCGTTCAATCCGGGTAAACAGTCGGAGCACCGCGAGCGGGTGCACTTTACTGAAAGCGCGGCGCTGGTCGGGCGCCAATGAGTCGAACGCTTCGGGTTGGGGGCATGGTGCCCCTGACCACTCTCGACTATCCGGGGCAGCTCGCCTGCGTGTTGTTTTGCCAGGGTTGCGCCTGGCGTTGTCGTTATTGTCATAACCCGCAGCTGATTCCCCCTCGTGGCAGTGAGGAAGTGGATTGGCGGCGGGTGTTGGCGTTTCTGCAACGTCGTCAGGACCTGCTCGATGCCGTGGTGTTCAGCGGCGGTGAGCCGACGCTGCAGGACGGCTTGCTCGGTGCCATGGATGAAGTGCGGGAAATGGGATTTCGCATTGGCATGCACAGCGCTGGCATCAAGCCTGCTGCCTTCGCCAAGGCACTGACCGGTGCTGATTGGGTCGGCTTCGATGTCAAGGCATTGCCCGAGGATTGCCAGGCCATCACCCGGGTCGAGGGCAGTGGAGCGGCCAACTGGCGCAGCCTTGAGTCTCTGTTGGCCAGTGGTGTGGACTACGAATGTCGCACCACCGTGCATTGGCATCTGTTCGAGCCAGCACGTCTGCTGATCCTGGCCAAACGCTTGAATGCACTTGGCGTCAAACGCTTCGCCGTGCAACTGGTTCGCACCGAGCGGATGTTCGATCCGCTGTTGCCGAGCGTTTCGGCACAAGCCTTGCTGCCAGAGTTGTGGGGGGCCATGCGCGAGTTGTTCCCAGTCTTCGTGCTACGGGGGTAACGGGGCTTGAGGGAACTCAAGCCCAGCCCCAGAACTGCAACCACCAGCCAAACCCGATCAGGCCGTTGGCGAGTAACAGGCAAACGCCCCCCGACCCGCGCCGAACCAGGGAAATATTTTCGTGTTTCAGCCGTTTCCAACCCAGTAGCAGGCTCCACCCCATGGCGGCCAATAACAGACAGGCCCTGGCGGGTTGTACCCACTCCAGCAGCAGACCTTCATAACGCAGTAATTTGACGGTGGTGGCCGACAGCCCGAGAAACAGTCCGGCCCCCCCCAGAGGTGTGAGTGTCAGCGCCAGAGGCCAATACAGTGCGCGATCTCGCGCCAGTCGGGCCGTCAATCGCAGAAGCAGCGTCAACGCTGCGCCGAGCACAATCGAACTCAAACTCAAGTAAGTGACGATGCTGAAGCCGTCGAGCCAACTGAAGCTGTCGTTGAGTTGCGGGTAATGGGTGAGCAACCACCAGGGGGCATTGTCCTGCAGGGCCCAGAGCTGGTTGTGTTCGACCAGCCACTGGGCCAGGTGTTGTTTGAGGGCGATAAACCACGGGCTGACCGTCCACTGAAACGCGCCCATGGCCAAGCCGATCACGCCGAACAGCAGCAAGCGTGTATCCCAAGGCGACAGCGTCTGCGCGCTTGCGTGAAGAATCTCCTGATTGCTGGAGCGGGCGATCAGTTGAACGGCACCGCGTTGCCCGCTGCAGCGTCCGCAGGCGTGGCAATCACTGGCGCCTTGCAGGCGGCGGATATCGAGTAGGGGAGCGCAGTTGGGCGGTGACAGGCGTGGTGCGGCATTCTCTATCCAGCGTTGTTCATCGACCTGAAAGTGCACAGGGGCCAGCCGGGCGAGCAAGGCGAAGACGCCGCTGACCGGGCACAGGTAACGGCACCAGACCCGTTTGCCCCGGGCGAACAACAACCCAACGATGACCGCTGCGACGGTCGAGCCACCCAGAATCAACAGCGCGGCCTGGGCGTAGTCATAAACGCTGATCAACTGGCCGTAGAGGGTTGTCAGGCAGAACGCCAATGTGGGCCAGCCGCCCCAGCGCACCCAACGCGGCACACCCAGGCCTTTTCCGTAATGGCTGGCCCACTCGCTGAGCGAACCTTCCGGGCACAGAACGCCACACCAAAGTCGACCGAAGAACACCATTGACAGCAACACGAACGGCCACCAGATCCCCCAGAATAGAAACTGCGCGAGCAAGGTCAGGTGGTCGAGTATCCGCGCCTGGCTATCCGGTAGCGGCAATAGCGCCGGGGTCACCAACAGCACCGCGTAAAACAGTACGACAACCCACTGCACGGCCCGAATGACGGACGCATGGCGACGCATCCCGTCACCCAGGCGCTGAAGCCATTGATTGTGGCGGCTCAGGTCGGGCATGGCAGGTTGTCCGCAGTCTGTTGCCGTAGCCAGCCGCCGACGACCAGCCAGTAACCGACCCACACCAACAAGGTCAGGCCACTGGGGGTTGCCCGATAACCAGCAAAACTGGCCAGAAAGCCACCCAATCCATGGCTGTCGTTCAACAGTGTGCTGCTGTCCCAAAGCGCCTCACCAACGATGCTGTACACCTGCTCTGGAAAATCGAGGACGAGCAGTTGGCCGCCGATTCGCTCGGTGCCGCTGACCAGCAACGCCGCGCCGAGCATGAGCAGGACGACTTCGCTGATGGCAAAGAATCGCTGCCATGAAATGAACCGGCGACTGCTGTGCAGCAGGGCAAGGGTGAGTGCCGACAGCACCAGCCCCATGACGCCGCCGACCGCAAACAAACCGAGTTGCGGGCCTCGCAAGCGGGCGCCAGCACCATAGAGAAATACTACGGTTTCGCTGCCTTCGCGGCCGACGGCGAGCATGGCCAGCAACAACAACCCCAGGCCGCCTCGCCGGGTCAGATGGCTATCGGCATGTCGTCGCAAGTCAAATTTCAGCGTGCGCCCGTTGCGATGCATCCAGCCAACCATTTGCACCATCAACAGGCTGGCAATTAACGCCAGTGCTGCCTGGAACCATTCACTCGCTGAACCGCTCATGGCCTCGCCGGCAAACAGAATCAGCACCGCCAGCAGGCCCGAGAGCATCAATCCCAGCATCACACCGGCCCACAGATATTTGACCAGGCGATTGCCTGGACCTTGTTGGCAGGTCCAGGCCTGGAGAATGCCGATCACCAGCAGCGCCTCGACGCTTTCGCGCCAGACGATGAACATTGATTGATTCATGGAAACTCCGTGCGGGTGCGGGTTATTTCGCGAGAATGCCGCCCTCGGGCAGTTGTGGGTTGAACTCGTCGAAAAAGGGGTAGTGGCCGGATCTGAGGGGGTGAATGACAACAAAGGTAGTCACGCCTGGTGACAGCACTTTTTCAACCCGCAGCGGTGTGCTCTCGAACTCGGCCGGCCCCTGACCGCTATTCCTCAGGACGATCTTGAAACGCTGTCCGGCCGGAACCTCGAGTAAGGCAGGGGAGAAGTGGCCATCGCGCAGGATCAGTTCGTAGCTCGGCAAATCGGCATGGACGGTCAACGGCGCAACGGCTCCGGCCACCATCAGCCAGGCAAGCGGCAGGCGCTTCATTCAATAGCCACCTTTTTTACCGATGCCGGCATAAATGAACTCGTAGTGCAGTTCGCAGCGTTCGAACCAGGGCGCTACACCGGTTTCCTTATCGGTATGACGCCCGAGGGAACCGTGACCGGTGGGTGGTAGCACGGTGAAGGTCAGCCGATATTTGCCCGGTCCCAGCAGCTTCACATTGTCGCCATAGTGCGGACCGTCATTGGCGACCATGGCATGGAAGTCGCCCTTGATTTCGTCCGGGTTACCCGCTCTGCTCAAGTTGAACGAGACATTGAGGTAAGGCACGAAACTACCTTCCTGAAAGCCCTGTCGATTGTCCGCGGTGGCCCGAATGTCGGCTTCCAGGTGAACATCGGAATCGACAGTCGCCCGCATCATGCCCGCCGGGGCCATCTCGATGGGTTGCAGATACACCGCCCCGACTTCCAGTCCCTGACACAGCTGGGGTTCCCCGATCGGGTACTCCTTCGCGTGAGCCAGCGGTACGAGCAAGAGCAGGGCGAGTGAGAGGTGAGTACGCATGAAGTCTTCCTGGGCACTAACGAGTAGGAACCCGAGTCTAGGAAGCTTTTATGCAAACAATAATGATTGTTATCAAGTTTCGAGCACTTAAACCGATCGCTTGTCACGCTGGCGAAAGCGCTGGGCGCGCTCGACGCTGTGGGTCATCTGTGCCGCCGCATGAACGGGCAGTCGCTCGATGTTGATTCTTGATATCGATCAAGGATGGTTTTGCACAAAGGCTGTAGCTTGCAAAAACGTCTCTCAATGATTGGAGATCGACATGGCCAAGAACTTCCCCGTCAACCCCAAGCACCCCGAGCGGATCTGTTGGGGATGCGACCGGTATTGTCCAGCCAAGTCCCTGGCGTGCGGCAATGGTTCCGACCGTACGATGCATCCGGCCGAGCTGTTCGGGGAAGATTGGCATCTGCCTGGCGACTGGGGTATCGAGTCCCTCATCGTCACAGACAAGACAGAGAATGAAGGTATCTAGCGCAAGCCCGCAATGGTCGTTCGTTACCGCAGTCTTCCTCGCATGGAGAACCTTCAAGGCAGTCACACTGAAGCTGGGACACCAAACCTCGCTTTCTCAGATTGATCGCATCTTTGGACAATACCGGCCGTGATCGTTAAGCAATTGCAGGTACGGTTAAGAAAGGAATGGATCTCTGAAAAGAGATCCATTTTTTTGGTCCAAAGAAAGTTTTTTTGTTTGGCTGTTCCCGCAATACTCCTTGAAAGCACCCAAATCCAGCCCCGATCTTCTGGGTCACCGGATGCAGGCGGGTGATCTGCGAGCTATCGATATAGCCGAAGAAAATCACCCGCGCTGAGTGCTCCTGCCCGATCCGCAACGAACGCGGTGCTGCCTGTTGCCGTGTGTAACCGTGAGTGCTTTGGCGACGATGGATAGTCTTGTCGTCAGCCCCCATCGAGCCACCATGGTGCTTGCGCTGGTGGCGGTCGATGGGCTCTCTCAGCGCTCCATGTAGTCATCTATGGGATACATTGCGCACAACGCTTCGGCCTGTAGACGGAATTGCTCCTGCAGCGCGGGTTCCAGTGTGTACTCTTGCTCGTTGAGCGGCATCACCTTGTCCAGGATCCGGCAAACCAAATCGACGACTTGGCGGCATCCCTGGGGGTCGATGTGGCGTTGCGCCATGGAGCCGGTGCCGATACGCAACCCTCTGGTGGCGGATGACGATCGGGTCTCGCCCGGCACGCGATTTTTATCAACTATGATCCCGCAGCGCTCTAGCGCCGACTCCGCGATGGAACCAGTGATGGCCCCACGCAACCGAATCAGAATCGTGTGGTTTTCGCTGCGACCTCCCACGACCTCGTAGTCATGGGCCTGAAATGCTCTGGCCATCTCATCAGCCGTGGCCCGAATCCGTTCCATGTAGGCGTCAAACTCCGGGGACATTGCGTAGCCCAGCGCGGCGGCCTTTGCAGCGATCATGTTGACGGCTGGCGCGCCCTGCATCCGGGGAAAAACGGCTTGATCGAGGACACGACTAAAGGTTGATTTCAGGCCTGGAACCTTTTTGTTGGCGTCTCGGCCTGAAAGAATCAGGCCTCCGCGGGGACCCGCAAGCTGCTTGTGTGTGCAAGTCGTAGTGACGTGGGCAGCATTGATCGGGCTCGGATGTCGCCCCGTGGCAACAAGTCCGGCGATATGCGAAATGTCAGCGAGCAGGATGGCCCCGGCTTCATCGGCAATCTTGCGGAACAGTTCGAAATCTACGACCCGCGAGTAGGCAGTTGCACCGCAGATGATGATGCGCGGGCGATGGGCGAGAGCCAGTTTGCGCACCTTGTCGTAATCGATGAGTCCCTCTGATGTCGTGCCGTATCTGATCGCCTTGTAGTAAGTGCCAGTGAATGTGACGGAGTTGCCGTGTGCAAGATGTCCTCCGTGATCGAGGGCCATTCCAAGTAGAGTATCCCCAGGCTCAAGTAGGGCAGAGAGGACGTGGTAATTGGCGTTCGATGCCGAGTGTGATTGCACGCCTGCGTATTGGGCGCCGAACAGTTCCCGAGCTCTTCGGATTGCCAGAGACTCGACCAAATCGACGTTCTCGCAGCCTGTGTGATAGCGCCTGCCTGGTGTGCCCTCCGCCGTGACGTTGACGAGCGCCGAGGCTGATGCCACCAAGGTTCGAGGCTTGACCGCACAGGAAGAAGAGACCAGTGACAGTGTTCGGTGTTGACGCGTGACTTCAGCGTCCAAGATCCTCGCCAGCTCGGCGTCTTCTGCTCGCAGATCCGCCAAGCCTCGTCGCAGTAGGTCAGCTTGGTTCTTAAGCTGTTCAGTATTGACTGCCATTATTCGGTATCCCTTCCTTGTTTGTTGAGTGCTGCGAACGACAGCACGAAGCAATGCAGATCCCTATTGCTGCCCCAGCGTAATGTCCTTAAACAATGAGTTGATCGGCATCTATCTTTTCAATCGCTGTGGCGAGGGTGTTAACCCGCGCTGAAAAAAACTGCTACGTCCTCTATTTCGAGCTACCCGAAGCCCACCCCGAAGACACGCATGTCCCGATTTGTGCGAAATAGATCGCGGTAATAGGGCAAAGCCGAACCTGACCGCAGGCTGTATGAGGTGCGCTATCGAGGCGATTTTCAGCTCAATTTGCGACTGACCTGAGCGACCGGTTCGCAGTAATAACGTTTACCTCAGCGCCTCGATCACATCGTCCTGGACAGTGGGGGACTGACCACCACAGAGGAAAAAGCGCTGAATGCCTGGATTCGTCGCAATCGTTGTCGTGTGGAGTTTGTTTGGGTCGAATCGAAAGAAGTGTTAACCGAAGAGGAACTGCTTTTGGAGTTCTCTGCAGGAGGGACGATGAGGCCTTTCCCAAAGTTCGAGGTGAGGTGGAAAAGGAAGCTCAATCTCGATTTTTGCGCTTTTTCACATAAGCTATTGAAATGCATTGATTTTTTTATCATAAAAACCAGGTTTTCATCCTTGAAGCTTCCCTTTCGTCCATGATCCATCCAACCCTACCCGTGAGGGCTGTGTTTTTTGGCGTCCGTTCTCTCAAAAAACCAAAATCTGTATATGCAACCAGTAGTCCCTTAGAGGTTACCTCTCCTCGTGTGAGGATGTGAGAACAGGATTGCACCAAGAAGCATAGGTTTTTTAGCAAGAAACTCCACTTAATTAATCAAAAAATTAAACATTCTTCAAATTAAATGATTCTTTTTTGCTGTCCATGGGATCTCGCGAGCAGTAAATTCAAAAAAAGAGGCGATACCAGTCATCCAGGCTGAGCCGTCTTGATACCTGGATGATCGACTCCACAACAGGAGGCGCTTCAGGCCCCGGGAAAAAAAGGGGGCTTGAAGAGTCGTCAGATCATGCGTTGGGTCGAAGCCGCAGGACCTTGACGACTAAGGCTCACACACCCTGCGAAACCAACGGGATACTCCTTTGCCGCCAATTGTCAGGGGCCAGGCCAGCGATATCTCGTATGTGCACCCCTTGCTTGAACAGGTCAAAATCGACGGTCGGGAAGGGCTGCCTTCCAAGCGTTGCCGGTGGCCATTCGCTGACAAGGACTACGACTCCGAGCATCTGGGTCTTTATTGTTATAGCTAACGCATGCAACACTTCAGCCCGCTGCGAACCATGAAGCGCAAACCCGAATCGGACTTCCCCAACGATTTGATCGCCTCAAGTACCGGCACCGCAACATTAACGGACGGAGGTAGGTTGGTTAAAAGGAGAAGTACAGGGTTGGTACCGGTGACGAAAAAATCGCGAAGAGTTTTACTGCAATGATCTCGCAGGCCTGATCATCTTCGTCGAGCAGTGGAATGACCATTCAGGGCATGATATCCACAGAAGTGCGATTTGTTACAGCTATAAGGAAGTGGTGGGCACTTGATGCACAGAAGAGAAAAAATAGAGTGTTTGAAAAGTAATATTAAGTACTTGATAAAAAGTCGCGGAGAGACGCAGTTGTCTTTGTGCAATTCCAGCGGCCTGACCAGAACGACTATCTATAATATTCTGGAAGGGCGGGTGGCAAATGTGCAGCAGTCCACCATTCGCAAGATTTCTGATTTCTTCGGCGTGTCTTATGAGGAAATAGAAACTATTGATTTTGAAGAGAAGGAGGTAATAGAGAGTAGTGTCTCTCTGCAAGGGAATATGAATCCAGCTGCAGTCCCTATCATTAAAGAGAGCTTGGTTATTCAAAGCCTGGATAGAAGAATTGGTGAATTGGCCACCCTCTACCCTTTGACTTACTATTTTGGCACATCCTATAATTTAATAGGCGTACTTCTGGAGAACGAAATTATTGGCCTGAATGAGCCAGGAGATCTATTGATAATAAAGAAAGGCTCGTCGAGTGACGATAAAGAAAAGCTGGTGTACGACAAAATAACCCAAAAACTATTCATAACAAGCGAGGCCTGTTTTAGTTCGGATCGTATTTGTGTTGTGGGGGATATAATAGAGGAGCGGTTTAATGGCGCGTGATGGCGAAGTCGAAAACAGCAAATACAAATTGCTAGGGTTTGAGAACAGCAAAAATCTTGCTGTGATTATGATCATCGCTACCGGTAAGGTCATCAGGGTAAAATTAAGCGAAGTATTAAGTAGTGAAATAATGGACAATTTAAATAAAATGGAAATCAAGAACTTGTATAAGAAATTTTATTCTCAAGGGGGGGCGGTAACCGCTTACGAAATGAATGATCGCCATGAAAGCTCATGGATGATTTATATTGTTCTAAATCTACTGCTGTTTACATTTTATATTTTTACCAGTATTGCAGCGACCAAGCCTATTTATTTAGAAAGCCTTGATATCATTGTTACTCCGGGCACTTTTCTTTATCCGTTGACGTTTTTAATCGTTGACTTGCTGAATGAGGCTTACGGTCTTAGGCTTGCGAGGAAAGCCATATTATTTGCTTTTGCAAGTAATGCTCTTATTATTGTTTTGCTGAACGCTTCGACCTATCTCCCAGGGCTGCCTGGCTGGAAGCTTGATATGCCTTATAATCAGGTTATTACTCATGTGTCTTCTGTGCTGGTAGCGTCCTCTGTTTCTTTTCTTTTTTCTGAAAATATAAACTCGTATTTGTTGTGCAAAATAAAAGAGCTGACAAATTCCAGGTTTCTATTTTTGCGTGTGTTTTTAAGTACTTTTTTTGCGGTGATAATAGACAGCTTCCTTTTTTGCTACATTGCATTTTATGGAAGCATGGAAAACAGTGATATATTGAATATGATTTATGTTCAGATAGCGATAAAGGTGTGTTTTGCTTTCTTTAATGTTTTGCCTGCCTACGGTGCAAGGTCGTTGTTTAAAAAATATATAACTGCAAGCCCTGTTAAGTAAATAGGGTGTGGGTTGCTTTTAAAGAGCATGCTGCTCCAATAGCAAGGGTGTATTGATAGTTTCTTTGCACAACGCTGATGGATTCAACGCTCACTTAGTATGTGGCTGTCGTGATGAACCCCATGTGCGAGCGCGTCTAAGCGCGCCAATCATTAGGGGGGTGCCTATCATACTTAAGTGAGCGTTTGTTGAATGTGTTTTATCGAGTTTCTATTTTAATTTCAGTTTGTCTTTTAAGCTGTTCATGATGTCTGTTTTATTCTCCAGATAATCATTCAGTCCTTTTGCGCGAAGATTGCAAGCGTCGCAGTTGGCGCAGCCACTTCCTTTTATACCGTTGTAGCAGGAGAGTGTATCGTGGCGAATCAAGTCTAATTGGTTGTGGTAGTCGGCCAAGGCCCACGTTTCCGCCTTGTTCAGCCACATAAGCGGAGTTTCAAGTTGCAATGTATATTCCATGCCTAATTCAATGGCTTTGTTCAATGCCTTGACAAACTCATTTCGACAGTCAGGATACCCAGAGAAGTCTGTTTCGCAAACCCCTGTGATTACAGTTTTAGCTTGAACTTGATAGGCGTAAATAGAAGCCAAGGTTAAAAACAGAATATTTCTTCCGGGTACGAAAGTGTTTGGCAGACTTTCTCCGGAGCTATTCATGGTTGGAACCGGGATGTTGTCGCGTGTCAGGCTGCTGATGGCCAACTCATTTAGCAAGGAGGTGTCCAGTACTTTGTGCACTGTCACGCCAAGCTTTTTTGAAAGGTGTTGTGCGACTTCAATTTCTGCACGATGGCGCTGACCATAATCAAACGTAATACAGTGTATTTCATCATAGAGAGGCAGTGCATGGATTAAACAGGTTGTTGAATCTTGTCCGCCACTAAAAACGATAACTGCTTTGTTACTCATGGTTCTGCTCCCTGCATTAATGTAGTAGGTGTAACGTTTGAAACAAAAGTTCGAGATCCAACCGCCGGCATAATCCAGATGCTCATACCAAAGGCTTTCATCCCAGGAGACTCCAGGCCCAAGGCCGGGCAGGCAAAACCATACCAGCAATGGCTGGGCGTGACAGCAGGAAAATCCTGAAGATTTATGAGGTTGCCACCCTGCGGAAAAGCTTCGCTCCCGACGCCTTTGCGGAGTCAATACCTCATGATGCGTCCCGACGCCCACGGCCGGATCTGGTTCTCCGCCGAGCGCATTTCAGGCCAGCCCCGGTCCGCGACGTAATCGTCGCTCGCTCGACGACTGCTGAATAACTCATAAGCAGTCGCCCAGCGGCTATAGGTCCTTGTCGAAGCGGAATGAGGCTCCGTAAGCCGAATCGGGTAAGTGGTTGCTGCCATCCTCCCTCAGCCTGGACCTGAAGGTTCCACTTTGCGGCTGGGTTCTGTAGAGGCCGCGCTTCTGCAATTCGGGAATGATCAACTCTACGAAATCTTCAAGTGTGCCGGGGCTGATCAATGGATTGATCATGTAGCCGCTGGTACCGGAAATGCGCGCGTGTTCTTCGATCCGGTCGGCTACCTGTTGCGGGGTGCCCACCAGGATCAGGTCGCTGCCGCGGGTGACCTTGGCAAAACGTTGCTTCACGTCCCCGGCAGTCAACGGTTTACCACTGCCATCAGGGTGCATGACATAGGACGTCAGCCCTTCGGTATGGGTCGACAGTGCATCGCTGTCGGCGTAGCGGCTGATGTCGATGCCGGTGTCACCCGCATAACTGACCAGTTGCGCCTGCAGATGGTAGTTGCTTTGCAACGCATCATATTTACGCTGGGCTTCAATCTCGGTTTTGGCGGTGACGATACGCAGCACGGTCAGGGACTTTACATCCTCACGCTGGCGGCCGCGTGCCTGAGCCTTGGCCCATATGTCTTCCAGGCCCTGGCGGATTTCCTGAGGGTTGGATTTAGCGATGAAAATCAGCTCGGCGTGCTTCGCCGCGAACTCACGGCCGCGACCCGACCAGCCGGCCTGGATCAGCAGCGGCGTGCGTTGCGGTGACGGCGAGGTCAGGTGCGGACCGGCTACCCGATAATGCTCGCCAGCGTGATTGATCGGCCGTACCCGATCACCTCGGGCATACAAATGACGAGCCTTGTCGGCAACCACGGCGTCGTCGGCCCAACTGCCTTCCCAGAGCTTGTACACCACATCGAGGAACTCTTCGGCGCGCTCATAGCGGTCATCGTGTTTGATCATCTGTTCAAGACCGAAATTACGCGCGGCGCTGGACAGATAAGAGGTCACGATGTTCCAGCCCACGCGGCCATTGGTCAGGTGGTCCAGGGTGCTGAAACGCCGGGCATGGGTGAAAGGGTGTTCATAGCTGGTGGTGACCGTGACGCCGAACGCGAGGTTGTCCGTGACCGCGGCCAAGGCGGGAATGATCATCAGCGGGTCGTTGGCCGGCGCTTCCACAGCCCATTTCATCGCGGCATCGGCATTGCCACCAAAGACGTCGTAGAAACCCAGCACGTCGCCGAAGAACAACATATCGAGGTTAGCCTGGTCGGCAATGCGCGCCAGGTTCGACCAGTAGCCCAGGGAGTTGATTGCCAGACGCTCGTCGACCGGGTGCGTCCAGAGGCTCGGAGCACCGCCGCAGCCCACGCTGGCTTGTTCGTAGAGTGCAAACAGCAGAGGTTTTGCATCGGACATCATCGCTCCAGAGAAAGTAAAAGTAGTTGAAGGGGCGGATTCACCTTTGGTGCTTGAACCCTTTGTCGAATGTCGCTCAAGGCGCACCTGGATCAGTTCCGGGCCGATGGAGAACAGCCAAGAGATGACGCCTGCGGTGGTGAGCATTTCGATATAGCGACAAGAAGATCGGCCATGCGAGTGCGCCAGAAGCGTATAGATTGAAACGTACTATAAAATCTATGTGTACTTCTTTTGTGGAATAACAAGCTTGTATCGAGCTATATCAAGTGACTGACCTCAAACGCTCAATTTGCTGTCAAGAATCGAACCTAAGCTAATGCAAAAAAGATATTTATTGGCGGTTTTTAAGATCGTTTAGCTTCAACAGGACGCCAGGCTGAGCGCGCTCAGTCAATTCACATGGGAGTGAACCATGCCGCACACACGGGACATCACCACCTTACCGACCCTGGATCTTTCATTGCTCGACGGCAGCCCGGTGCAGCGTCAGGCGTTTCTTGACGATTTGCGCCACGCCGCACGGGATGTCGGATTCCTCTACCTGACCGGCCACGGCATCGACAGCATCTTGTTGAAGCAGGTGCAGGAGCATGCCCGACAGTTCTTTGCCCTGCCGGACCACGAGAAGGCGGCAGTTGGCATGATCAACTCACCACATTTTCGCGGTTATAACCGTACGGCTTCGGAGGTCACTCGCGGCAAGCCTGACCTGCGCGAGCAGTTCGATCTGGGGGCCGAGAGGGAGGCTTTGCCGCTCGACCTGAACAGCCCGCTCTGGGCGCGCCTGCAAGGCCCCAATCAATGGCCGGCCTCGCTGCCGACACTCAAGCCCTTGCTGCTGGATTGGCAGCAAGCCATGACCCGCATGTCGTTGCGCTTGCTGCGTGCCTTCGCCCAGGCGCTGTCGCTGCCGCAGGAGGCTTTCGATCAGTTGTACGGCGACAAGCCCAATGAACACATCAAATTGATGCGTTATCCGGGGCGGGCGCCAGACGAAAGTAATCAAGGCGTCGGGGCTCACAAGGATTCGGGATTCCTGAGCTTCCTGCTGCAAGATCACCAGGCCGGCCTGCAAGTCGAGATCGAGGAGGGGCGCTGGATCGACGCGCTGCCTCGGGACAACACCCTGGTGGTGAACATCGGCGAATTACTGGAGCTGGCCACCAACGGTTATCTGCGCGCTACGGTGCATCGGGTGCTGTCGCCACCCAAGGGCAGCGAGCGCTTGTCGATTGCGTTTTTCCTTGGGGCGCAACTGGACGCGGTGGTGCCGCTTTACCCCTTGCCCGCGGCGTTACTGCGTGAAGCGCGAGGCCCGGCCAGTGATCCTGACAATCCCTTGTTTCGTGACGTGGGCTGGAACTACCTCAAAGGCCGCCTGCGCTCCCATCCTGACGTTGCCCAGCGTTACTACGCCGATGCACTGATCCCCAAGGCCCTGAGTGCCTGACCCCATCATTTGATCAAGGACTATGAGCATGTTCAAACAAACAGGATTGACCCTGGCAGTGCTGGGTGGGCTGGTTGCTTCTTTCAGTGCCCTGGCCCTGGAGCCGTTGCGGGTGGCAGCGGACCCGGTACCGCATGCGCAAATTCTGGCGTACGTCCAGAAGATCGATCCCCAGCTGAACCTCAAGGTCATCGAGATCCCCAATGGCGTGAACTCGAATGAGTTGCTGGTGCATGGCGACGTAGATGCCAACTACTTCCAGCATTTGCCTTACCTGAAGTCTCAGGAACAGGCCCTTGGCAAAAAACTCGAGGTGGCTGCGACGGTGCACATCGAGCCACTGGGGATCTATTCCCATCGGCACAAAAGCTTCGCCCAGGTGCCACAAAAAGGCACGGTAGCCGTCCCCAACAACGTCACCAATCTCAGTCGCGCCCTGTACCTGCTTCAGGACAACGGCCTGATCAAACTCAAGGCAGGCTTCAACGACCCGGCCACCGATCAGGCGACACCCAAGGACATCGCCGAGAACCCGAAACAGCTGAAGATCCTCGAAATCGAGTCGCCGCAGATTCCCCGCGCCCTGGATGACGTGGACCTTGCGGTGATAAATGGCAACTACGCGCTGGAAGCCGGTTTGGTGCCAGCCAAGGACGCGCTGGGGCTGGAAAAGGCCGAGCACAACCCGTACGCCAATATCCTGGTGACCACGCCCACGTTGCGGGACGACCCGCGGATCAAGCAACTGGCCAAAGACCTGACTTCGCCTCAGGTGACCAAGTTCATCACTGACAACTTCTCGGGTTCGGTGATCCCGGTTACGGTGGCGGACAGCAAGCCATGATCATCGTCGAGCAGTTGAGCAAAACCTACGCGTCAGGGCAGGCTCCTGCACTGGATCAGGTGTCCTTGAGCATTCCCGATGGAGCGATCTACGGGATTCTGGGGCGTAGCGGTGCGGGTAAATCGACGCTGCTGCGTTGCCTCAATCTGCTCGAACGCCCCAGTTCCGGGCGCATTCTGCTGGATGGCAAGGACCTCACAGCCTTGTCCGACATCGAACTGCGCCGGCAACGCCAGCGCATCGGCATGATCTTTCAAGGCTTCAACCTGCTGCACTCACGCAACGTCTTCGACAACATCGCCGTGCCTCTGGAAATCGCTCGCGTCAGTAAAGAACAGCGTCATTCACGAGTAAGAGAGCTGCTGGATCTGGTGGGCTTGAGCGATAAAGCGCGGGCGTTTCCCTCCCAGCTGTCCGGTGGGCAGAAGCAGCGGGTGGGAATCGCCCGGGCGTTGGCGGCGCGACCGGCTTATCTACTGTCGGATGAAGCCACCAGCGCCCTGGACCCGGAAACCACGGCCTCGATTCTTGAATTGCTGCGCGACATCAATCGTCAACTGGGGCTGACCATCGTGCTGATCACCCATGAGCTGGATGTGGTCAAGTCCATTTGTGGTCACGCGGCGTTACTGGCCCACGGCCGGTTGGTCGAGGCGGGACCTATCGCACAACTGTTGGCAAACCCGGAATCAAGTCTCGGTCGCTCACTGCTGCCGGGTTACAGCGCGCCCTTGGGCAACGATACCCTGGCCTTGGAGCTGAGCTTTTTCGACAGTCTTCTGGCCACCCCGGTGCTCAACGAATTAGTGCAGCAGCAGGGCGTCGAGGTGAACTTGCTGGCCAGTGGCGTCGAGTCCATTGGCGGGCGGCGAGTCGGGCGTTTGCGCGTGGCCTTTAGTCATCCCGGCGATAAGCTGAAATTGACTCGGGTGCTGGCCTTTCTCACGCAGCGCGGTGTCAGGGTGGAGCGCTCATGAACCGTAGCATCGACTGGAACGAGATCCTCCAACTGGTGCTCAACGCGACGGGCGAAACCCTGTACATGGTCTTGCTGGCGGGACTCTTTACCCTGCTGATCGGCTTGCCTCTGGGCGTGTTGCTGTTCATCAGCCGCAGCGGTGGTCTGTACCCGATACCCAAGCTCAACAAAGGCCTGGGTGGCCTGGTCAACCTTGGTCGCTCGTTACCCTTCGTGGTGATGCTGATTGCCTTGATCCCGCTGACCCGGTTGATAGTCGGCACGACACTGGGCAGCACCGCCGCGGTGGTGCCGATCACCATCGGCGCCTTTCCATTCTTTGCCCGTATCGTCGAGAACGCCCTGGACGAAGTCGACAAGGGCCGGATCGAAGCCATCCTTGCCATGGGGGGAGATATTCGCCATGTGATCTTCAAGGTGCTGCTGCCCGAAGCGCTGCCCGCGTTGTTGGCGGGCATCACCTTGACCCTGGTGATGCTGATCGGGTTTTCTTCCATGGCTGGCGTCATTGGTGGCGGTGGTCTGGGGGATCTGGCGATCCGCTACGGCTATCAACGCTTCAACAACCAGGTGATGGTTGCCACCGTGGTCGTGCTGGTGATCCTGGTCCAAGGCGTGCAGAGCCTCGGCGACCGCTTGGTGCGCTCTCTGGCACATCGACGTTGAACTCGACATCCTCAAACCCGATGTGCACCCATTCAGATCAGGTTCCCGGGTATTGCGCAATGATCTGATCGGTGCCCGCTTTAGTCAGGCCGACAATCTGATAAGCGTCGTGCTTGCCATCGACTTCCATCCCTGGCGAACCTGCCGGCATTCCGGGTGCAGCGATCCCGAGCAGGTCATCGCGTTTGCTCATCGCAAGTATTTGCTCTGCGGGTACATGACCCTCAACAAACTTCCCGTTGAACATTGCGGTGTGGCAAGACGAGAGTCGTGGAGCAACACCAAGGTCCTGTTTAACCGCGCTCATGTTGGTTTCCAGATGATCAATGACGGTGAAACCGTTGGCCTCAAGGTGCTGAATCCACTGCTTGCAGCACCCGCAGTTTGCGTCTCGATGAACATCGATGGTCAGGGTCTGAGCTGCGTGAGCCGTTGAACCAATGAACAGTGCTGCGAATGTCGCGATGCATAATGCTCGCAGGTGGAAGTTACTTTGCATGGCTATTTTCCTTGGCCTCGGCAGCGGTGTGAACCTTCGGCGAAGCAACAGAATTACTGCATGGGCGTGCGTGATGGTGAGGGTGTTGCTCAGGCAAATGCCTCAGAACCACATCCGAATACCGGCTACAAATCGAGCCTCATTGGTCTTTTGTCCTTCGTCTTCGGCCAGGTCGGCGGTTTTACCGTAGGAGCGATTCCAGGTCACCCCGATATAAGGGGCAAACTCACGGACAATTTCATAGCGCAAACGCAAGCCCACTTCGGTATTCGCCAAGCCTGAGCCAATGCCGCGCTGAGGGTCGTTTTTCCCGTAGAGATTCGCCTCGGCGGTCGGCTGCAAGATCAGGCGATTGGTGAGCAGAATGTCGTAGTCACCCTCGAACCGAGCCGCAGTCTGGCCGTTCTCGCCGATGTAAGCAGTCGCTTCGGTTTCGAAGTTGTAAAGGGCCATCCCCTGAATACCAAGAGCCCCCCATGTCTGCGGTGATCCGGGTTTGAAGTCCTGGCGTACGCCGGTGACGACATCCCACCATGGACCGATCGAGTGCCCCCAAAGCGCCTGGAGTTCGGCGCTCTCGGTTACGCCGTTGGTCCGTTCACCTTCCGAACGCAACCACAGGCGATCGACGTCTCCACCAATCCAGCCTTTTGCATCCCAGCTCAGTGCACTGCCGTTGTCGGCATCCTGGTATTCGAACTTATCAAGCAGGACGAAGGAGTTGAGTTTCTTGTCGTGGACGCCATGCCCAGCCACCGGTGGAAAGGCGGCTGCACGATCAGCGTCGGTCAGTACGGGAATGGGGGTACGACTCGTGGTGGTCGCTCCTGAGTCCATACTTTCCATACCGTCCATTTGGCCCAGGTCCATGTTCATCTTGCTGTGATCCATGGTTCCCATCGAACCGTGAGCCATCTCTTCAGCGGCGTTGGCCACGGTAAAGAAAGCCGGACTGACGGCGACCGCCAGTGCAATCAGGGCTGGGCGTAAAAGCTTACTGGTCATGGTCTCAAGCTGCCTTTCTGGATTTTTGCGCATAACCCGTCTCCTTTACTCATCAACCCGTACTTCACGGAACATGCCCATTTCCATATGGAACAGCAGGTGGCAGTGATAAGCCCAGCGACCCAGGGCATCGGCGGTGACTCGGTAGCTGCGTCTGGTTCCGGGGGGCATGTCGATCGTGTGTTTGCGCACCATGAATTTGCCGTTCTCATCCTCAAGGTCACTCCACATGCCGTGGAGGTGGATGGGGTGAGTCATCATGGTGTCGTTTACCAGTGTGATGCGAAGACGCTCGCCATACTTGAGGCGCAACGGTTCGGCATCGGAGAACTTGATGCCGTTGAACGACCACGAGAATTTCTCCATGTGACCGGTCAGATGCAGCTCAATGGTGCGATTGGGTTCGCGGCCGTCAGGATCCTGGAAGGTACTTTTCAGGTCGGAATAGGTGAGCACACGACGGCCGTTGTTGCGTAAGCCAATGCCAGGATCGTTGAGCTTCGGCGTTGGGCTCATGGCTTGCATGTCAACCAAGGGGTTGTTGGTTTCGGAGGCCGGGTGAGTCTGCATTTCTCCACCCATGCCAGCCATTCCCGACATATCACCATGGTCCATCCCGGCCATTTTGCTGTGATCCATGCCGGCCATGCTGGACATGTCGCCGTTATCCATACCGGTCATGCCGCCCTGGTCCATACCGGTCATATTGCCGTGGTCCATTGCGGTCATGCCAGACATGTCGCCGCCCATGCTGCTGTGATCCATGCCGGCCATACCGCCCATTCCCATGTCATCCATGGTCAAAAGAGGGCGCGGATCGATCGTCGGAACAGGCGCCTTCAACCCTTCGCGTACCGCCAGGGTTCCGCGTGCATAACCGGTTCGATCCATGGATTGGGCGAAGATGGTGTAAGCCTCCTGGCTGGAAGGCTCCACGATCACGTCATAGGTTTCTGCTACGGCGATGCGAAATTCATCGACGCTGACCGGGTTGACGTGTTGGCCGTCGGCAGCCACAACAGTCATTTTCAAACCCGGGATACGGACGTCGAAATAGCTCATGGCCGAGCCGTTGATGAAGCGCAGGCGCAGCTTCTCACCCGGTTTGAAAATCCCGGTCCAGTTGCCATTGGGGGCCTGGCCATTCATGAGATAGGTGTATGTGTCCCCACTGACGTCTGCAAGATCGGTGGGGTTCATTTTCATCTCGGCCCACATCTTCCGATCGGCCACCGCCGCGGACCAGCCTTGCTTGCTGACATCGTCGATGAAGTCGCCAACAGTCCGTTTGCGGTGGTTGTAGTAGTCAGATTGCTTCTTGAGCTTGGCCATGACACGACCAGGATCTTCATCGGTCCAGTCGGTCAGCATCACCACATAATCGCGGTGGTATTGAAAGGGCTCGGGATCTTTCGAGTCGATCACGATTGGGCCGTAAACGCCTACCTGTTCCTGAAAACCCGAGTGGCTGTGGTACCAGTACGTACCGTTCTGATGAACCTTGAATGTGTACTCGTACATGCCATCGGGGGCGATGCCATGGAAGCTCAAACCAGGTACACCGTCCATGTTGGCCGGCAGGATGATCCCGTGCCAATGGATAGAAGTATCCTGGTCCAGGCGGTTTTTCACCCGCAATGTGACCGTTTCTCCTTCGCGCCAGCGCAGCAGAGGCCCGGGCAACGTGCCGTTGATGGTCATGGCTGTGCGCGGCGAACCGGTGATGTTTACCGGTGTTTCACCAATAAACAGATCAAATTCGTTGCCGCTCAGTACGCTCGGCAGGCCCGGGCTGGTGACTGCCCATACAGGCGTACGCCACAGGCCAAGGCCGCCAAGAATTCCACCCGCGGCCAGGCCTTTGACGAACGTCCGCCTAGAGGTTTTGGAGTGCATGCCGTTTATGTCCAATCAATCAAAAGGGGAGCTGTGCGAAACAACCAGTGAGTTGCTCATACAGGTTGAAGGCACTCTCTCGGGAGTTCGTATTAGTCCCGGATAAGTTTCGCCCGCCGTTGCCAGAGACGAATTGATACGGCAAGCGAGCCCGGAAATTGCCACATTTGAACCACCGCAGTGATTACATTTCTGTCAGCTTGGAATGCACCAAGCTCTTCAGCAATTCTTGTGGTCCATCTCTTTGGTTTTGCTTTCGGCGACGGGAGGTTGGGTGCCTTGGGTTTGGGCTACTTGGTACGCTTGCATTGAGTTCTGTCTGGCAGCTTCCATGCGTTCGAATACGCGATCACTGCCGCCTTCGGCCATCGCCAGAGAAGAGACAGTCAAGGCCGCGATGATCAGAAAGGTTTTTACAGATTTCATTTGGGTATCCCCGGATGAGTGTTGTTTACCCCTTTGAATCCACATCAGGATGATGATTCTTGGGGGTGAGCGTTAGGCTTGATACAACTTTAAAGCTCGCCCCCTGTCAGAAGCCTTAAGTGAGCATTACCGTTTTGTCAGGTTGCAACTTTCTTCTTGAACCTATGGGTAAACAGAATGCAGGTGCACGTCATGATGCCCAGCCTGGATGGCTGGGCAGTCCTTATTCAGGGCAAAGAGCCACTCCAAAGCTGACTGAAATGTAATCGCACGGCCTGCATTCATGTGGCATGGTGTAGTCGCACTATAACGCTGGCGTCTTGGCCAAGTTCCCCGTGTTCAGTACTTACCAGGACGTGGAATACGCTGAGTATTCGTCTGTGGTTTTAACAAAAAACAAGAAGTAAAAACTGGATCTTCCCCCCACCAAACCTCGAACTAACAGCTCATGCTGTGAGGAGTCTTGCATGTCATTCCTTAAAACCACCACCGTAGCGGCTGTACTGACCGCTGGCTTGCTTCTGAGTGCAATTGCTCAAGCACATCCAAAACTTCTTTCCTCCACTCCAGCAGAAAGTTCGGATGCAGCGGCCCCTTCGAAAATTGAACTGCACTTTTCCGAGAACCTCACGACTCAGTTCTCCGGTGCAAAACTGATCATGACCGATATGCCTGGCATGCCGAACTCTCCAATGGGCGTTAAGGCCGGCGTCGCGGGTGGCAGTGATCCGAAAACGATGGTTATTACGCCCGCATCGCCATTGACCACAGGTACTTACAAAGTCGAATGGCGTGCCGTCTCTTCGGACACTCACCCGATGACCGGCAACTTTTCTTTCAAAGTGAAATGATTCATGAGCGACTCAATAAACATCGTGGTTCGTTTTGCTCTTTATTTCGACCTGATGCTGTTATTCGGATTGGCCATTTTTGGCTTATACAGCCTCAGGGGAAAGGAAAGAGTATCGGGCACAACCTTGAATTTTGAGTCGCTTCTTTATGGTACTTCTGTGGCAGGTGTAGCCCTGTCCCTGGCCGCCATGTTGTTGCTTGCGAAAGCAATGAGCGGTGTGTCGGGGTTTATGGAGCTACATCACCATATTTTTCAAATGGTCCTCATGGGGACTGACGTCGGGTTGACCTGGATGGTCCGAATAGCCGCTCTGGTGGTGGCAATGATTGGCGTCGCATTGAATAAGCGCCTTCCGACACTCAGCCTCTGGATCGTCACCGCATGTGGAGCCATTGCACTGGCCACCCTGGCGTGGACAGGACATGGTGCTATGGATGAAGGTGGCCGTCGTTATTGGCATTTCATCAGCGATATCTTCCATCTTTTAGCCGCAGGTGGTTGGCTGGGTGCCCTCGCGGCGTTCGCTCTACTGCTGCGTTTGAAGTCACTGAAGGGCGAGCAAGAGGCGCGAATGCTTGCTCGGGTACTGACTGGATTTGAATTGGCTGGCGCGGTGATCGTAGTAATCCTGAGCATCACCGGTGTAGTGAATTACCTGTTTATCGTAGGTCCAACCCTCGATGAGGTGATGCTGAGCACTTATGGGATATTGCTGTTCCTGAAAGTCCTGCTGTTTTCCGGAATGATCGTACTGGCCACTCTCAATCGCTTTCATCTAAGCCCGCTGTTAGAGCGATCAGTTCGAAATGGCGAGTATTCGGTTGCGGTCAACGCTTTGCGGCGTAGCATGATCTTTGAATTCTCAATGGCAGTCGTCATCGTGTGTCTTGTCGCTTGGTTAGGAACGTTGAGCCCGGAGATGAGTATGAACGCTGAATAGAGCTAAAAGCCGCGTGTCTCGTTTCCCTCTACAAGCATTAAAAGACGGATTGAAAAAAGAGGCTTTTGCCTCTTTTTTCGTTGGCGCATGGGCAGGCACCAGGGCTGCCGACAATGTGTCCGCCAGCGCTGCATCGGCTACATCGGAGGCCATCCGCCCATACCGCATTCATGTTGATGAAGCGCGCCTGACCGATCTGCGAAAACGCATCGCAGACACCCGCCGGCCTGATGATCGGCGCCAACGCATCGGCGCAAACTGAAAAGCCTGCTGTCGTTCTCGTGCACGGTGCCTTTGCCGATGCGTCGAGCTGGAGTGGCGTGGTGAGGATCCTCGAAAAGGATGGCTACCCCGTTGTGCTGGTCGGCCACTCCTACGGGTTTGCGTCAGCGCGTTCGCGCCCGAGGCGGGCGAAACCGTCGTCGGGCTAGTCAGGTATCGAATCAAGGCATCGAGTGAGGCATTCACTCCTGCCTTGATCGATTTTTTGTGTCCGGCGTCCCTTATGGATGAACGGGATAATCAATGTATCCGCGCTGGTCGCCACCAAAGAAGGTGCTCGGGTCTGAAGTGTTGAGCGCCAGTCCGTCACGGATTCGCCGCGGCAAGTCAGGGTTGGCCAGAAACGGCCTTCCAAAGGCAATGATGTCAGCACGATTGACGGCCAGGGCTTGTTCTGCCGTTTTCGGATCGTAACCACCGGCGACCATCAGCACGCCTTTCCATTGCGTACGAAGTTGACCGATGATTGCGTCCCAGCGGGGATCGAAGTTCTCGTCCTTGACGGTGCCCACCACTGCAGGTTCCACAAGATTCAGATAGGCCAGGGGCCAGCGGTTCAGAGAACGCACGATGTGGCCGAATGTGGCCTCGGGTGTCGCATCGCCCATTCCCATGAAGCGCCCCATGGGCGTAAGCCGTACACCCACTCGTTCGGCCCCGACCTCATCGGCAACAGCCTCTACGACCTCCAGCAACAGGCGAGCGCGATTTTCCACGCTGCCGCCGTAGTCGTCCTCGCGCTGGTTGCTGTTGCTATTGATGAATTGGTCGAGCAGATAACCGTTACCCGCGTGGATTTCAACGCCGTCCATGCCGGCTTTCAAGGCGTTGCGCGCAGCGCGACGATAGTCGCCGATGATTTGCGCAATCTCCGAGGTTTCCAGGGCACGCGGCACTGGCACATCTCCCCAGACACCATTGCCATCGTCATCGACGATAAATGTCTTACCTGGAACAGGCAGTGCGCTGGGAGCAACCGGCAGGGCGTTATCGGGTTGGAAGCTCGGGTGAGAGACACGACCGACATGCCATAGCTGCATGAATATTAGTCCTCCCGCTTCGTGCACTTGTGTACTCACCTGGCGCCAGGCATCCACCTGTTCATCGCTGTAAATCCCCGGGGTCCAGGCGTAACCCTGGCCTTGACGGGAAATCTGCGTGGCTTCGGTAATGATCAAGGCCGCACTTGCGCGTTGCCGGTAATACTCGGCGTTCATGGCGGTCGGAAGGTCGCCCGGCTGTCCGGCTCGGGAGCGGGTCAGAGGGGCCATCGCCACGCGATGAGCCAGTGTGTAGGGACCAACCGCAATCGGTTGAAACAGGTGCTGAGTCATGGGTATTTCCTTGGGAGGGCATCGACCGGGATGCCGTGATTGCTCAGGCGGACGGTGCCTGGTTGAAAAGCAGGTGATTGCCGATTTCCGTGCCCTGTATCCGCAGTTTCCGATCCAGCGCCAGTTGGGTTGATGATCCCGGTCCCGGTTTGATCGACGTGTACAAGAGTCTGTCGACAATGGCGCGGCGTTGACGATGCGATTGTGATGCAGTGCCGAACACGCGGTTTTCCTCCTGTTGGGCACTAACTTAATCCGCCGGGCCTTGAGTGATAATCCAACCGCAGCTCTACGCTGCATTGCGTGAAACGCAACGCTTCTACGGGAGGTGGATTTCAGGCTATGCCTGCTGCTCTGAGCGGGTCAGGGGGAGATTCAGCCAGCGTCGGCCGGTAGCGTTCGCCACGGCATTCCCGATGGCGGCGGCCATGGGGCCCTGGACGATCTCGGCTGCACCGAGAAAGGGTTGTCCCGGCTGATCGAGCAAATGCACATCGACCTGCCTGGGTAACTGAGGAAAGCGCAGGATCGGATAACCGCTCCAATCGTAGCTGCGCACACCTCCCGGGTCGTAACCGACTTTTTCATACAAGGTCCAGCTGGCGGACTGCACGATGCCTCCTTCCACCTGGTTGCGCAGGCCATCAGGGTTGACGATTTGCCCCACGTCCACTGCTGTTACCACTCGATCGAGCTGAACCTCGCCGGTCTGCGGATGCACCTGCAAACGGACGGCTATTGCGCAGTACCCCATGATGTTCTTGTAGCGGGCAAACGCGAAGCCAATGCCGGAACCAGGTTCATTGCCTTTGTGCGGCCAGCCGCTGGCGTCCCGGACGCGTTCGACCACCGCCCGTGCTCGCGGGTCTGTCAGATGGGCGAGGCGCAAGGCAACCGGATCGGTGCCGGCCTGAGCGGCCAGTTCATCGATGCAGGCTTCGATGGCGAAGATATTGATGTGTGCCCCCAACGAACGCATGGCGGATGTGCGAAACGGCATGGTGGTCACGAAGTTCATGTCGATGCGGGTGGATGCCAGGGTGTACAGCGGCACGACATTTCTATCGCCATCCCCTTCGGGCTGGGCGATTGGAACCGACGGCGCGGAGACGAATGGGCGGGCCAACAGCCGTGCAGGAATCAATCTGCCGGCATTTACGATGCGTTCGTTGTGCGGTGTCGTCCACAGCTCATAGGCCCAGTCCTGCAGTTTGCCCTGCGCATCGAGGCTGGCCTGGACCTCGGTGAGCATGGCGGAGCTATAGGGCTCCCAGAGATTTTCCTGCTCGCGCATCCATTGCACACGCACAGGCGCGCCTGCAACACGCATCGCAATCAACGCGGCATCGGCTGCCGCGTCGTCCGCGCCGTTGTGGCCGTAACACCCGGACCCCTCGGTATGGATGCAGCGCACCCGCTCTGGCGCCAGTCCCACCATTTCGGCGATCCCCGTGCGAAGAGGGTAGACACCCTGCGTGTGGGTCCAGACAGTGAGCGTGCCATCCTTGAACCAGGCCACGGCGCAGGATGGGCCGATGGAGCCGTGCATGAGGTACTGTTTGGTGACCCGCGCGCGATAACTCGCGCTGGCTCCGGCAGCCGGGCTGCCTTCGTGGCTGATCGGATAGCGGTGTGCGGGGAGGCGTGTCAACAACGAGTGGATGTCCCGAGATTCGGGGATCGCCTGTCCGCCGCTCCAGCGGGCCCGCTCATACCCGCTGCGCATCGCTTTAATGGCTTGCCACTCGTCTCGGGCCACCACTGCCAGGTAATTGCCGTCGTGCACCACCTGCACCACCCCGGGCAGACCCTTTATCGACTCCGCATCGAAGTCTTCAAGGGTGCAACCAGGACGTGGCGGACGGATAACGCGGGCATGCAGCATGCCGGGCAGGCGCAGATCCTGGACGAAGGGTGGAAGAAAGGTCTGCCCACGGCTGGCCAGGCCTGGCCTGCTCGCGAACAAACGATGCCAGCGCTGCAAGCTGGTCGTTATCCAGGCTGGCTGCGAAAGGTGGCATCACCGGCCCGGGTAGCCCTGGGGTGGCAGGCACACCTTCGAGCACTGTCTTGAGAAAGTTGCGCGCGCTCGCTGCATGCAGCGCTGATGTCCGATCCAGAGCGGGGCGTCCATCAATCTCTCGCATCGGTGCGGCCGGGCCATGGCAACCCGCGCACGCACCCTGGAACAGCAGGGCGCCAGACGTCTGCCCGACTACCTCGGTGGGGCGCGTGATCGCTGAGGCGGGTAGGGTGGACGCAGGGTTCTTGAGGCTCAGCAGATATTCGGCAATGGCCTCGGCATCGCTGGCGGGCAGGTTGGCCAGGCTGAGGCTGACCGGTCGCATCGACCCCGCGGCGGTGCCATGGCCCTCCACGACTTCAGCGCGTAAGTAGCTCACCAACTGCTCGCTGCTCCAGGGAAAGTCACGGTTGGCCATACCCAGCAGAGAAGGCGCCTCCCATCCGTCTACCGTCCCTCCTGCAAGGTGCTGAGCGGGTTTCTCGGCGCCTAGCAGGTTGAGCGGAGAATGGCAGCCGGCGCAGTGGCCAGGGCCTTCGACCAGATAGCGTCCGCGGTTCCAGGTTGCAGATTGCTGCGCCACGGGCGTCAAGGGTTCTGTATGCAGGAACAGCAGATTCCAGAACGACACCAATGGCCGGATGTTCATCGGGAATTTCATCCGGTTCTGTATGGCTGGCGAATGCACGGCGGGGCCGCTCATCAAATACGCGTAGACATCCGCGATATCCCCGTCCGTCATGCGCCGGTAGTGCACGTAAGGGAATGCGGGATACAGCAAGTGCCCATCGCGCGAGACTCCTTCGCGCATTGCCCGTTCAAAGGCCGGCAATGACCATTGGCCAATACCGGTCTCGGCGTCCGGAGTGATATTGGTGCTGTAGAGCGTGCCGAACGGTGTCGCCAGCGCCAATCCACCGGCCAGGTGTTGGCCACCGGGACGCGTATGGCAGACCGCGCAGTCGCCGGCTTCGGCTACGCGCGCACCTTGTTTTACTTGAGCTGAATCGAAATGCTGTGGCGGTTTGGCCGGCGCGATCGCCGGGCGCCACATCAGCAACGCAGCGCATATCCCGCCTACCGAAGCTAGAACCACAGCGCCCACCCACAGCTGCCTGGCTTTCATGACGTCACCCTTCATTCGTCCGTGGAACCCGCGAGGGACTCATCTCGCCGAGGGTAGAGAAGGGGGACGGGCGGCGGTATTAGCAAACTGCGCAACGGCGTTTTGCGCCATCGGCAACGCTGGGATCGTTGCGCCATACGCATCGCTCAATTGCCCCAGCGGTGGATTCTCCTTGGCGAACGTCGCGTTTAGCCTTGCCGAAACTTTCTCCCAGCAAATGAGGTTTCATCATGCCCATCGGCAACGTTGCAACAACGGCAAGTACGACGGTGACGGGTGAACGGCCCGCGTCAATCTCTGGCGCCCTCGTGGCCTTGTTGGCCTTCTGTTGTGGCGCCGTCGTCGCCAACCTTTACTATGCCCAGCCGATCGTCGAGCTGATCGCTCCGCAAATCGGTCTATCGAACGCCCATGCCAGCCTGATTGTTTCGCTGACCCAGTTTGGCTATGCCGCGGGTTTGCTCCTGTTGGTGCCGTTGGCCGACCTGATGGAAAACCGCCGTCTGGTGGTGGGTTTCACGCTCGCTGTGAGTCTTTGCCTGGTTGGCGCCGGCTTTACTCAGTCGCCTTCGCTGTTCCTGGCACTGTCAATGCTCATCGGTCTCACTTCCGTGGCGGTACAGATTCTCGTGCCGTTAGCTGCGCACATGGCACCTGAAGAAACCCGCGGGCGGGTGGTAGGAAACATCATGAGCGGCCTGCTGCTGGGCATTCTGTTGGCGCGCCCGCTGTCGAGCCTGTTGTCGGAGGCATTCGGTTGGCGCGGAGTATTCTTCAGCGCCGCGGGCCTGATGGCATTGATCGCCTGCATCATGGCCGTTGCCCTGCCACGGCGCATGCCAACACATCAGTCCTCTTATGGCGAGTTGATCCGCTCGGTATTTGTGCTCGCGCGACGCCATCCAAGCCTGCGTGAACGGTCCTTGTATCAAGGGTTGTTGTTCGCCAGCTTCAGCCTGTTCTGGACCATCGTTCCTATTGAATTGATTCGCCAGCATGGCTTTAGCCAGGCGCAGGTCGCGGTGTTTGCCCTGGTGGGGGCCGTTGGGGCGATCGCGGCCCCGATTGCCGGCCGGCTGGCCGACGCGGGGCATGGCCAGCGCGGCACGCTCGTTGCGTTGATGCTGGCGCCTGTTTCCTTGCTGATCGGTGCTCTGCCGGGCAGTGGTTACCTTTGGCTGGTGGCGTGCGCGGTGCTGCTGGATTTTGCCGTGCAACTGAACATGGTGCTCGGACAGCGTGAGGTATACGCCATCGATCCGCACAGCCGGGCGCGCTTGAATGCCGTGTACATGACCAGCATCTTTGTCGGTGGGGCCCTGGGATCGCTGGTGGCCAGCCCCCTTTACGAGCTGGTTGGATGGAACCTGTCGGCAGCCTTGATTGCGGCGGTTCCTGGCGTGGCACTGGTGATGTTTCTAATTCGTCAGTACCGCCAGGGGTGAGCACCGTCGCGAACTATCGAGACCGAAGCCGAAGAGAAGGAATGCTCGCCGCAGGGTAATGGATATCCTTGGGGGGCAGCGACCTGTCGATGGAGTTCTGGAGTCACACCCGTGCTTGAGCACAACCATGCAAGACACCTCAATGGCGGTCAGGCATAGTAGTTCGCTTGATTTTTCGCTCTCGGGATTGCCTGATGGACAAGTTGCTGGCGCTGAAGATGTTTGTTGAAACCGTGCGCTGTGGCGGCTATTCATCAGCGGCGCGCAAGCTCGGCCTCTCGACGTCTTCGGTGACGCGGCAGGTGGCTGGCCTGGAAAGTGAACTGGGCGCCAGCCTGCTTAATCGCACCACGCGCAACACCAGTGTCACGGTCGCAGGGCAGGCTTATTTCGAGAAGGCCGTGGCGATTCTCGAAGCCGTCGACGAAGCCGATGCCACCGTCGCCGACCGTGGCACCGAGGTCCAGGGACATCTGCGTGCCAGCGTTCCGGTGGAGTTCGGCCGGCGCATCATCGCGCCTCATCTGGGGCGCCTGTTTGAGCGCCATCCGGGCCTGGAGATCAGCCTGTCGTTGAGCGACCGGGTCAGTGACCTGATCCGCGACCGAATCGATGTGTCTGTGCGTCTCGGTTCTTCGGTGGTCAGCGATGACATCGTCAGCAAGAAGATCGGTGACTTTCAGCGTTGGGTCGTGGCCAGTCCCGAGTACCTGACTCGTACCGGTCTGCCGCGCCACCCGAGTGACCTGCTGGAACATCAGTGCCTGCGTTTTGACTATGGCGCGGAGCACCACGATTGGACGTTCCGGGGTGACGAAGGCACCCTGCGCCTGAGTGTGCAGGGGCGATTGCAGAGCAACAACGCCGACATCCTGCGCGAGGCGGCGCTGGCCGGTGGCGGAGTGGCGCTGCTGGCCGACTGGCTGGTGCGTGACGATGTCAGCCGGGGCCGTCTTACCCGCGTGCTGGAGCAGTATGAAGTCAATCCCGGCACCGCCAGCACCTGCATCAACGCGCTGTATCTGCCCAACCACCGCGGCTCCAGTCGCATCAATGTGTTCATTGAGTTCCTCGAGGAAGTCCTCGCTTCCTGAACACCACTCAGGTATTCGACAAAACAGCGTTGCGCGCCATGTGGCTACTCGTCCGGCAGATGCAGGTCTAGAGTCTGGCCATCATTTGTCGAAGGAAGGTGGTCGCTATGGATAACGCCATTCATCTGGCGTACGACTTCATCAATCCCTGGTGCTGGATCGGTGAGCTGAACCTGCGCAAGGCTATGGCGGCAGCGAATCGGCCACAGCCGATTGTCTATGTGCCGTGCCGATCCGCTTTCGACCTTCCCGCCAGCCGTATCGAACAGGGTGAGTACGCCAAGCGCAAGTTCGGCAGCCTGTCGCGCAGCCGGATGTTCGAAACGGAAATCACCCAGGCCGGCCAGGCGCTGGGTTTGTGTTTCGCCTTCGACCGAATCGAGCGTTTGGTCGATACCGACCCGGCGCACAGCTTGATGCTGGAGCGGGCCGCACGCGGCGGTGACTGTGCCGGTCTGTTCAGGCGTATCTTCCGAGCCTATTTCTGCGAGGGCCGCGATATTGGGGATGTGCGGGTACTCGCGCAGCTGGGTGGGGACAGCAAGGTCCAGCAGGACCGGTTGCTCGATTATCTGCGCGGAGGTGAAGGAATGGCGGCAGTGCAGCGCCACAAACGTGATGCCGCAATTTGGCCAGGTGGGGTGCTGCCGGTGCTTCGTATCGGCGACACCCTGGTATCGGGTGCCCAACCCAGCGCATTGCTGGCCCGTGTGTTGCGGGACGCGGCGGTAGCTGAGGTTCAAGTGGCCCACCGCCGCAGCGGTGGGCGAAGTGCATTAGCGTAGCCGACGTGCAGTGATATCCAGCACCCGCGGCTGGCAGGTTACGCTCAACGAACCCACCGACATCGCCTCAAGCGTTTGCGGGGTCCTGTCTGTCGAAGTCTTAGCCTGCCAATCAAGCCTGGGGGCGCAGGCCCCCAGGCACGTTACGATCAAGGCATTTCTGGCAGTTCTTGTGGACGCAGATCGAACACCAGCACTTCAGCATCCACGCCGTTGCTCAAGGTCAGTGCTTGTTCTTCCCGAACCCGCACGCCATCGCCTTCCTGCAATTGCAGGCCGTTGAGCTCGACCTTGCCACGCGCCACATGCACATAAGCGTAGCGATTCGCGGCGAGCGTGAGCGTGGCGGTTTCCTTGCCGTCGATCAGGCCGGCATAGACCCGGGCATCCTGACGTACCCGCAGCGAACCGTTGGCCCCATCGGGGGAGATGATCAGTTGCAGGCGCCCGCGTTTTTTCTGCGTGCTGAAGTGCTCTTGCTGATAACGCGGTTTGGCGCCGCTGACGTCCGGTACGATCCAGATTTGCAGGAAGTGCACCGGGCGGGTTGCCGAGTGGTTGTACTCGCTATGCGCCACGCCGCTGCCGGCGCTCATCAATTGCACGTCGCCAGGGCGGATCACCGAACCTGTGCCTAAAGTGTCCTTGTGTTCCAAGGCACCCTCGAGCACATAGGAGAAAATCTCCATGTCCCGGTGCGGGTGTTGGCCAAAACCTTTAGCGGCTGCCACACGGTCATCGTTGATCACCAGGAGGTCAGAAAAACCCTGCTCCCGCGGGTTGCGGTAGTTGGCAAAGGAAAAGGTATGGAACGACTTCAACCAGCCGTGATTGGCCGCGCCGCGATCAGAGGCTTTGCGAAGGGTCAGCATGATGAAATCTCCTGTTTGGGACGAGAGTTCGTCCGAGTGAGGAGAAGGTTAATGTTTATCAGTGGGTGCAATAAGTAGATGGAAATTGAAATACTGTCTCGATCAGGTTGACAGTTATGTGAGCGGGTTCATGTATTCTTGTTGTTACAAATGGCCATAATGTTCAGCGCTGACGCTACGTTTCCTATTTCTTTGATATCAGTGATTTCCAACCCATGAAAACCGTGGCAATGGTGCTGTTTCCAGACTTTCTCCTGCTTGATATGGCCGGGCCCATGGAGGTGTTTTCCATCGCCAACCGTTATCTGGAGCCGGGCGACCGTTATCAGCTGTCGATGATCGGCACCGAGCATGGCTTGCTGCGAGCTTCCAACGGTGTCAGCGTTCAGGCCGATGTGCATATCGATCAGGCGTGCGAGGGCTATGACCTGTTGCTGGTACCGGGCGGCCCGGGGGCCTACAACGAAAAACATCCGCCGCTGCTCGCCTGGCTTCAGGGCGCCGTCAGCCGGGTGGCCTGTTATGGCTCGATCTGTACGGGGGCGTTCATATTGGGGCATGCCGGTTTGCTGGACGGTTATCGGGTGACGACTCACTGGCATTACACGGAGCGGTTGATTCGAGCCTTCCCCGAGGCGACGGTGAAGACCGATCAGATATACGTCCAGGATCGCAACCTGATCAGCTCTGGCGGGGTCACCGCCGGCATCGACCTGGCACTGGCGGTGGTCGCTCAGGATCACGGCAAGAAAGTCGCCCAGGACGTGGCCAAGGTGTTGCTGGTGGTGATGAAACGCCAGGGCGGGCAGGCACAGTTCAGCCCGTTGATGACTGCGGTGGCACCCCAGGAAACGCCGGTGACCCGGGTGCAGAACCATGTGCTCGAACACCTTGATGAAGCCTTCAGCGTCGAGCGCATGGCCAGCCTGGCGAATATGAGTGCGCGACATTTCGCCCGGGTGTTTGCCCGTGAAGTGAATATGACGCCGATGGAATTTCTGCAAAGCGCGCGCATCGATTGCGCCAGGAACCTGCTGGAAACCAGTGACCTGCCGCTCAAGACCGTCGCCTACAAGAGCGGCTTCGGCAGCGTGCGGCACATGCGTTTTCTGTTCAGTGAAAAACTGGGTCTGACTCCCGCCCAGTACCGCGAACAATTCAGCTAAAGCGTTCATGTCCGTCCAGCGCACCGCGATGGCCGTGACGCTCCCTCCATCGCCGTTGTACCGTCACCGATGCCTGCCAAGATACTCGTGGACTCTTGGCAATGGAGGTGCGGGAGCCTGGGCGAACTCGTGCAATGGATGATGCAGTACCTTGAGACGGGCCAGGTTTTCAGCACGTAAACGTGCATGAACAGACTCAGAGATTTAAATAGCAGTGCGGTGCTGCGGTTTGGCCCGTACGTGTTCCACACTCGTCAACGGCTGATCCTGGACGGTGATCGGCCGCTGCGTATGGGCGGACGGGCACTGGATATCCTCCAGGTACTGGTCGAGCGCGCGGGTAACGTGGTCAGCAAGGACGAACTGATTGCCCGCGTCTGGCCGACCTCGGTGGTCGAGGAAATCAATCTGCGCGTGCACATAGCTGCCCTGCGTCGGGCTCTCGGCGACGGCCAGAACGGGCAGCGCTACATCGTCAATATTCCCCGGTGCGGTTATAGCTTCATCGCCCCGGTGCAGTGTGAGTTGGACGGTGCGCTTTTCTCGATCGAGACCGTTCAAAAGCACCAGCACAACCTGCCTGCACGGATCACGCCAGTGACCGGCCGAGATTCGATCGTTGGCAGTGTGGTTAGGCAGTTGCCGGTTTATCGTTTCATGACCTTGGTCGGCCCCGCCGGCATTGGCAAGAGCACGGTGGCCTTGCGTGTGGCCGAACTGCTGTTGCCGCACTATCGCGATGGCGTCTGGATCGTTGATCTGGCGGCAATCGATGACCCCGCGCGGCTCGTCGATTATCTGAGCCAGACCCTTGAACTGGACGTTGGCGTGGATGCACTGGCGCGACGGCATGCTTTGCTGGTGCTCGACAATTGCGAGCACCTGCTCGAACGTTGCCGATCACTGGTGGAAGGTCTATTGGTTTCGGCGCCACGGGTCTCGATCCTGGCCACCAGCCGCGAACCGCTGCGGGCTGCGAGGGAAACGGTCCAGCGATTGCCAGCCCTGGCGGTGCCGCCGATGTCGGCGCTGCAGAGTGTCAGCGAGGTTATGAGCTATTCGGCGGTGCAGCTGTTTGTCAGCCGTGCCCGTGCCCGCCAACAAGGCTTTGCTCTGCGTGAAAAGGACCTCAAGGCTGTGCGGGAAATCTGTCGGCGCCTCGACGGTCTGCCCCTGGCCATCGAACTGGCAGCGGCGCAGATCGATGCCCTGGCACTGGTTGGGCTGCGAGCACAACTGGACAACTGTTTTCAACTGCTGACCCAAGGCCGGCGCACCGCTGTGCCACGGCATCAGACGCTCAAGGCCGCGCTGGAATGGAGCTATCAGCGGCTGAGCCCGCTGGAGCAGACCGTACTGCAGGGGCTGGCGGTGTTCAAAATAGCTTTTACGTTGGACGCTGCGATCGGTGTCATCAGTTGTGCGGTGCTGCGGTCCACCAGTCTGGCAGAGGTGATAGAACGGCTGGTGCTGAAATCGCTGTTGTCGGTTGAACAGGGTGATGGCATGACACGTTATCGGTTTCTCAACACTACCCGCACTTACGTACTGGAAAAGCTTGAACTGAGCGGGCTGCGGCGAGTATTTGAAATGCGTTATGCCCGCTACATCAGCCGGGCACGCTGGGTTTCAGGACGGCCTATGTCGTTGCAACTCGTCGAGCAGACGGCGGACTTTGCTTAGGTCTGGTGTGGCAAAGCCTTCGGTGAAGCGGTTGTAGATTGGCGCCAGCAGGTCATAGGCTTGTTGGAGGCGGCCTTGATGCTGCCAAAGCTCGGCCAGTGATGTGGCAGTGCGCAGCTCCCACGCCAGAGCGCCCTGGGCTTTTGCCACTGCCAGCGCTTTGAGCAGCACGGTCTCGGCTGCACTTCGGCTGTTCTCTGCAAGCAGAGCATTCGCTCTGGCCCGAAGGATCTCCGCCGTGCTCCAACCCGCAGCGCCGTTTTCGGCCCGTGCCAGCAATGCGTCATCGACGAAACCGCTATCGAGGGTGACCATGATTTCCTTGATCAGCCCGGTGCCGGGTTGCGGGTCTGGATGTGCACCATGGCTATCGATCACCTGTGCATAGTGTCGGGCCCAGTTGTAGAACAACAGCACCGAATGTTTTTGTGCTTGTTCGAGCAGCAGGCGCAAGAGGTCGCGGGCAGTTTGAGTGTCGCCGTTGTAGTGGGCGATCAGGCAACCGGACAGTGCCAGCGTGTAGCAGATGGACGTGCCGTGGTCGATCTGAAGCGCAATGTCCAACGCCTGACGCGCGGTGCTCCAGGCCTTTTCCGGATGGCCTTGTAGCCAGAGGATCCGCGCAAGAATGGTCAGGGCGGCGACGCTCTGGTCGTACTGCACGCCAAAGCCGTGGGTGAAGCGATTGAGGTGTCCGCTCTGGGCCATGCGCTGAATGACCTGTTCAGCACTCTCCCGTGCCCGTTGTTGATCCCCGGCAAAGTGCAGGGCCAGCACCTGCAAACGGTGTGTACTCAGGGACACTGCGGCGTTGCCTTGCACACCCAGGCGATCGAATTGCTGGCTCTGTTCCAGAGCTGTTTGGTAGTTGCCGCAACTGAGGTTGACCGCCATGTGCCCGGACACGGCCCTGAGCTGACCGGCCACATCGTTGCAGCGTTCGGCCAGGGTTCCGGCGCTCACAAAGGCTTCGACGGTTTCGGCGGTGCCGCCTTGGGTGTGGTAGCAGGAGCTGCCGAGGGCGAGCTTGAGGGCCATTTTCAGACGAGGGCAGGGCTCGGGCGTCAATTCGAGCAGCGCCAGGGCCTTGCGCACGTACACGCCGTGTTCCTTGAGCAGCGACAGTTCCTGCCAGAGTGGCGTCGAAACCGAAGCCAGCCGGATCGCCACAGCCTGCGGCCCTTGAGCGTTCAAGCCCCAGTCCAGGGCCGAGCGGATGTCTTCCAGACTGCGGGCGTAACGCTCGATCCATATATCGGTCTGGATGTGCTCCCAGTCGTTCTGGGCCTGATGCATCAATGCCAGGCAGCGCTCGGCGTGGCGTTCCAGGGTGTCTGGCAAATCATTGGCCTGGTCGAGTTTTTCCAGGGCATAGCTGCGGGTGGTATCGAGCAGACGGTAGAACACCTGCTCGTCGCCGACCTCCACGTTCAGCAGTGACTTGGCCACCAGTTGCGTAATCGCGCCAAACACCTCGCGGGGTTCGATGTGTTCGCCGACAATCACCGCGGCCGCCGATTCCAGCGTGAAACCGCCCCTGAACACACCCAGTCGGCGCAGGCAGGTTTGTTCGCAGGTACTCAGCAGCTCGAAGCTCCAGTCGAGTGTCGCGCGCAGGGTCTGATGCCGTCCCAGCGCCGTCTGGCAGCCCTGTGCGAGCAGACGAAAACTGCCTTGCAGTTGCGTCAGCAATCCACTTAGACCAAGGCTGTTCACTTGCGCTGCGGCCAGTTCGATCGCCAAAGGAATGCCGTCCAGGCGGCGACAAATCTCGATCGCCAGAGGCAGTTCAGCATCGCTCAGTTCGAAGCTGTCATGGCTGGCCATCGCCCGTTCGATGAACAATTGCACAGCCGAAAAGCTCAAGGCCTGGGAGCGGTCCAGCGCAGCGATGGGCGGTGGGCAGTCCAGGGACTCCAGGCGCTGAACGAATTCGCCTTCGGCCCGCAGGCTTTCGCGACTGGTGGCCAGAATGTGCACATCGGGCGCGCCACGAAGGATGCTTTCGCTGAGCAACGCAACGGCGTCGATCAGATGTTCGCAGTTGTCGATGACCAGCAGCATTTGCCGCTCGCGCAGGAAGGTCGTGAGACAGTTCATCGGTTCAGTGTCGTGCAACGACAGGTCCAGCAGCGTCGCCAGGTGAGTGGCGATCATCAACGGGTCGCTGATCTGGGCCAGGTCCAGCAGGCGAATGCCGTCCCGGTAGCGACCGATCAGTTGTTCGGCGACGCGCAGTGCCACCGTGGTCTTGCCGATACCGCCAGGGCCAACGAGGGTGATCAGGCGTTGGCGTGGCAAGTTCGTCACCAGACTGTCGACCAAGGCCTGGCGACCGATCATGCGAGTCCGACGAATGGGCAGGTTATGGCCGCTCTGCTCGTGGCCGCTGCTCGGCGGACGTTGCTCGATGTGCTCCAGCGAGTACGGCGCGACAAAACTGTAACCACGCTGGGCCACGGTGACGATGTAGCGCTGGCCGGCTTGACCGTCGCCGAGGGCTTTGCGTAGCGCCGCGATGTGCACTCGCAAATTGATGTCTTCGACTACGCATTTGGGCCAGACCTGCGCGATCAATTGCTGCTTGCTGACTACATTCCCGGCGTGTTCCAGCAGGATCAACAGAATGTCCATGGCGCGCCGACCCAGGCGCAGCGGCTGGTCGGCCTCCAGCACCAGACGTTGTCCGGGGTAGACCCGGTAAGGGCCGAAATGCACAGCCTGTTCGGGGGAAAGGGTCAACGGGTCACTCCTGCTTGTGTCCTTCTATCTCGCGGTATTCGAGCATGTTCTTCAGATTTTTTCGTCAACGCAACGCAGTGACCGAACGACTGTCCTGCGTGTGCAGTGTATGCAGCGTTTGCGGCACCGTTCGCAAGCGCTGTATTTACTGGGCGCGGCGGTGACAAATGACTGAGTCGCGGCTTTAGGCGCACCGTTGAAAATTAACAACGTTTAACTCGTCCTGCGCCCTGTTTACGCCCAAAAATACACTACTTCCAGTCCATCAACCGAAGGCGCCGGTCTTCGTGCAGCAAAAGGGATGAACACTTCAGGAGGATGCCGGAATGAGCGACGTGGTAGTGGTCTATCACAGCGGCTATGGTCATACGCGAGTTATCGCCGAAGCTGTGGCTCAGGGTGTGGAGCGACACTTGGGCAGTACCTGCCAATTGATTGCGGTCGAGGAAGTGGATGGGCACTGGGACCGCTTGCACCGCGCCGACGCGATCATCTTCGGCGCCCCGACGTACATGGGCAGCGCATCGGCGTCGTTCAAGGGCTTCATGGAGGCTACTGCGTCGTTCTACCTGGCGCAGCCCTGGCGCGACAAATTGGCCGCCGGGTTCACCAACTCCGGCTGTCTGTGCGGCGACAAGCTCAACACCTTGCTGCAGATGGCCGTGTTCGCCGCTCAGCACTCAATGATCTGGGTCGGCCTCGACCTGCTGCCGGCGCGTTCCAGCAGCGGGGTGTTCGATGGGCAATTGAATCGTCTGGGCAGCTCCCTGGGCGCCATGGCCCAGTCGAATGTCGAACAGTCTCCCGAACAAGCGCCACCTGTTGAAGATCGCCGCACCGCCGCGCACTTGGGCGAGCGGGTGGCGCGCCTGGCCGAGCGCATGGGCCATCCATCGAATTGATTCACCCAAACACCCCCCACGCCTTAATTAAGGAGCAATCGCCATGAGCACATTTACCACCCGCGACGGTACCGAGATTTACTACAAGGACTGGGGCACCGGCCAGCCCATTGTCTTCAGCCACGGTTGGCCGCTGAATGCCGACAGCTGGGAATCGCAGATGATCTACCTGGCGTCCAAGGGCTACCGGGTCATCGCCCATGACCGCCGTGGTCACGGGCGCTCCAGCCAGCCCTGGTCCGGCAATGAAATGGACACCTACGCCGACGACCTCGCGCAGTTGATCGAGCTGCTGGATCTGCAAAACGCGGTGCTGTTCGGTTTCTCCACCGGTGGCGGCGAAGTGGCGCGCTACATCGGTCGTCATGGCACTGGGCGAGTCGCCAAGGCCGGGCTGATTTCCGCGGTGCCACCGTTGATGCTCAAGACCGAGGCCAATCCAGGCGGCCTGCCGATGGAAGTGTTCGACGGTCTGCGTCAGGCGTCCCTGGCGGACCGTTCGCAGTTGTACAAAGACGTCGCCAGCGGGCCATTCTTTGGTTTCAACAAACCGGGTGCCAAACCTTCCCAGGGCATGATCGACTGGTTCTGGATGCAGGGCATGACCGCTGGTCACAAGAGCGCCTACGACTGCATCAAGGCGTTCTCCGAAACCGACTTCACCGAAGACCTGAAAAAGTTCGACGTGCCGACCCTGGTAGTGCACGGTGACGCCGACCAGATCGTGCCTATCGAAGCCGCCGGTATCGCCTCGGCCAAACTCGTCAAAGGTTCGAAGCTGCTGGTCTATCCAGGCGCGCCTCATGGCCTGACCGACACCCACAAGGATCAGCTCAACGCCGATCTGCTGGCGTTCCTCAAGGCCTGATCAAAATCAAAAGATCGCAGGTTGCGCCAGCTCCTACACGGACATGTGTACACCCGCGGGAGCTGCCGCAGGCTGCGATCTTTTGCTGTTGAGAGAGGGCAGGGCGCGCACCGCCTGACAACGCCAGGCAAACGGATTGATGCCTTCGCTGCGGGTGAACATGTGGCAGAAGTGCGCCTGATCGCAGAACCCGCACTCCAGACTGATTTGGGTCAGGGTCAGGTCAGTGTTCTGGATCAATTGCTTGGCCCGGGCGATACGCTGGCAACGAATCCAGTCCTGAGGCGAGAGGCCGGTGCTGCACTTGAAGGTGCGGGAGAAATGACTGCGCGACATCGCGCAGGCCCGGGCCAGTTCGGTGACTTCCAGGGTTTCGCTGAGGCGCTCGAGGATCAATTGCTTGACCAGGCTTTCCCGCCAGGGGCTGAGGCCGCCAGTGGTGGCTTTTCGCGTTTGCGTGGCTGGTGCGTGGGCGGCGTTGTGCTGAACGTGGGCCATGGCAAATGTCCGTGTCGGTGGGAATGCGCTGGCGCACTGCACGGTGGGTCAGCACCATCCCTTTTGGAATAACAGGTTTGCGTAGAAGGTTTGATTGTTGGTCGCAGGGCTTTGGCTTGCGAGTTAAACGTTGTTAATTCCTCCGGTTAACAGCGAGCGCAAACCTTTGATTGAGTAAAGTCCAAAAGACTTTGCCTGGCTAAAAAAACACCATGGAACCGTACCTATGAACCGTAACGATCTACGCCGCGTCGATATGAACCTGCTGGTGATTTTCGAGGCTCTGATGTTCGAAAAGAATCTGACCCGGGTCGCCGAAAAACTCTTTATGGGGCAGCCGGCCGTGAGCGCTGCATTGGGGCGGTTGCGTGATCTGTTCGACGATCCGCTGTTGCTGCGCAACGGTCGCGGCATGGAGCCGACGGCACGGGCGCTGGCGATTCTCAAGGAGCTGCAGCCGGCGATGGACACCATCTCCGGGGCGGTCAGCCGGGCCAGGGAGTTTGATCCGGCTACCAGTTGTGATGTGTTTCGCATTGGTCTGTCGGATGACGCCGAGTTTGGTTTGTTTCCGTCGCTATTGAGCCATCTGCGGGAGGAGGCACCAGGGATCATTGTGGTGGTGCGCCGGGCCAATTATTTGCTGATGCCGACGTTGCTGGCGTCCGGGGAGATTTCAGTCGGGGTCAGTTACACCACCGAACTGCCGGCCAATGCCAAACGCAAGAAACTGCGGGATATCCCCTGCAAAGTGCTGCGCGCAGACAACCGGCCAGAAGCACTGACGCTGGATGAGTACTGTGAGCGGCCCCATGCGATGGTGTCGTTCTCGGGGGATTTGAGCGGCAACATTGATCTTGATCTGGCCAAGGTCGGGCGCACCCGGCGGGTGGTGTTGGGGGTGCCGCAGTTCAGTGGGTTGCGGGCGTTGCTCGCAGGGACTGAAATGATCGCTACCGTTCCCGACTATGCCGCCTGCGCGCTGGTCGAAGGCTGTGCCTTGAGGGCCGAAGATCCGCCGTTTCCCATCGATAAGGCACAGTTGTCGATGGCCTGGAGCGGGGTGCACGACAATGATCCGGCGGAGCGATGGTTGCGCTCGCGGATTACTCAGTTCATGTCCGAGCCGTTGAATATCCCAGCTTCATAGCGGAAAAACTTCTGCCAGATTTCGCTTCTGTGGCAAGCAAGCTTGCTGTGGCGAGGGAGCTTGCTCCCGCTGGGGCGCGAAGCGGCCCCAAAACCAGCCACCGGGATTCATCAGGTAGAACACGACAGCCGGTTCCACGACTGCCGCGCCCGAGCGCAGACCGGCCGGCGCGAGCAAGCTCGCTCGCCACAGGAAAGTGTCAGGCTCAAGTCCGCTCGCAAAGAGAGCACATACGTTCAATTTTCCCCTCCCTCACGCCGGCATTATCGAACCAAGTCCTGGCGCATCAACGCCGCTGGTTTTCACTTGTGCTGCGCACAATTTCCGTTTCGCCGGAGCCTTTCGTTATGCCTGATTCCAATCGACTCGACCCTGCAACCACCCACCCGGTGCGCGGCTTCGAAGAAGTCGTGACCCTGGTCGTCAAACACCGGGTCAAGGCCGGTTTTGAAGTGCCCTATGAAGCCTGGCTGCGGCGGATTGTCGGTATTGCCGGGCAGAGCGAGGGGCATTTGGGGGTGGATGTGATTCGCGGCAAGAGCGCCGGCCTGGACATGTTTACCTGCGTGCTGCGTTTTTGCTCTACCGAGGCGATGCAGCGCTGGCTCGAATCGCCGCAACGGCTGGAGTTGGTCAACGAAGCCGAGCCGATGCTGGCGGATGGGGACCAGACTGAGGTCAACCCGGTCAAGGAGTTCTGGTTCGCGCCACAGGACGATGCCGGTTCGCCACCGCCGCGCTGGAAACAGGCCGTGGTGACGCTGCTGGTGATTCTGCCGCATACCTTGCTGGTGCCGCTGATCTGGGGCCCGCTGCTCAAGCTCAACGCCTTTCTGTCCAATTACGTGGTTGCCACTTTTCTGATCACCGTGACCATTGTGGTTTCGGTGGTGTACCTGTTCATGCCCAGGGCGACGCGTCTGTTCGCGCCGTGGCTGAAAGCCGGACAACCTCATCCCACTCTGCCTGAGGAAAACCAATGAACGCCGATCTGATTCTGTTCAATGGCCAATTTCATACCGTTGACCGTGAAAAACCCCTCGCCAGTGCGGTCGCGATCACCAATGGTCGCTTCGTCACGGTGGGTACCGATGCCGAGGCCATGGCCCTGCGCGGTTCGGGCACCCAGGTCATTGACCTCAAGGGCCGCTGCGTTATCCCTGGCCTCAACGACTCGCACTTGCACTTGATTCGGGGTGGCTTGAACTACAACCTCGAACTGCGCTGGGAGGGCGTACCATCGCTGGCCGATGCCCTGCGCATGCTCAAGGACCAGGCCGATCGCACGCCGACGCCGCAATGGGTGCGGGTGGTCGGTGGCTGGAACGAATTCCAGTTCGCCGAAAAGCGCATGCCGACGATTGAAGAACTCAACCAGGCTGCGCCGGATACGCCGGTGTTCGTTTTGCACTTGTACGACCGCGCCTTGCTCAACCGCGCAGCGCTCAAGGTTGTCGGTTACACGCGCAACACGCCGAACCCACCGGGTGGCGAGATTGTGCGCGACGCCAACGGCGAGCCGACCGGCATGTTGGTGGCCCGTCCGAACGCGATGATTCTTTACTCGACCCTGGCCAAAGGGCCGAAGTTGCCGCTGGACTATCAGGTCAACTCAACCCGTCAGTTCATGCGTGAACTCAATCGCCTGGGCTTGACCAGCGCCATCGATGCGGGCGGTGGTTTCCAGAATTACCCGGACGATTACGCAGTGATCGAGCAGTTGGCCAAGGACCAGCAACTGACGATTCGCATTGCTTATAACCTGTTTACCCAGAAGCCCAAGGAAGAGCTGACCGACTTCAAGAACTGGACCAGCAGCGTCACCCTGCATCAGGGCGACGATTACCTGCGGCACAACGGCGCCGGTGAAATGCTGGTGTTTTCGGCGGCGGATTTCGAGGACTTCCTCGAACCGCGTCCGGACCTGCCGCAGACCATGGAAGAGGAACTGGAACCGGTGGTTCGCCACTTGGTCGAGCAACGCTGGCCGTTCCGTCTGCACGCCACTTACAACGAATCCATCAGCCGTATGCTCGATGTGTTCGAGAAGGTCAATCTCGACATTCCGTTCAACGGTTTGCCATGGTTCTTCGACCACGCCGAAACCATCACCCCGCAAAACATCGAGCGGGTGAAGGCGCTGGGTGGCGGCATCGCGATTCAGGACCGCATGGCGTTCCAGGGGGAATACTTCGTCGACCGTTACGGCAGCAAAGCCGCCGAGCACACCCCGCCGATCAAACGCATGCTCGCCGAGGGTGTGCCGGTCGGCGCGGGCACCGATGCCACACGCGTTTCCAGCTACAACCCGTGGACCTCGCTGTACTGGATGGTCAGCGGCCGCACCGTCGGTGGTCTGGCGTTGTACGAGGAAGGCTTGCCGCGCACCACTGCGCTGGAACTGTTCACCCACGGCAGCGCCTGGTTCTCGTCCGAACAGGGCAAGAAGGGCCAGATCAAGGTCGGGCAACTGGCGGACCTGGCAGCGTTGAGCGCGGACTTCTTCAGCGTCGAGGAAGAAGCGATCAAGTGGATCGAGTCGGTACTGACGGTGGTCGGCGGCAAGGTTGTGTACGCCGCCGGCGACTTCGAAAAACTCGGGCCGGCCAGCGTACCGGTACTGCCGGACTGGTCGCCGGTGATGAAAGTCCCCGGCCACTGGCGCCCGAATTCGCCGATGCAGGCTCAGGTCCACCATTGCAGCGGCCCGTGCGCGGTGCATACGCACAGCCATGAAAAGGCGCGCCAGTCGAATGCGCCGGTCAGCGATTTCGCCGGTTTCTGGGGCGCATTCGGCTGTTCCTGCTTCGCCTTCTGATTCCGAAACAAAGCGCCGGTCTTCGTGACCGGCGCTCCCCCGCAACAACCATCCATCGAGGAGTTTCACATGAGCAACGTTCCTTACTCGCGTCTGAACAAAGACGATGCCGTTGTGCTGTTGGTCGACCACCAGACCGGCCTGATCTCGCTGGTGCAGGATTTCAGCCCGAACGAGTTCAAGAACAACGTCCTGGCGCTGGGCGACATCGCCAAGTTCTTCAACCTGCCGACCATCCTTACCACCAGTTTCGACAGCGGCCCGAACGGCCCGATCGTGCCGGAACTCAAAGAGCAATTCCCGGACGCGCCGTTCATTGCCCGCCCTGGCCAGATCAACGCCTGGGACAACGCAGACTTCGTCAAAGCCATCAAGGCCACCGGTCGCAAGCAACTGATCATCGCCGGTGTGGTGACTGACGTGTGCGTGGCGTTCCCGACCCTGTCGGCGCTTGCTGAAGGTTTTGAAGTGTTCGTGGTCACCGATGCTTCCGGCACCTTTAACACCACTGTGCAACAAGCGGCGTGGGCGCGGATGTCGGCCGCCGGTGCGCATCTGATGAACTGGTTCGCGGTGGCCTGCGAGCTGCAAGTCGACTGGCGCAATGACATGGAAGGTTTGGCGAATCTGCTGTCGCAGCGTCTGCCGAACTATCGCAATCTGATCAATAGCTATACCAAGTTCACCGCCAAGTAATCCGCTGAAAAAAATGCCCGTCGATGTGCGCAATGCTGTTCACTTACGCCGATGCTTCAGGCATATCCGCAGTTGTGGCGAGGGAGCTTGCTCCCGCTGGGGCGCGAAGCGGCCCTGAATTGGGCCTGCTACGCAGTCCAGCGGGAGCAAGCTCCCTCGCCACAGATACTTCTCAGGCCTCCAGACCTCCTTAAATGAACAGCATTGCCGCCGATGTGCGGGCATTTTTCTGCTCAACGTTTTTGCAACCACCCCAGAAATCCACCTTTCCTGACCGGCACAGGCTTGGCCATCAACGCCAGCCGACTGTTCTGTTGCCGTACCGCTTGCAACTTGTTCAACGCCTGGCCCACTTCGTTGCGCTGCTCCATACACTGGCGGGTCAGGTTCTTGTCGAGACGGTAGATGATGGAGGAAGTCAGCGCGGTGAACGTCGCCTGGGACGGTGTATCGGCAAGGATGCTCTGTTCGCCCATGACTTCGCTCGGCCCCATGCGACCTGCCTCGGCCAGGCCATTGCCGTCGGACACGCTGGCGCTGACGACACCGGTGGCAATCACAAACAGGCTGTCCGGCACTTCGCCCAGATCCAGCACCACCTGGCCGGCGGTGTACTGCTGCGGCACCATCGATTCGGCGAGGCGGTCACGTTCTTCATGGCTGAGCGAGCGGAAAATCTTCACTTCATCGAGCAGTGCGCGGGCGCGGCTCGAGGGTTCGATCAAACCGTCCGGATGCCGCGAGATGCCCGCCGCTTCAAGGTGCCGATGGGCGAGGTCGAACAGTTGATTGCGCACGTCGCCTTTCTTGCCCAGTTCGGCGATGAAACCGCTGGCCACGTATTCGGACATTTCTTCACCGGCCTCTTTGAGCAGCGCTTTCGGCGCCGGATCGAGCAACAGACTGCTGCTGCCTTGCAGAGTCCGCTCGAGGGCATCGAGCACCCGGCGCGGACGGACGTGGTTCGGCACCTTGATGCTGATCGACACGCCGTGCAGGTGGGTCGGGCGGCTGAGATTGACGATCTTGGCCTTGGCCGCCACCGAGTTCGGCACCACGGCCAGGGTGCCAGCGCTGGTCAGCAGATGGGTGGCGCGCCAGTCGATATCGAGCACCTTGCCTTCGACACCATCGATCATCACCAAATCGTCCACCTGATAGGGCTTGGTGGTGTTGAGCACGATGCCGGAGAACACGTCGCTCAACGTACTCTGCAACGCCAGACCGACCACGATGGCAACCACCCCGGAGGTCGCGAGCAGGCCTTTGACCGGCAGCTCCAGCACATACCCGGCGGCAGCGACAATGGCGGCCAGGAACACCAGCGCACCGATCACGTCCTGCAACAACCGACCGCTGTGACCGATGCGGCGCATCAGGGCCAGACCGATCACTTCGGTCAGCACCCGCGCGGCGTACAACCACCAGAGAATCCCCAGTGCCGTGGCGCCCAGTTGCGCAACAGGGTCATCGGCGAACAACGGCGCCTGCAACGGGCTGACGCCGGCGTTGATGACCAGCGCACTGAACGCCAGAAACAACCCCAGACGCACGCCGACCCGCAAGGCGCGGTGCTTGAACGGGGCGAGGTGCCAGAGCAGAGCGTCGAGTACCAGAAGCAGGGCGCTCCAGGACAGCAGGTGGGTGAGGAGAAAGGACATGAGGAACTCCAAAGTCTGGATGACATTTGTGGCGAGGGAGCTGGCTTCCGCTTGAGTGCGCAGCACTCACAAAATCGTCGGTGTCTTGAGGATGTTGGGGCCGCTGCGCAGCCCAGCGGGAGCTAGCTCCCTCGCCACAATGTGGACTCAGTTCAGATGCGTCTTGAGCTCAGCCGCCGCTTGTCGCACTGCGGCCTTAACTTCCGGAATCTGACTCAGCGGATTGAGCAGGCCGAAGTCATGGATCATCCCGTTGTAGCGCACCGAGGTCACCGGTACGCCGGCCGCATCGAGGTGGCGGGCGTAGCCTTCGCCTTCGTCACGCAACACGTCGAATTCGGCAGTCTGCACCAGCGCGGCGGGCAGGCCCTTGAGCTGTTCGGCGCTGGCATTCAGTGGCGAGGCATGGATCTGCGCGCGTTCGGCCGGGCTGGTGGTGTAGTTGTCCCAGAACCACTGCATCATGCCTTTGGTCAGGAAGTGGCCTTCGGCGAATTGCTGGTACGAGCCGTTATCGAACCCGACGTTGGTCACCGGCCACATCAGCAACTGGAAGCGCAGGGCCGGGGTGTTCTGTTCCTTGGCCATCAACGCCACCACTGCCGCCATGTTGCCGCCGACACTGTTGCCGGCCACCGCCAGACGCTTGCCGTCGACACCGATGTCCTTGCCGTGCTCGGCCACCCATTTGGTGGCGGCGTAGGCCTGGTTGATCGCGGTCGGGTAGTGCGCTTCAGGCGACGGGGTGTAGTCGACGTACACGGCAACTGCCCCGGAGCCCACCACCAGATCACGAATCAAGCGTTGGTGGGTCGGGAAGTCGCCCAGTACCCAACCGCCACCGTGGAAGAACATGAACACCGGCAATTCGCCCTTGGCCCCGGCTGGGCGCACCACTTTCAGGTTGATCGTCTGGCCGTCGACCTTGATCGCCTTGTCGCTGACTTCAACACCGGACAGATCGACCTTCACCGAGGCCTGGGCACCGGTCAGCACCGCGCGGGCGTCTTTCGGGCTCAGTTGCTCCAGCGGTTTGCCACCACCGGCGGCGAGGGCATCGAGGAAGGCCTGGGTGTTGTGTTCGACGCCGGGGCTGCCGGCGGCGAAAGCGTTGCCGATGGACAGGGCGAGGAGGGAAGCGCTGAGGGTTTGCTTGATGTTCATGGTCAATTCCTTTTTCAATCGTTCGAGTTTTTATGCCTTGGGATCGGGCTGCTGTGACGCTGGGGTTCAGGTCTCAGCAACACTGTGAGCACAGATTAATGAGGTGCCTGAAAGTGAAAAAGCGGCTATAAAGCGTTTAACTGTCAACCAGGGAGTGACAATGAACCCGTTCGAAGACATGCGTATTTTTTGCCAGGTCATGGACTCCGGCAGCTTCACGGCGGCGGCCGATCAGTTGGGCCTGTCCAAGCAGTTCGTCAGCCGCCGGCTGATGCAATTGGAGGAGCGCCTCGGCGTGCGGCTGCTCAACCGCTCGACTCGGCGACTGGACGTCACGCCCCTGGGGCAGAGTTATTACGAGTCGGCCTTGCGCCTGCTCAGCGAAGTCGAACACGTGGAGCAGGGCATCGCCGGCCAGACCGCCGAGCCACGCGGCACCATTCGCTTGAGCGCGCCGTTGTCGTTCGCGGTGGCGCACTTGGGGTGCCTGCTGCCGGTGTTCTTGCAGCGCTATCGCGACGTCACGGTAGAAGTGGACTTGAGCGACCGGCCTGTGGACTTGCTCGGCGAAGGCTACGACCTGGCATTGCGCATTGGCGTGCTGGAAGACTCGACGCTGATCGCCCGACGCCTCGCCGCCATCCAGCGGGTGTACTGCGCCAGCCCGGCCTACCTGGCCGAGCGCGGTACGCCGGTTCACCCCGAAGACTTGCACAGCCATGACTGCCTGCCTTACGGCCATGGTCGCCAGGTGCAATGGCGGTTCGAAGGGCAGGGCAAACCACTGACCGTGAACGTCACCGGAAGGATGCGGGTCAACAACGGTGAATTGCTCAAGGACGCGGCCATCGCCGGCATGGGCATTACTTATTTGCCGACCTTCATTGTCGGTTCGGCCTTGAAGGACGGGCGGCTGGTGCCGGTGCTGGACAACTTCCGCCCTGCGCCGTTGACGTTATCGGCAGTCTATCCGCAGCATCGCCAGGGCTCGCGACCGGTGCAGGCGTTGATCGAATTCTTGCGTGAACGGCTGGATCGGACCGAGGACGCCTGAGGCGGTGGGCGTAAAAAGAAATTTTATCAGCATGATTTTTCCAGAGTCGCACATCCATACAATCGCTCTGCTACAGCGAAGCCGAAAATAGCCCCTCTCAAACATATCCGGAGAAGTGTTATGGCAACCGCAAAAGCAGCACCAGGTAAAGGTCTGATCAATCCAAGCAACCACGCTCTGATCCTGATCGACTTTCAGTCGCAGATGTCATTTGCGACCAAATCCATCGACGCTGTTTCACTCCGCAATAACGCTGCACTGATCTCCAAGGCAGCGAAGGAGTTTGGCGTTCCGGCCATTCTTACCACCGTCGCCGAAAAAAGCTTTTCGGGCCCGATGTTTGAAGAAATCACCTCGGTTTTTGCCGGTCAGGAACTGATTGACCGCACCAGCATGAATACCTGGGAAGACGAGCGCATAGCTGTCGCTGTGAACAAGATCGGTCGCGACCGTATTGTTCTTGCCGGTCTCTGGACTTCGGTCTGCATTGTCGGCCCGGCGATCTCGGCGCTTGAACAAGGCTTCGAGGTCTACATCATTTGCGATGCGTGCGGTGACGTTTCGGATGAGGCTCATGAGCGCGCTATCGAGCGCATGATTCAAGCCGGTGCGCGTCCGATGACCTCACTCCAGTACTTGCTGGAACTGCAACGTGACTGGGCTCGCAGCGACACCTATAACGAGACGGTGAAAACCTCTATCGCTCACGGCGGCGCTTATGGTCTTGGTTTGATTTATGCCAAAACCATGTTTAACGCATCGGAAGGTCACTGATCTGAATTGCGCCTCTTCCTTGATAGGGGAAGAGGCGCACTCAGGCGAGCGGTGGGGAGCAATGGAACATGTCCACATCTGATATGAATACGACGACTGCAGCGGATGTAGCGCTGTGTTGGCTACGCATCACCGGTGTACTGATGCTGTTGCTGGTGCACGGATTGCCTAAGCTGTTCAATTTTGAGCACGAACTGACGTTGATTGAAGACCCGTTTGGCATGGGGGCTCGGTTGACCTTGTCGCTGGCAATTTTCGCGGAAGTGTTTTGTCCGATATTCATCGCAGTGGGACTGCTGACGCGCCTTGCGACACTGCCTGTGCTCTTTTTGCTGGTTGTCTCGGTTATCCGGGTTCATCCCGAGTGGAGCCTGGCCGAGGGCCAGTTCGCCTGGCTGCTGCTGATCATCTTCTCGACGATTCTGGTCGGCGGGTCTGGGAAATTGGCAGTGGGTACGAGTCTGTCGCATCGCTGGCCACTCCTGAGCAAACTGTAGGGAGGAAAGTATTAATATTGGGTATCAGAACGCCGGTTTGTTAGATGTGTTTGCTCGCACGAACATCATCTATCAAATCGGCGTTCTGGTTTCTGTGTTTCCTGGTATTCCGTGAAGAGCCAGAAAATATGGTTTCCTTTCGACTGAACGTTAAGACGTAGCCTTCAACTGGTATATGAATGGGAGGTTTGGATAAGTCTCTGGAAAATGAGAGGCGTACGGTACAAGCGTTAGCTATTTCGATTTCCTCGCACATCAACAGCCATTAATAAAAGCGGCCCTTTGGCACTGATTACATCGTTTCTCGGGTGCAATCCTTTTGACTATATTGGCGACCAGACCCGGCGAATGACTCAACAGTCGCCACCCTTCAGTGCGAGTAGTCTCAATGAACAATAAACCTGACAGCGCAGGGCTTGATAACGCCGGAACGGGAACCCGAGCGGTCTGGGGCGGGGAGCAAGTCAGGCACCCCTATAACGCCACGCAAACACCTATCGTGGTCAGTGCCGCCTACGGTTACGACGACATTGACGTCTGGTACGACGTGGCTTTGGGCAAGGCTCCGGGATTTATCTACAGCCGCATGAGCAACCCGACGGTCGAGACCCTCGAAGCGAAAATTTGCGAGTTGGAAAAGGCCGAGTCCGCGGTGGCCTTCAGCAGCGGCATGGCGGCCATCAGCAGTGTGCTTTATACCTTCCTTGCCCACGGCAATCGGGTAGTTTCCACCAAGGACAGCTACGGCGGCACCAACAAGATTTTCGAAGAGTTCCTGCCGCGCATGGGGGTGGACGTGACCTTGTGCGAAACCTTCGATCATGACGAGATCGAGCGTGAAGTCGCCAAAGGCTGCCAGGTGCTCTACCTGGAAACTCCGACCAACCCGACTCTGAAAATACTCGATATCCAACGTCTGGTGAGTGCGGCCAAGCGCGTCGGCGCCGTGGTGGTGGCGGACAATACCTTCGCCACTCCGTTGAATCAGAATCCCCTGGCATTGGGCGTAGACGTAGTCATCCACAGCGCGACCAAGTTCCTCAGCGGCCATGGCGATGTGCTTGGCGGTCTGGTGTGCGGCGTTGAATCCTTGATGGCCAAGGTTCGTCATTACCGGGAAATCAACGGTGCGGCGCTTGATCCCTTCTCGGCCTATTTGATCATCCGGGGCATGAAAACCCTGGCACTGCGGATGCGTCAGCAACAACACAGTGCCCGTGCCCTGGCAGAGTTCCTGAGCAACGAGCCCCTTGTGGAATCGGTGAACTATCCCGGCTTGCCCGGTCATCCGAACCACGCTGTGGCGTGCGCGCAAATGCGCGGGTTCGGCGCCATCGTCAGTTTTGTCCTGGTCGGTGGCATGGACACCGTCAAAGTACTGTTACCACGCCTGCGCTTTGCCCATTGCGCGGGGAATCTGGGCGCGGTGGAAACCATCTACGGCCCGGCCAGGACCACCAGTCATGTGGAGAACACGCTGGAGGAGCGTTTGGCCTTGGGCATTTCCGAAGGGCTGGTGCGGGTTTCGGTCGGCATCGAAGACACCGACGATTTGCTCGACGATCTGAAGCAGGCATTCGCCTATGTCAGGCGCTCACGGCATGAACAGGTACAGGTAAAAACACAACCCTCAATCAATGAATCTTGCACCGAGGTACCCAACTAAAGTTTCAAAGTTAATGCCTCACGACAAGGCAGTCTATGAGGACTTCATGAAGAGGAATAATAATAAAACTTAGTGGCAACCTGTTTTTATTCTGCCCAGTAACTCATCGCAGAAGTGAATGCGTGCCCTAATAACTTTCATGAGAACAATCATGTCCATAAAAGAACAACAGCTCAACGCGCGTGCTGGTTTTAAACAGGAAATGCAGACCCGCCATATTGTCATGTTGGCATTGGGCGGTGTCATTGGTACCGGGCTTTTCCTCACGTCCGGATACACTGTCAACCAAGCCGGCCCCTTGGGGGCGGTTATCGCTTATATCATCGGCGCGCTCATGGTCTACATGGTCATGATGTGCCTGGGCGAGCTGGCAGTGCAGATGCCGGAAACCGGCTCGTTCAGCACCTACGCCACACGCTTTCTCGGCCCGGGGACCGGTTACACGGTGGCCTGGCTTTACTGGTTGACCTGGACCGTGGCTATTGGCTCGGAATTCACTGCCGCCGGTATCCTTATGGCGCGCTGGTTCCCACAGACTCCGGTATGGATCTGGAGTGCGCTGTTCGCTGGAGTGGTGTTTCTGACCAATGTGATTTCGGTGCGCTTGTTCGCCGAGACTGAGTTTTGGTTGTCTCTGGTCAAGGTGGTGACGGTGGTAGTGTTCCTGCTGATCGGCGGCGGGGCGATTCTCGGCCTGTTGCATATCGATCAGGCTCACAGTATTGGCCTGGGCAACTTCACCCGTGAGGGCTTGTTTCCCACTGGGTTCATGTCGATTGCCATGACCTTGCTCGCTGTGTCATTTGCCTTCTCTGGCACCGAGCTGATCGGTATCGCTGCCGGCGAAACCAAGGACCCGCAACGCAACGTGCCGCGAGCGATTCGCACCACGGTGCTGCGCCTGGCGATCTTCTTTGTCGGTACCATCTTCGTCCTGGCGACCTTGCTTCCCCGGGAACAGGCCGGGCTGGTGGAGAGTCCGTTCGTCACGGTGTTCACCTACATCGGTATTCCGTACTCCGCCGACATCATGAACTTCGTGATCATCAGCGCCTTGCTGTCCGCCGCCAACTCCGGACTTTACGCCGCCTCGCGGATGCTCTGGACCTTGAGCGACCAGGGTCACCTGCCCAAGCAGTTCTCGGTCCTGACCCGCATGGGCACGCCGTTGAATGCCATCGTGTTGAGCATGGTCGGTGGCGCGGCGTCGTTGCTCAGTAGTGTGTTTGCCGCCGACACCATCTACCTGGCGTTGGTGTCGATTTCCGGGTTGGCAGTGGTGGTGGTATGGATGAGCATTGCTGCGAGCCAGATCGCTTTCCGTCGACACTATGTGGCCAATGGCGGTGATATCCACGACCTGAAGTTCCGCGTGCGGGGTTACCCATGGGTGCCACTGGGGGCGCTGGCCAGCTGCAGCCTGGCCTGTGTCGGGATCGCCTTCGACCCTGAGCAGCGGGTGGCCCTGTACTTCGGTGTGCCGTTCATCGCCTGGTGCTACTTCGTGTATTACATTACCCGCAAAAGCCGCGAGCGCCGCTTGTCGCTTGCTCCCTTGGCACAACCGTCCGATGCGTTCTAGACATTGTCGACGAGGTGGGCAAACGTGCTCGGTGCGGGGGGCGTCAATGAGGTCCAGGCCATGAAGCAAAAGACGTTACCCCCATTGAACTGGCTGCGAGCATTTGAGGTGTCCGCTCGCTGTCTGAACTTCACCCACGCCGCCGAAGAGCTGTTTTTGACTCAAGGCGCAATCAGCCAGCAGATCCGCCAATTGGAAAGCCACCTTGGGGTGGCGCTGTTCAAGCGCTTGCCTCGTGGTCTGGGTTTGACCGAGGAAGGCCAAGCCTATCTGCCGGTGGTACAGGATGCGATTACCCGGTTGGCGGTGGGGACCAACGAGATTTTTGGTCAGCACAAGCGCCGGCCCATCAAGGTACGCGGCAGCCTGTCGTTTTTCGTGCACTGGCTGGCGCCCAAGCTGGTGGACTTTCGGCAGGCCCATCCGCATGTCGACATCCGTTACATCAGCAACATCTGGGTCAAGGAGCTCGATGGCGAAGACGACATGGAGATACGCTGGGGCCATGGACAATGGCCGGGGCTGGTGTCTCAGCGTCTGACCTGGGACACCTTGTTCCCGGTTTGCTCGCCGGCTCTGATGGCCCGCTCGCCGCTGAAGGTGCCAGAGGATGTGGTGCACCATCCACTGCTGCATGTCCTGGGTTACGAAGAAGGTTGGGGTTACTGGTTGAATATGGTCGGTGCGCACGCCGTCGACTCGTCCACCGGTATGCAGTTCGATACCCTGATTTCCACGTTACGCATGGCCGAGCTAGGGCAGGGCATTGCGCTGGCCCGCTCGTCCATGGTCGACGAAATGCTTGAGGACGGGCGTCTGGTCGAGCCCTTCGCGCAACGTATCGAGGCCAGCGAGTCGTTTTACCTGGTGCGGGGGGCCGAGGCCGATCAGCACCCTGACGCGGTGATGTTTTCCACCTGGCTGGTCGAGCAGGCACATCGTTATAAATGAATGGCCGGAGTCAACCATGCGCTATGTGAGTACACGAAGTTCGGCCGTACAGGCTGATTTCGAGAAGGTTGTGTTATCCGGCGTTGCCGACGACGGCGGGCTGTTCGTGCCTGTTGGCCTGCCGCTATTCGAGCCACAGGAAATCGCCAATTGGTCGACCTTGCCCTATGACGAACTGGCCTATCGGGTCATCAGTCCTTTTGTCGGCGATGCCATTCCCGAGGCGGATTTCAAACGCCTGCTGAAGGAGGCCTACAGTACCTTTAGCCATCGCTCCGTCGCGCCCTTGCACCAGGTCGACCGCAATGAATGGGTGCTGGAACTGTTCCATGGGCCGACCTGTTCCTCGAAAGACTTTGCCGCCCAGCTACAGGCGCGACTGGTGCAATACTTTCTGCGCAAACGCCAGCGCCGCGGAATCGTCCTGGGGGCCACCAACGGCGATACCGGGCTGGCCGCCATCGAGGCGTTCAAGCACTGCGACGATACGATGGTAGTGGTGATCTATCCGGAGTCCGGCATGCCGGAGCAGCAGTTACAGGATCTGCAGGCGGTGGCTCATCCCAGGGTCCACAGATTCGCGGTAAATGGCAGCTTCGACGAGTGCCAGACCATCGTCACCCGATTGTTCCGGCAATGGCCGTGCGCGCAATACGAGGCCATCAGTTTCAACTCGAACAACTGGGTCGGTGTGCTGGCGCAGCTAGTGTTTTATTTCCATGCCGTGCTGCAACTGGGGGGTGGACAGCGCCCCATCGGCTTCAGTGTGCCAGCGGCGAGTTTCGCTGAAGTCTACGCCGGCTATATTGCGCAAAAGATGGGCCTGCCTATTACCCAGATGATTGTCGCAACCAATCAAAACGACGCGCTGCATCAGTTGTTCCTGAAAAACCACTACTCCCGGTTGCGGGCCAACAAGACCTTGTCTCCGGCTATGGACTTGTCGATCTTTTCCAACCTCGAGCGCTTTCTCTGGGAACTCTATGGACACGACTATCAGGCGGTGAGCGCATTGATGGTCGAGTTCGAATCCAGCGGCGAGATGAGCATCGCCAACGAGTTCTGGCTACGGGCGCGGATGATCATCGATTCCTACTCGGTCAGTGATGAGCAGACCCTGAAGGAAATCACCTCGCTGTATCGCGATACCGGTTATGTCATCGACCCTCATGCCGCCACTGGTGTCCTCGCGGCCCGGTTGTACCGCCGAAGTCTTGTGGCGCCCATGGTCACCCTGGGCGAGATCTCACCGGCCAAGTCCGCGCTACTGCTCGGCGAACTGGGGATCACCGCGCCGGCTCGGCGCAGCCCGGTGCCGGGGCAAGGGCCGTCACAGGTTTACCGGATTCAGCCCGATGACCTCGAGATCATCCATCAACTGCTCGGCGCTCTGTGAAGACGCTGTAAAGGAGGCTAAGTGAAGCGAATTCTGGATCCTCTCGATGAGCGCATCATCGCCGAACTGCGGCTCAATGCCCGGGTCGCCCACGCCGAGTTGGCGGCCAGGGTCAACCTGTCGCGTAATGCCGTACGCCAGCGCATCGAACGGCTCGAGCGCGACGGGGCGATACAGGGCTACACGGTGCGTACGGGGGAGGGGCGGCAGACTTCTTCGAATATCAATGCGGTGATTTTCGTCTATCGCTACGATCGTATGCGTGGCGCGGAAGTGCTGCTGGCCCTGCGGCAGATTCCGGAAGTTATCCAGTGCGATGTCATGAGCGGCGAGTTCGATCTGATGCTGCGGGTCGGTGCCGCGAGCCCGGAGCGAGTGCATAAAGTCTGGAATGAAATATCCGCGTTGCCTGGGGTGGAAAACACCGTAACCTCATTCGTGCTTTCGTCTGTTGTCTAGCCGCTTTGCCCCGATAAAAAAGCCAACTCATGTTGGCTTTTTTTATGCCTGACGTTTTGCCCAGCCACTGGTCAAAACGCCCATGAAATAGAGCAAATAGCCATATTTCACTGCCTTGGCTGCCCGCCTAATCTAGTGCCCAGTAACCCATCATTCGGATCAAGGGCAATAAAAAATGACTGAATACAAACTGGCGCTGGTCGGCTTCGGTGGTGTCAACCGGGCATTGGCTCAACTGATTGCCGAGCGTAACGAAAGCTGGAAGAAAGAATTGGGGTTTACCCTGAAAATTGTCGGTGTCACCGACCTGTTCCTCGGCTGCGTGATTGGCTGCGAAGGACTGGATGCCGGTCAGCTGGCTAACTTGCCTGCGGTCAAGGGTGCTCTGGCGCAGTTGCCGGGAGGGGATGCCGAAGCCTTCAATGAAGCTGTGATCAAACACTCCGGTGCGGACATCGTTGTCGAAGCGACTTTCACCAACCCGGTCGACGGTGAGCCGGCCACCTCGTTCTGTCGCTGGGCGCTGGAAGGCAGCAAGCATGTGGTCACCACCAACAAGGGGCCGATTGCCTTGCACGCTGCAGAGCTCAAGGACCTCGCTCGACGCAATAACGTCGCCTTTGAATATGAAGGCTCGGTGATGAGCGGCACTCCGGTGATCCGCCTGGCCAAGCAGTCGTTGGCGGGCAGCTCGATACTCGGCTTCGAGGGGATTCTCAATGGCACCTCCAACTTTGTGTTGAGCAGCATGGAAGACGGGCTGGGGTTCGCCGAGGCGGTAAGCAAGGCTCAGGAACTGGGCTACGCCGAAGCCGACCCGACTGCGGATGTCGAGGGGCATGATGTACGCCTCAAAGTAGTGATCCTGGCCAATGAACTGCTGGACGCCAAACTGAACGTCAGCGATGTCAGCTGCAAGGGTATTTGCGGCCTCAACCTCAGTGATATCGAAAGAGCCCGTCAGGACGGTGCGCGCTGGAAGCTCATCGGCGCCGCCACACGGCATGCCGATGGTTCGGTCAGTGCCCATGTCGAACCCCGGCTGCTGAGCAACGATCACCCGCTGGCCGGTATCTGCGGTGCAACTAACGCGGTGTCATTCACTACCGGTTTGCTCGGCACGGTGACGGTCTCGGGGCCGGGGGCCGGGCGCACGGAAACCGCATTCGCACTGCTCTCGGACATCATCAATATCCATCAGTCCGTTGCACACAACTAGGAGAAGGCCTGTGAACCTATCGCGTCCGGCCCTGGCCATTGTGGAGAATCAAATTGATGTACTGAACCCCTTTGACGGCAGCGTCGTCGGGGCCGTAGCGGACGTCTGTATGACACAGGTTCCGCAGTTGCTGGAGCAAGGCCGCAAGGGAGCTCAGGCCAGCGCCGGGTTACCGCGTTATCTCCGGGCACGGATCCTTGAACAGGCGGCATTGAGTATAGAGCGCGATGCCCGCGCTTTTTCCCGGTTGATCGTCGACGAAGCCGGCAAGACCCTCAAGCAGGCAGAGAAAGAAGTCAAACGGTGTATCAACACCCTCAAGCTTTCCGCGCAAGAGGCCACGCGCAATGCTGGCGAAGTGTTGCCGTTCGACGCCTATGAAGGCTCCGAGTCGCGGCAGGGCTGGTTCTCCCGCGAACCACTGGGCTTGATTGTGGCGATCACCCCGTACAACGATCCGTTGAATCTGGTAGCACATAAGCTCGGCCCGGCGATTGCCGGCGGCAACGCGGTGATTCTCAAACCGTCCGAGCTGGCGCCGTTGTCGGCCATCAGGTTGGTGAGGTATCTGGTCGAGTCCGGGCTGCCGGAGTCAGTGGTCACGGTCGCCACCGGCGGGGCAGAGTTGGGCAGGGCCCTGGTAGCCGCCCGTGAGGTACGGATGATTTCCTTTACCGGTGGATTCGCTACGGGTGAGCAGATTGCCCGTATCGCTGGCCTGAAGAAATTGACCATGGACCTGGGCGGCAATGCGCCGGTGATCGTGATGGGCGACTGCGACCTTGACGCGGCCGTCGAGAGTTGCCTGTCCGGGGCCTTCTGGGCGGCGGGACAGAACTGCATCGGCACTCAGCGCCTGTTGGTCCAGGCCTCGATCTATGAGGCTTTCCGCGAGCGCTTCGTCAATCAGGCTCAGGCTCTGGTGGTTGGCGACCCGGCGCTGGCTGGCACCGACATCGGCCCAATGATTACCCCGCAGGCGGCGAAACAAGCTGAGCAAATGGTGAGCGAAGCCCTGCTGGAGGGCGCCAGGTTACTGTGCGGTAATCAGCGTCAGGGCGCATGCTACACAGCGACCGTGCTGGAAAATGTCGATCACGCCAGCCGGCTGTGGCGCAACGAAGTGTTTGCTCCGGTGGTGATGTTGCAGCCCTTCGAGACCTTCGATGAGGCTATCGCCCTGGCGAACGAACCGGAATACAGCCTGCATGCGGGGATCTTCACCAATAATCTGGCAACGGCCATGAGCGCTGCGCGCAGGATCGAAGCCGGGGGCGTGATGATCAACGACTCCTCCGACTATCGCTTCGATGCGATGCCATTTGGTGGCTTCAAGTACGGCAGCCTGGGGCGGGAAGGGGTGCGCTTCGCCTATGAGGAAATGACGCAACCCAAGGTGGTGTGTCTGAATATCCTTCGTTAGGTGATTCAAGGAAAAAAAGCCACTGCTTGTTTGGCATTGGGACGGTTTGGTCACCGTCCCAGTGCTTTGTTCGCGTTGTAGAACATCTCGATTTAATCGAAAACATCGCAACGGGCATCTTGCCGCGTGGTATGGATTTTTGGCGTGATCCGTTCCTGCTTTAGACGCTGAAAAAGCTCTCGGCTATGGCGTTGTCGTAGCCGTTCTGCAGCTGCTCACAAGGCTTGCACCTTAAGTAGTGCATCGTGGCGTGACCCGGTCAGGGTCCAAATCATCGCGCTATACCCACTGACCCAAAGCATCTGCCAACCCCTTCCAAGGCACCGTATAAGGCTGTTCGCCAGCTTTCGATAATCGCCTCCGACATTTCGTCCCCCGATTCCGGAGCGCGCCATGCACAACAACAATAAGAATTTGCCCCAGCTTCTGCCAGCGGTCATTGTCGGCCTGTCGATGCTTGGCCTGAGCACTATCGCCAAGGCCGATATCATGCTGTACGACAAGGACCAGACCACGTTCTCTACCGACGGCTACATCAATGCCTTTTACGTGAACAGCAAGGTTGATCGCGCCGGCGATCAGTTCGACCGCCGCCAGGCCCGGGTGAAGATGGGGTTTCTGCCCAACTATCTGGGCTTCAACATGGGCAAGCAGGTCGATGACCTGAAACTCGGGGCCCGGGCGTCCTTCTGGGTGACCATCAACGATAGCCAGACCAAGGGCACCGACACCGCCATCGACGTGCGCCAGTTCTATGGCACCGTGGCCAATCCGGAATGGGGCGAGGTGCTGATCGGTAAGGATTTCGGGCTGTTTGCGCGCTCCAACATCCTGCTCGATGAACTGCTCTCCGGGTATGGTCAGGTCAGCGATAGCCTGGGCTTGGTCGATGGCGGCGGGGTGTCGTTCGGCAATATCGGCAGCGGTTATCCGTACCCATTCCCCACCTCGCAGATCACCTACCGCACGCCGGTCATGGACGGCTTGCGAGTCGCGGTGGGCATCATGGATCCGGTGAGCACCAACGACAGCAGCCCGACCGGCAAGGCCTATCAGCAGAACCCTCGCACCGAGAGCGAGATCACTTACCAGTTCGATGTCGCGGGGGCGAAAATTTACAGTTGGGTCAACGGCAGCTACCAGACCTCGGACAACACCGACTCTACCGTCAACTCGGTCACCTCCAAAGGCGTCGGTTACGGTGTGCAGGCGAAGATGGGCGGCCTGTCGCTCACCGGTTCCGGCTTTCAGGCCAAGGGTATCAATCCGTTCTTTACCAACAACGCCGGCCAGCCGACCCTGAGAAATGTCGACAGCGATGGCTACTTGCTGCAGGGCTCCTACACGCTCGGCAAGAATCGCCTGGCGCTGTCTTATGGCAAAACCAAGGACGATGGTAATGGCGTAGTCGGCAGCGGGGCGGATTACCAAACCCGCGGTGTGGCACTGTTCCATGAGGTCAATGACAACCTCAAGCTGGTTGCCGAATACAACCAGTTTGAAATCAAAGGCCATCAAACCATTGCCCAGAACGAGAATACCGATACCTTCGCCGTCGGGGCCGTGCTGACCTGGTAACCCCCCGATCATCCGCCCGGCTGTCTTTGCAGGCGCGATCGCCAGGATCGCCGCCTGTTGCAGTGCCTGTTCAGATGGCTGCACACACACACATCCCATAGGCACCGCCGAAGACTGCGACCCTTCGGCGGCAACGCCTGATCGACTGGCCTTTTCATCCCATGGAAGCGGTTAACCCCTACCCAAGTAGCATTCGTGGCCCCCGGCAGACTTCGTACACTCAGGCCTCGTATTGCGCGCCGGCAGGAGGCGAAGATGCAGCAGGCCCAGAATGAGGGTGTCGTCAGTGCAATGTCCCAGGCGACCGATGCCCGGCTGGTGGCCCAGGAACTGGCGCGACAGCTGTTACACCCGCACTTGGGCTTCGTGCTGTTTTTCTGTTCCGCCGAATACGATTTGCAGGCCCTGGGCATAGCCCTGGAGCAGAGTTTCGGCGGTATCCGCCTGGTGGGTTGCACCAGCGCCGGCGAAATCACGCCCCTTGGCTATGGCCGCAATTGCGTGACAGCGGTCGGTTTCGATCATCGGCACTTTTCCATCGCCACCGAACGGATCGACGAAATGGAACGCTTCAGCCTGATCGACGCCCAGCGGATGGTCGAGAGGCTGGTCAGCGACTGTCGCAGCAACACCCTGGCGCCGATCAAGGGCAACAGCTTCGCCCTGACCCTGCTTGATGGCCTGTCCAGTCGTGAAGAGATGGTCCTGGCTGCCTTGAGCGCGGCACTGGGGGACATTCCGCATTTCGGTGGCTCTGCCGGCGACGACAATTACCTGACTCACACTCACGTCTATTTCGATGGTGAATTCCATTGCGGCGCGGCGGTGGTGGTGCTGGTCAATACCTGGCTGGATTTCGAAGTGTTCACCACCCATCACATCCTGCCCCGCGAAGAGAAGCTGGTGGTGACGGGTGCTGACAGTGCCCAGCGTCGGGTCTTCGAGCTTAACGCCGAGCCCGCCGCCGAAGAGTACGCGCGCCACATCGGTGTGCCGGTGGCCGAGCTCGATCACCGGGTATTCGCCGCCCACCCGCTGGCGGTGCGGATCCACGACCAGTATTACGTCCGGGCGATCCAGCAGGTTCATCCGGACCTGAGCCTGAGTTTTTATTGTGCGGTGGAGAACGGCATCGTGCTGACCGCCATGACCCCCGGGCCCATGCTGCCGAATCTGCAACATTTGTTCGACGGTTTGCAGGCGCGCCTCGGCGAGCTGCTGCTGACCATCGGTTGCGATTGTTTTCTCCGGCGCCTGGAGCTGGAAGACGGAGATGGCCTGGAACAGATCGGCGCGTTTTTGCGCGAGCAGCGGGTGATGGGTTTCAACACCTATGGAGAACAGTTCAATGGCATGCACATCAACCAAACCTTCACCGGAGTTGCCATTGCCCGGAACCGAACCCCTGTCAGTCGTTGAACTGCAACAGCAGGTCGCCCGACTGCAGCATGAGAACCGCAAGTTACAGCGCATCAATGACGCGCTGATCGAGCGGATCGAGTCCGGGGTGACGCGGGGCAACGACCCTTATTCGGCATTTCAGCATTCGGTGGTGCTGGCCGAGCAGGTCCGCGAGCGCACCGATGCATTGAACCAGGCCATGGCCGAACTCAAGGCCGGCAATCACTTGCTCAGCGAAGCCCGGCTACGGGCCGAAACCGCTCACCGGTATCTGATCGACGCGATCGAGAGCATCTCCGATGCCTTCGTGCTGTTCGACGAAGACCAGCGCATTGTGCTGTTCAATAGCCGATTCAAGGCATTCTGGGCCAACAGCCAGGTGCGGATCATTGCCGGTATGCGGCTGGCCGAGGTCAAGCGACTGATGACCGCCACCGGGCTGTTCAACGAAGAACCGCGAGGCCATGCCGACGAGCAACTGCTCTATCGGCTGCAGAGCGGTTGTTGGCTGCAAGTCAGCGAGCGCTCCACCCGGGAAGGTGGGCGGGTGATGCTGTTTACCGACATCACCGAGGTCAAGCTCAGCGAAACCGTGCGCCGCGAACAGGCTGTCGCGCAAAAATCCCGTCTGTTACAGCGAGCGGTGGACAACCTGTCCCAAGGGGTGGCCATGGTCAGCGCCGAGGGCATCCTGGAGTTGTGGAACCGGCGCTTCCTCGAACTCAGCGGCCTGGCGCCGGTGGCCGCTCACCGGCCCTTTGCCGAGGTGATCGGCGACAGTGAGTTGCGCCTGCTGACCCCGGACAGTCGCGACGATAACGGGAGGATCATCCACGAATGCGAGCAGCGCCTCTACGACGGGCGGGTACTGGAAATCCGCACCCATCCGCTGCCCACCGGCGGCTTCGTCAACACCTTCACCGACATCACTGAACGCTATCAGCATGCCGAGGCCCTCAGTGAGAGCGAGCGCTGGATTCGCCTGATCACCGACCATGTGCCGGCGCTGATCGCCTATCTGAATGCCGATCTGGTCTACGAGTTCACCAACAAGGTCTATGAAGAGTGGTATTGCTGGCCACGGGGCGTGATGCTCGGCCAGAGTCTGCGCGAGGTGCACAGCGAACAGCACTATCAGCGGCTGGAGAGCTATGTGGCGCGGGCCTTGGCGGGTGAAAGTGTAACTTTTGAAGTGGCCGAAACCAACATCAATAATCAGGAGCGCTACATGCTGCGCTCCTATGTCCCGAACCGCCTGGCCAGTGGTGAGGTGGTGGGGATTTTTGTGCTGATTCGCGACATCACCGAGCGTCGCAGAACGGCGCAGGCGCTGCACCAGGCCTATCAGAATCTGGAGCTACGGGTGCGCGAGCGCACAGCCGAACTGACCACCCTGAATGACCAGTTGCTGCGCGAGATCGACGAACGCAGCCGGGTCGAATCGCGCTTGCGCGAGGCCAAGCTGGAGGCCGAACAGGCCAACCTGTCGAAAACCAAATTCCTCGCTGCCGTCAGTCACGACCTGCTGCAACCGTTGAACGCGGCGCGGCTGTTTACCAGTGCACTGCTCGAGCGCCGCGAGCCGGTAGCCAATGCGACACTGGTGCGCAATGTCAGCAATTCCCTGGAGGATGTGGAGAATCTGCTGGGCACATTGGTGGATATTTCCAAGCTCGATGCCGGGGTGATCAAGGCCGATATCGCGCCGTTCGCCCTCAGCGAATTGATCGACAACCTGGCCACCGAATATGCCCAGATAGCGCGCAGCGAAGGGCTTGAGTTGCACTTCGTGGCCTGCTCGGCGCTGGTGCGCAGCGACATCCAGCTCTTGGCGCGGATCCTGCGTAACCTGTTGAGCAATGCGATTCGCTACACCCCTGGCGGCCGAGTAGTGCTGGGCTGCCGACGGCATCGTCGGCACCTGTCGATCGAAGTCTGGGACAGCGGCATCGGGATCGCCGAGGAGCGTCTGGAAGAGATTTTCCAGGAATTCAAACGCGGTGATGTGCAGCGCCCGAACCAGGACCGCGGATTGGGCCTCGGGTTGGCTATCGTCGAGAAGATATCCGGCATTCTCGGCCACCGGATTCGGGTGCGTTCGTGGCCGGGCAAGGGCTCGATGTTTGCCGTCGAAGTCCCTCTCAGCGCCACCGCGCCCAAGGCTCAGCCGAGCCCGGTGATCAGCGAGCCGATGCTCGAACGCCTGCGCGGTGCGCGGGTGTGGGTGCTGGACAACGATGCTGCGATTTGTGCCGGTATGCGGACCTTGCTGGAAGGCTGGGGCTGCCTGGTGGTCACTGCATTATCGGAAGAAGACCTGGCGCGTCAGGTGGACAATTACCATGCCGAAGCCGACCTGCTGATCGCCGACTACCACCTGGATAACGACTGCAACGGTGTCGATGCCGTGGCGCGGATCAACGCGCGTCGGGCCCTGCCGATACCGGCGATGATGATCACTGCCAACTACAGCAACGAACTCAAGCAACAGATCCGCGAACGCGGCCACACCCTGATGCACAAACCGGTGCGGCCGATGAAACTCAAGACTGCGATGAGCCATCTGCTCGGACAGCCTTGAGGCGCGATCGAAGAGCAAAAGATCGCAGCCTTCGGCAGCTCCTACAGGGACGGTATAGGTACAGGCGTAGGAGCTGGCGCAGCCTGCGATCTTTTGATCTTGCGCCAGAAGAACCTAGCGCCGCAGATAAGCGCCGAAGTCGATATCCCCGGCACTGAGGATCGCTTGCACCCGGTTGTGCACATTGAGCTTGCGCAGGATCGCCGAGACGTGGGCCTTGACCGTGGTTTCGGCGATGTCCAGGGTGTAGGCGATCTGCTTGTTCGATTCGCCCTTGGTCATGCGTTCGAGCACCAGCAGTTGCTTGCGGGTCAGGGCCTGGAGCAATTCGGGAGGAAAGCTCGGGGTTTCGCTCATGCGTCGAGTGAAGGCGCTTTTTTGCGTGCGAATGATGTCCGGCGGCAGGTAGACGTTGCCGTTGAGGATCTGCTCGATCGCCTCGGTCATTTGCGAGCGTGGCGAAGACTTGGTGATAAAACCCACGGCGCCATAGGTGATGGCTTGCAGCACCACCTGTTTGTCCTGCTCGGCAGAGACGATCACCACCGGAATGGTCGGCGCCTCGTTGCGCAGATTGATCAGGCCATTGAGGCCATGCATGCCGGGCATGTTCAAATCCAGCAGGATCAGGTCCAGGTCGTCGTGCTGCCGGGTCAGCGTCAGGGCGCTCTCGAGGTCGGCGGTCTCCATCACCTCGCTGCCCGGAAAGCCGTCGCTGATAACGTTGTGAATGGCTTCGCGAAACAGTGGGTGATCGTCGGCAATCAGAATTTTATACATGGCCTTTCACCTCGTTATTGTGATTAGGGTGGGGCAAGGGTTCTCAGGCTATGGCGTCAGGGAAAGGGGCTGCCGGCGACGCAAGGCACTCGGCACAGGCTCTCATCCTGTTTGTCATGGACCCATTACATGCCAGGGACGGTGCTTTGTGAATGCGACCATAGATAAGAAAACCAGTACTAAAGTAGGAGACGGGTTATCCGGCCTTGCGTAACGCCGCATGCTGGGGATTGAAGGTCAGCACTGCAAGCGCGCTGAACAGCAGGGTCAGCCCCAGGCACACCGCCAATGCCAACGGATTGAGGCGTTCGTACAGGGCAAAACGCACCAGCTCCACCGCATGGGTGAACGGGTTCAGGGCACAGAGCCAGTATAACCACTGACTGGCCTCGAGCATCTTCCACAACGGGTACAGGGCCGATGACAGGAAAAACAGCGGGAAGATCACGAAATTCATCACCCCGGCAAAGTTCTCCAACTGGCGAATCGCGTTGGACAGCAGCAGCCCCAAGGCACTGAGCATCAGGGCCACCAGCAGCAACACCGGTAACGCCAGCAGCAGTCCCGCCGCCGGTGGTTGCACGCCGTACAGCCAGGCGACGGCGAGGAAAGCATAAACCTGCAACAGGGAAATCAACGAGGTGGCCACTAGTTTGCTGCCCAGCAGAAAGGCTCGCGGCAGAGGGCTGGTCAGCAGCACCCGCATGCTGCCCATCTCCCGGTCGTAGACCATCGACAGCGAGCCCTGCATACCGTTGAACAGCAGGATCATGCAGGCCAGGCCCGGGATGATGTACACCTCATAGGGAATGTAGGTGTCGTAGGGTTCGATAATCGCGATACCCAGGGCGGCGCGAAAACCTGCGGCGAACACCAGCAGCCACAGTAGCGGGCGCACCAGGGCGCTGAGAAAGCGCGTGCGCTGCAACACGAAGCGCAGCCATTCGCGCAACACGATACCGCTGAAACACCGCCAGTATGCGTTCATCGGGTGCTGACTCCGGTAGCGGCCGCGAGGCCAGGTGAAGGGGTGAGGCGGGCGAACGCGGCATCAAGGTCGCCGCCGTGCTCCCGGCTCAGCGCGTCCGCCTGTCCGCTGGCGACCAGCCGGCCCTGATGGAGGATCAGCAGGTCATCGTCGGGATGCACTTCGTCCAGCAGGTGGGTGGTCCAGAGCGCACTGATCTGTTGTTCGTGACACAGCGTGCGAATGTGCCGATTGAGCGCCAGGCGGCTGGCCGGGTCGAGGCCGGCACTGGCTTCATCCAGTAGCAGCAAGCGTGGTTCGTGGAGCAGGGCGCGGGCAATTTCCACCCGCCGGCGATGCCCGCCATTGAGTTCACGAACCCGTTCGTGCCGTCGCTCGCTCAGGCCTTGGCGCGCCAGTTCGGCATCGATCCGCCGCTGGCTCTGGCCGCGCGACAAACCCTGCAACGCGGCGTGATAGCGCAGGTTCTGTTCAATGCTCAGGTCCAGGTCCAGAGTGCTTTGCTGGAACACCACCCCCAATTGACGCAAGGCCGGGCGCGCGGCGTTGCGCAACGAGCAACCGCCGACTCGAATGTCCCCGCGTTGCAGGTCATAGAGCCGGGTGAGCAGGGCGATCAGCGTTGACTTGCCCGCGCCGTTGGGCCCCAGCAATGCCGCGAAACGCCCCGGTGCCAGGCTGAAACTGACCTGTTTCAGTGCTTCGCGCGGGCCGTAGGCGAAGCTCACGTCGCAGACATCAAGGGCGTTCATGGCGTGACCACCACGCCCCATGGGTAGCGTCCGACCTTCACCGATTTGATGACCTTGAGGCTGTTGACATCGATCACTGATACATCGCCGCTGACCCCGTTGGTCGCCAGCAACTGGCTCTGATCCGGGGTGAACGACATTTGCCAGACACGTCGCCCGACCAACAGGTAGTCGAGGATTTCGAAGGTTTTTGCATCGATGACCGCCACATGGTTGGCCGGGCCCAGTGCGACGAAGGCGTACTTGCCGTCGGCGCTGAGCTTGACGCCCACCGGCTGTACTTTGTCCGGGTGCACGCCCTTGATCTGGAACTTCAGGGTCTTGAGGATCTTGCGGGTCGCCACATCGAGAATGGTTACGGTGCCGCCGATTTCGGCGGAAGCCCAGAGTTGCGAGCCATCCCGATTGAACTCGACGAAACGCGGCCGCTGATCCACCAGGGTGCTGTCGGTCAGGGTCTGGGTGCTGGTGTCGATCCAGTGCAGCATGTTCGTGGTTTCACTGGTGTTGACCGCCCACTTGCCGTCGGGGCTGACCGCCATGCCTTCGGGTTCGACGCCGACATTGACCTGGCCCAGGACCTTGGCGGTTTCGGTGTCGATCACCGTCACCAGTGCATCGTCCTCGTTGGAGACATACAGCCAGCGGTTGTTGGGGTGCAGGGCGAACTGCTCCGGGTCCTTGCCGGAGGGCAGCTCCTTGATGATCTTGCGGGTGGCCACATCCATCACCTGGACCCGGTCCGAGTCGCTGGCGCAGATGTACAGCAATTTGTTGTCGTGGGACAGCAACAGCCCGCGCGGACGCTGGCCTACGGGCAGGGTCTCGGTGACTTGCAGGGTCTGCATGTCGATCAGGCTCAGGCTGTTGTCTTTCTCGTTGGAGACCCAGGCGGTGCTCGCCACGGCTTGCCCGGCGGCGAGCAGGAGGGCGCAAGTGAGCAGGGTGCGGCGCATGGCGGATTCCTTATTGTTGTTGTGGTGGTTTGATCAGGGATAGCGGCAACTCACTTCAGGTTTGTCGAAACCCAGGCTGTCCATTTCATTGGTGGGGTGTAAAAAGCCGTCCTCGGGCGCGGTGCTGACCAGTGCTCGCGGCTGGACGATGGGGATCGGCTGGCGCAACTGGCCGTTCCATGGGCGATAGCTGAGTTTGCGGCCCTTGAAACCGTCCAGTGGCAACTGGTCACTGAGTTCCAGTTGGCGAATGGCCACCGGGTCGGTCTGGCGCAGTTTACTGACTGCGCTGGCGATGCTGCGCACGGCGACCCAGGCGGCGAAGTCGCGGTCGTTCATATAGCGTCCGGCCAAGGCTTCGAAGCGCTTCTGCAACTGGGCGGCCCCGTAGGTTTCCACGCTGTGGTGCCAGCCGGTTGGGGTCAGCCCCTGAGTGCCGGCCACGGGGCGCGGGTACCAGGTCTGGTAGGGGACGTATTCGCCGAAGTCGCCGCGCTCATCCGCCACCAGCACCACGTCGTATTCGGCGGTCTGGGTGAACAGGGGCATGTCGGCCTGGGCGCTGCGGCGCTGGTCGTTGTCGAACGTCCAGGGTTTCTCGGCGACGATCTTCAGCCCGAAGCGTTTCATGGCCCGTCGCAGAGCGGCGGCATAGGCCTGGTCTTCCGGCGTCTGACCGACGATCAGCAACGCCCGCTGCCATTTGCGCACCACCATGAACTGCACCAGTGCATCGGCCAGCATGGCCCGGCTGGGCAGACTGTGCAGCACGTTGACCAGGCAGTCGGTGCTGCGCAGGCTGTCATCGGCACTGCCGGCATTGAACAGCAGGCTGTCGGGCAGGGCGGCGCTGAGCTGGCGCAGACTGTCCAGCGGCACATTCACCACGAACAATCGCAGGCCTTGAGCGTGCTGGACTCTGGCGGCTTCGAGCAACGCTTCGGGACTGTCGACGACGGTGCTTTGCAGGTGATAGTCGTGTTTGAGAAAGCGCCCGGTGCTGTTGCTGTCGATGATTGCCAACTCGGCACCTCGCAGCCCCGCATCAGTGGGTTCGGGGATGACAGTGGAGAGCAATGGTCCGGGATCGGGGCGATAACCCAGGTAACCGATGCGCACTTGCAACGGGTCGTCGTCCGCCTGGCTCTGGGTGGCCAGCAACGCGGAGCAGGCAATCGCCAACCAATAGAACAGGGCGTAACCAATAAGCTGGCGCATAGGGCACTCCACTTCGTATGGCGCCAGCATAGGAAGTCCGGGAGGGCAGCGAAATATGCAGAAAGTACCAGTGAGCCAGTACCAAGGTCGTAACTTGCCGCGTGCGGCGCGGTTTTAGCATGGGTAACAGCCACCCATCCAGAGCACAACGATCATGCGAATTCTTAAAGCATTGCTCCTGCCGTTGCTGCTGATCCTGAGCCTGATCGGCGTCGACAAACTGCACGGAGCCCGCCCTGTCTCCGTGCCGGTGGTCCCCGTGACCCCAGGGAATTAGGTGCGCACGCCGCCGATCGCCCAGCGCTTCGCCACAAGCCCTACTACCAAGGGATGAGCGGGCGACCACCAAAGCAGCATTCGGATCGTGCCGCGCTGTTCCTAAGATGAGTCCGTAGCCTCTGTAGAGAGGTATTGCGTGCAATCTTGAGGGCAAAACAATGACAACAAAACGCAACGCCTTGCTGGTTGCCGGGCTGCTGACCGGCCTGTTCGGTGCCGGTGCAACCTGGGCTCATGGCAATGTGGTCCCCCAGGCAGTGGAAACCAAGGGCCTGACCCCGATCAAGGATGCCGGCGTGCAGGTCGATGCCGATGGCTGGGCTGCGGCGAATCCCTATCGGTCCTCCCCTGAACATGACAAGGCTCTGGAAATCGGCTCTTCGGCCTACAACCAGAACTGCGCCGCCTGCCATGGCCTGGAAGCCAAGTCCGGCGGTATTGCCCCTGACCTGCGCCTGCTGGATGTCGGCGAAGCGGGTGATGAATGGTTCGTCCAGCGTGTCCGTAATGGCGCGGTGCGCGACGGTCGGGTCTACATGCCGAAGATGGCCGACTACCTGAGCCAGGAAGCGCTGTGGGCGGTGCGCACCTACCTCGACAGCGTGCATGTCGAGCAATGACCCATGCGCCTGCTCGCGGTGTTCATCAGTGCAGTGTTGTTGTGTTGCCAGGCGGTGCAGGCGCAAGTCCGCACCTTTGACCAAATGATCGCCGAAGGGGAGCTGAAGGTCGCGGTCTACAAGGATTTCGCTCCCTACAGCTTCGAAGATGCGGGCACGCCACGCGGGGTTGATGTTGAACTGGCCCGGGCCCTGGCCAAGGCGCTCGGTGTCCGTCTCACGCTGATCTGGGCGCCGCCGGGAGAAAAGCTCGACGACGATTTGCGCGACTACATCTGGCGCGGCAGCCAACTGCGCAACCAGCAGTTGGCCGACCTGATGATGCGCGTACCTTACGACCGCGACTACTCACAAAAGCGCAACGAGCTCGGTGAACTGGAGAACGGCCACGTAGTGATGTTCGGGCCTTACCAGAACGAGCAATGGCAGGTCGCTTACGACCGTCGTCGACTGGAGTCGGTAGGCAGCGTTGCGGTGTTCGAACATCACCCCATCGGGGTTGAGGTCGACAGTGTGCCGTCGTTCTACCTGACCTCGGTGTTCAACGGCATGCTCAGGGCCAGTACTCACCACTATCCGGGCGTACCCCAGGCCTTTGCTGCCATGAAGGCCGGCGAGGTCGATGCGGTGATGGCGATGCGCGGCGAGATCGACTGGCAGGTGCACGAGGCGGCCGATCCGCAATTGGCGCTGGCAGAAAACGCCTACCCGAACATGGGCAAGCAGCTCTGGGAGATCGGCATGGCGGTGCATGAAAGCAACCGTCAGCTGGCCTATGCGGTAGAGGAAGCGCTGGAAGGCTTGATCCGCGACGGCACGCTCAAGGCGATCTATGCCAGCTATGGCCTGCGCTATGACGTGCCCGACATGTACCAATAACCAATAGGCGTCATTGTGTCGGCTGTTGCGCTGCGGGCGAGCGCTGGCAGTACCGGCACTGATGCTCCCCTCATCCTCGATATGTACTAAGGAACTAGCAATCTCCGCACTGCGGGCAATTGTTGCGTCGGCGGCGGCGCCCAAGAATCTGCGTCAGACCGGAGAAATTTCCGGGTACAACAATAACCGCAGAGGTAGCCGTCATGACCCACCCCGTACGTCGTCAACCCTTCGCCCTCAGTGTGCTGCTCAGTGCCATGTTGCTGTCCGGCTCGGCCCTGGCCGCCGTCACCGATCAGGACATTCTCCAGGATCCGAAAAACCCCGGGCAGGTCGTCACCAACGGCCTCGGCGTCCAGGGCCAGCGTTACAGTCCGCTGGACATCCTCAATGTCAATAACGTGAAGGAACTGCGCCCGGTCTGGGCCTTTTCGTTCGGCGGTGAAAAGCAGCGCGGTCAGCAGGCGCAGCCGATGGTCAAGGATGGCGTGATGTACATGACCGGATCCTACTCGCGGGTGTTTGCGGTGGATGCCCACACCGGCAAGAAACTCTGGCAGTACGATGCACGCCTGCCGGACGATATCCGGCCGTGCTGCGACGTGATCAACCGTGGTGTGGCGCTGTACGACGACCTGGTGATTTTCGGCACCCTGGACGCCAAGCTCGTGGCCTTGAACAAAGACACCGGCAAAGTGGTCTGGAGCAAGAAAGTGGCCGACCACAAGGAAGGCTACTCCATCAGCGCCGCGCCTCTGGTGATCAACGGCAAGCTGATCACCGGCGTGGCCGGCGGCGAGTTCGGGGTGGTGGGCAAGATCGAAGCCTACAACCCGAAAAACGGTGACCTGCTGTGGACCCGGCCAACGGTCGAAGGGCACATGGGGTACGTCTACAAGGACGGCAAGGCCATCGAGAACGGCATCTCTGGAGGAGAGGCCGGCAAGACCTGGCCGGGTGACCTCTGGAAAACCGGCGGTGCCGCGCCCTGGCTCGGCGGCTACTACGATCCGGAAACCAATCTGCTGTTGTTCGGTACCGGCAACCCGGCACCGTGGAACTCCCACCTGCGCCCTGGCGACAACCTCTATTCCTCATCGCGTCTGGCGCTGAACCCGGACGACGGCACCATCAAGTGGCACTTCCAGAGCACTCCGCACGATGGCTGGGACTTTGACGGCGTCAACGAGCTGATCTCGTTCAACTACAAGGACGGCGGCAAAGAGATCAAGGCTGCGGCCACCGCTGACCGCAACGGCTTCTTCTACGTGCTGGACCGCACCAACGGCAAGTTCATCCGTGGCTTCCCGTTTGTCGACAAGATCACCTGGGCCAGCGGCCTCGATAAGGACGGCCGGCCTATTTACAACGAAGCCAGCCGCCCGGGCGCGCCGGGCACTGAAGAAAAAGGCAGTTCGGTGTTTGTCGCACCGGCATTCCTCGGTGCGAAAAACTGGATGCCCATGGCCTACAACCAGGACACCGGACTGTTCTACGTACCGTCCAACGAATGGGGCATGGACATCTGGAACGAAGGCATCGCCTACAAGAAAGGCGCGGCGTTCCTGGGCGCCGGCTTCACCATCAAGCCGTTGAACGAAGACTACATCGGCGTGCTGCGCGCCATTGACCCGAAAACCGGCAAGGAAGTCTGGCGGCACAAGAACTACGCGCCACTCTGGGGCGGGGTGCTGACCACCAAGGGCAATCTGGTGTTTACCGGTACGCCGGAAGGCTTCCTGCAGGCCTTCAACGCCAAGACCGGGGAAAAGGTCTGGGAGTTCCAGACCGGCTCCGGCGTGCTCGGCTCGCCGATTACCTGGGAGATGGATGGCGAGCAGTACGTCTCGGTGCTGTCCGGCTGGGGCGGTGCTGTCCCGTTGTGGGGGGGCGAAGTGGCCAAGCGGGTCAAGGACTTCAACCAGGGCGGCATGCTCTGGACCTTCAAACTGCCCAAGGACCTGGTGGCCAAGCATTGATCTGAGCCTGGAGGGGCCTGAATACCCTCAAGGCAAAACTACGACCAAATGACGAGAGTCCCCCTGCCAACGGCGCATTCGTCCGGGCTGTGGGGCTCTCTACTATCGGTCTATCGCCTGTTGACCGACAGGCCTCGACCCAGCAGAGGTTCATCATGATCTACGCTCAACCCGGAACACCCGGCGCCGTCGTTTCCTTCAAGGCACGCTACGGCAATTTCATCGGCGGTGAGTTTGTCGCCCCGGTCAAAGGCCAGTACTTCACCACGACTTCACCGGTCAACGGCCAGCCGATCGCCGAGTTCCCGCGCTCCACCGCCGAAGACATCGACAAGGCCCTGGACGCCGCCCATGCAGCGGCCGATGCCTGGGGCAAGACCTCGGCTCAGGATCGCTCGCTGGTGCTGCTGAAAATCGCCGACCGCATCGAACAGAACCTCGAAGTGCTTGCGGTGACCGAAACCTGGGACAACGGCAAGGCTGTGCGCGAAACCCTCAACGCCGATGTACCGCTGGCGGCAGACCATTTTCGCTACTTCGCTGGCTGCATTCGTGCCCAGGAAGGTGGTGCTGCCGAGATCAACGAACTGACCACCGCCTACCATTTCCACGAACCGCTGGGCGTGGTCGGGCAGATCATCCCGTGGAACTTCCCGCTGCTGATGGCCGCCTGGAAGCTCGCTCCGGCCCTGGCCGCCGGTAACTGCATCGTCCTCAAACCGGCCGAGCAGACGCCGCTGTCGATCATGGTCTTCGCCGAGTTGATCGCTGACTTGCTGCCGCCGGGCGTGCTGAACATCGTCCAGGGCTTTGGTCGCGAAGCCGGCGAGGCCCTGGCCACCAGTAAGCGTATCGCCAAGATTGCCTTCACCGGTTCCACCCCGGTCGGTTCGCACATCATGAAATGCGCCGCCGAGAACATCATCCCGTCGACCGTGGAGCTGGGCGGCAAGTCGCCGAACATTTTCTTCGCCGACATCATGCAGGCAGAGCCCCAGTTCATCGAAAAAGCCGCTGAAGGCCTGGTGCTGGCGTTCTTCAACCAGGGCGAAGTCTGCACTTGCCCGTCCCGCGCGCTGGTGCAGGAGTCGATCTACGAACCGTTCATGGCCGAGGTCATGAAGAAGATCGTCAAGATCAAACGTGGCAACCCGCTGGACACCGAGACCATGGTCGGCGCCCAGGCGTCCGAGCAGCAATACGACAAGATCCTCTCGTACTTGAAAATCGCTCAGGAGGAGGGCGCCGAGCTGCTCACCGGCGGTGCGGCTGAACGTCTTGAAGGCGACCTGTCGAGCGGCTATTACATCCAACCGACCCTGCTCAAGGGCCACAACAAAATGCGCGTGTTCCAGGAAGAAATCTTTGGTCCGGTGGTGGGTGTCACCACCTTCAAGGACGAAGCCGAAGCCCTGGCGATTGCCAACGACAGCGAGTTCGGCCTCGGTGCCGGTCTGTGGACCCGCGACATCAACCGTGCCTATCGCATGGGCCGGGCGATCAAGGCCGGTCGTGTCTGGACCAACTGCTACCACCTGTACCCGGCGCACGCGGCGTTCGGTGGTTACAAGAAGTCCGGCGTTGGCCGTGAGACCCACAAAATGATGCTCGACCACTACCAGCAAACCAAAAACCTGCTGGTGAGCTACGACATCAACCCGCTGGGTTTCTTCTGACCTGCAACGTTAACCGCTCGTAGACGCTGCCACAGGTTCGGGCCAAAAGATCGCAGCCTTGCGGCAGCTCCTAAGGACTCGGGATGTACTCCCGCGATGTAGGAGCTGGCGCAGCCTGCGATCTTTTGATTTTCGCGTTTAACCGTCTCGGCCCTGCCTCGTGTACCCCCTACCAAGGCACCCCGCCACCTCCTTCGAAAGTAGCATTCGGGCGTCAGTCCTCGCGTGTATTAATGCCTCTACCGGAATGCACCGGCACAAGAAGAGGATTGACCCATGTGGACTAAACCCGCGTTTACCGACCTGCGTATTGGCTTCGAAGTGACGATGTATTTCGCCAATCGTTGATGTTCCGTCCGGCCATCTGCACGGTGGCCGGGCCTCTTGTCGGGAGCACTGTCCATGCATATCCGTATTCTTGGTTCCGCCGCTGGCGGTGGTTTTCCGCAATGGAACTGCAATTGTCGCCAGTGCAGCGGCGTGCGTAATGGCCGCCTGAGGGCGCAGCGTCGTACCCAGTCATCGATTGCCTTGAGTGACAATGGCGTGGACTGGGTCTTGTGCAATGCTTCACCGGACATCCGCACCCAACTCGAGAGCTTCGCCCCCCTGCAACCGGCGCGTCGCTTGCGTGATACGGCGATTGCCGGAGTCGTGCTGCTGGACAGCCAGATCGACCATTGCACCGGTCTGCTCAGTCTGCGCGAAGGCTGCCCGCATCAGGTCTGGTGCACCGAGCGGGTCCATCAGGACCTGAGCAGCGGCTTCCCTTTGTTCAACATGCTCAGCCACTGGAACGGTGGTTTGCAGTGGCAGCCCATCGGGCTGGACAGTCAGCCATTCCCTATCGCGGCTTGCGCGCACCTGCAATGGCGGGCGATCCCGTTGCGCAGCAACGCGCCACCGTATTCACCCAATCGCGGCAACCCGCAACCGGGCGACACCATCGGCCTGTTCATCGAGGACCTGCGCAGCGGCGCGAGCCTGTTCTATGCCCCCGGCCTGGGCGAGGTCGATGCCGAGGTGCTGGGCTGGATGCAGCGCGCCGACTGCCTGCTGCTCGACGGCACGCTGTGGCGCGACGATGAAATGCGCCTGTGCGAAGTCGGCCAGAGTCTGGGCAGCGAGATGGGCCACCTGGCGCAAAGCGGCCCCGGCGGCATGCTCGACGTGCTGGAGGGATTTCCCCGTCAACGCAAGATTCTCATCCACATCAATAACACCAACCCGATCCTCGACGAAGACTCGGCCGAACGCGCCGAACTGGCACGGCGCAACGTTGAAGTGGCCTATGACGGCATGAGCATCGAGCTGTGAACGCGTTGCCCGCAGCGTTCCACCGGAGAACCGAGATGACTGACACACCACTGGCTCCCGCCGAGTTCGAACAGGCACTGCGTGCCAAGGGCGCCTATTACCACATTCACCATCCGTTCCATCAGGCGATGTACGCTGGGCGCGCCACGCGTGAACAGATCCAGGGCTGGGTCGCCAATCGTTTCTATTATCAGCTGAACATCCCGCTCAAGGACGCGGCTATTCTGGCCAACTGCCCGGATCGCGAGGTGCGTCGGGAGTGGCTGCAACGCCTTGTCGATCACGATGGCGTGCCCGGCAGCGAGGGCGGGATCGAGGCCTGGCTGCGGCTGGGGGAGGCGGTGGGCGTTGAGCGTGAGCGGATGCTCTCTCAGGAAATGGTCCTGCCGGGGGTGCGCTTTGCGGTGGATGCCTACGTCAACTTCGCCCGCCGCGCCTGTTGGCAGGAGGCCGCCAGCAGTTCGCTCACTGAACTCTTTGCACCGCAGATCCATCAATCCCGACTCGACGCCTGGCCGCAGCACTACCCGTGGATCGACCCTGCCGGCTACGAGTATTTCCGTACACGCCTGAGTCAGGCGCGGCGTGATGTCGAACATGGCTTGCACATTACCCTGGCGCATTACGTCACGCGCGAGGGGCAGCTGCGGATGCTGGAGATTCTGCAATTCAAGCTCGACGTACTGTGGAGCATGCTTGATGCCATGAGCATGGCCTATGAACTGGAACGTCCGCCGTACCACAGCGTCACCCGCGAGGCAGTCTGGCATCGGGGGATTGTCCTGTGAGCGGCATCGAACGTCACCTGCAACCGGCACTGCGTCGCGGCTTTCGCCTGCAGTGGGAAGCACGTCAGGATTGCCATGTGCTGCTCTACCCGGAAGGCATGATCAAACTCAATCGCAGTGCTGGCGAGATCCTCAGCCTGGTGGACGGTCAGCGCAATGTGGCGTCGATCATCGAGCTGCTGTCGGCGCGTTTCCCCGAGGTGCCGGGGATCGATGAAGATGTGCTGGCGTTCCTGGAGGTGGCCCATGCTCAATACTGGATCGAATGACCCGCGTCCGGGCCCGCCGTTGTGGCTGCTGGCGGAACTGACTTATCGCTGCCCGTTGCAGTGCCCGTATTGCTCCAATCCCCTGGACTTCGCCCTGCACGGTGAGGAATTGAGCACCGCCGAGTGGATCCGCGTGTTCCGCGAGGCACGGGACATGGGCGCTGCGCAACTGGGGTTTTCCGGTGGCGAACCGCTGGTACGCCAGGACCTGGCCGAGCTGATCAAGGCCGCCCGGGACATGGGCTACTACACCAACCTCATCACCTCGGGGATCGGCCTGACCACGCGCAAGGTCCGGCAGTTCAAGGAGGCTGGACTGGACCATATCCAGATCAGCTTCCAGGCCGCCGACGAGGCGGTCAACAACATGCTCGCCGGCTCGCGCAAGGCATTCGCCCAGAAGCTGGCGATGGCCCGGGCGGTGAAGGCCCAGGGCTATCCGATGGTGCTGAACTTCGTCACCCATCGGCACAACATCGACCAGATCGGACAGATCATCGAGCTGTGCCTGGAGCTGGAGGCGGATTTCGTCGAGTTGGCCACCTGCCAGTTCTACGGTTGGGCCGAACTCAACCGCGTCGGCCTGTTGCCGACCCGTGAGCAGTTGCAGCGTGCCGAACGCATTACCAATGAGTATCGCCAGCGTCTGGAGCAGCAGGGTCACCCCTGCAAGCTGATCTTCGTCACCCCGGATTACTATGAAGAACGCCCCAAGACCTGCATGAACGGCTGGGCCAACCTGTTTCTCGATATCACCCCGGACGGCACCGCGTTGCCGTGCCACAGCGCCCGGCAGTTGCCGGTGCAGTTTCCCAATGTGCGTGACCACAGCATCGAGCACATCTGGAACGACTCCTTCGGTTTCAATCGCTTTCGCGGCGATGAGTGGATGACCGAGCCCTGTCGTTCCTGCGATGAAAAACACCAGGACCTGGGTGGCTGCCGTTGCCAGGCGTTCATGCTCACCGGCGATGCCGCCAATGCGGACCCGGTGTGCAGCAAGTCACCGCACCATGGCAAGATCCTCGAGGCCCGCCGGCAAGCCGAAGCGCCGGGGCAGGGGATCGAGCAGCTGACCTTGCGCAACGAGAAGGCGTCGCAGTTGATCTTTCGCGGCTGAAACGCAGGCTACCCTTTGGTCTGATTGCATTCGCAGCGGGATGCTTTAGGCTGGCTATTACCTTCCAAAACAATAAAAACAGGCTTTCCAATGAGCCAGAATCTTAGCCAGCTGCGTAAATTCGTTTCGCCTGAAATCATCTTCGGTGCCGGCTGCCGGCATAACGTCGGCAACTATGCCAAGACCTTCGGCGCGCGCAAGGTGTTGGTGGTCAGCGACCCCGGCGTGATCGCTGCCGGTTGGGTCGCCGATGTCGAGGCCAGCCTGCAGGCCCTCGGCATCGACTATTGCCTGTACAGCGCCGTGTCGCCCAACCCGCGGGTCGAAGAAGTCATGCTGGGGGCCGAAATCTACCGTGAAAACCACTGCGATGTGATCGTCGCCGTAGGCGGCGGCAGCCCCATGGACTGTGGCAAGGGCATCGGCATCGTCGTTGCCCACGGTCGCAGCATTCTCGAGTTCGAGGGCGTGGACATGATCCGCGTACCGAGCCCGCCGCTGATCCTGATCCCCACCACCGCCGGCACCTCGGCGGATGTTTCGCAGTTCGTGATCATCTCCAACCAGCAGGAGCGGATGAAGTTCTCCATCGTCAGCAAGGCGGTGGTGCCGGACGTGTCGCTGATTGACCCGGAAACCACCCTGAGCATGGACCCGTTTCTGTCGGCCTGTACCGGCATCGATGCCCTGGTGCACGCTATCGAGGCATTCGTCTCCACCGGTCACGGCCCGTTGACCGACCCGCATGCGCTTGAGGCCATGCGGCTGATCAACGGCAATCTGGTACAGATGATCGCCAACCCGACAGATATCGCCCTGCGCGAAAAGATCATGCTGGGCAGCATGCAGGCCGGCCTGGCGTTCTCCAACGCGATTCTCGGTGCGGTGCACGCCATGTCGCACAGCCTGGGCGGTTTCCTCGACCTGCCTCATGGCTTGTGCAACGCGGTACTGGTGGAACATGTCGTGGCGTTCAATTTCAGCTCGGCACCGGAGCGTTTCAAAGTGATTGCCGAGACCTTCGGCATCGACTGCCGCGGCCTCAATCATCGACAGATCTGTGGGCGCCTGGTGGAGCACCTGATCGCGCTGAAGCACGCCATTGGCTTCCACGAAACCCTGGGACTGCACGGAGTCGGCACGTCTGACATTCCGTTCCTGTCCCAGCATGCGATGGATGACCCGTGCATTCTCACCAACCCCCGCGAGTCCAGCCAGCGTGATGTCGAGGTCGTCTATGGCGAAGCCCTCTGACGAGCAACAACGGGCGCTGACCGGATTGCTGGGGCTGGGCAATCATTCTGCGCGCAAGAGTCATTACCCGGAGCTGGCGGCCCGTCTCGACGAGCTGGAAGCCGAACGCAACCGCTACAAATGGTTGTTCGAAAACGCTGTCCACGGAATTTTCCAGGCCAGCCTGCAACAGGGCATGCTCGCCGCCAACCCGGCGCTGGCGCACATGCTGGGTTACGAGACGCCTCAGGAAGTGCTGTTCTCCCGAGCCGATCTGGCAAGCCAGTTGTTCGTCGGCGATGCGCAGGAAGTGCAGGACATCGCTGAGACCCTGCAAGCTCAACGCAGCCTGCTGGGTTATGAAACCCAGCTGCGACGCAAGGACGGCAGCCACATCGATGTGTTGATGAACCTGCTGCTCAAGCCGGATCAGGAGGGCCTGGTGGAAGGTTTTGTCGCCGATATCACCGAGCGCAAATTGGCCCAGCAACGCTTGCAGACGCTCAACGATGAGCTGGAACAACGGGTCACTGCGCGCACCGATGAATTGCTCGAAGCCAACCGTAACCTGCAACAGCAGATTGCCCAGCGTGAGCAGGTCGAACAGGCCTTGCGCGATGCCCGGGATGCAGCGCAGGCAGCCAACAACAGCAAGGACAAATATCTCGCCGCCGCCAGCCACGACTTGCTGCAACCGCTGAATGCGGCGCGCTTGCTGATCTCCACTTTACGCGAACGCCCGTTGCCCAGTGTTGAACAGGTGTTGGTCGAACGCACCCACCAGGCGCTGGAAGGTGCCGAAGACCTGCTCACCGATCTGTTGGATATTTCCCGTCTCGATCAGGCCGCGGTCAAGCCGGACATCGCCCTGTATCGCCTCGATGAACTGCTGGGCCCGTTGGTCTCGGAGTTCCAGTCGGTGGCCGGAGCGGCCGGGTTGAACCTGCGGGTACACATGGGCAATTTCGCCATCCACACCGACCTGCGGCTGATGTCGCGGATCATCCGTAACTTGCTCAGCAATGCCTGTCGCTATACCGAGCAGGGCAGCATCCTGCTGGGCGCCCGGCGACGTGGCAAGAACCTGCGCCTGGAAGTCTGGGACACTGGTCGCGGTATTCCGGCCGACCGCCTGGACTCGATCTTCCTGGAGTTCAACCAGTTGGACGTCGGACGTGCCGCCGACCGTAAGGGCGTGGGACTGGGACTGGCTATCGTCGAGCGTATCGCGAGAATTCTCGAGCACAAGGTCGAGGTCCGCTCGTTGCCGGGGCGCGGTTCGATGTTCAGCATTCAGGTGCCGATCGGCGAGCAAGTGCCGCTGCCCATCCATCAGGCGGCGCCGCAGCCGAGTACCGGCAACCCTCTGCCGGGCCGTCGTTTGCTGGTGCTGGATAACGAAGTGAGCATCCTCGAGAGCATGAGCGCATTGCTCGGCCAGTGGGGCTGCGAGGTGGTGACAGCAACCGACGAGAGCGGTGCGCTGCTGGCCTTGCAGGGGCGGGCGCCGGAATTGATTCTGGCGGATTTCCATCTGGACCATGGGGTCATCGGCTGCGACGTGATTCGCCACCTGCGCGAGCATTTCGCCGCCGCCATTCCTGCCGTGATCATCACCGCAGACCGCAGTGACCAATGTCGCCGCGCCTTGCAACGACTCGGCGCGCCGCTGCTGAACAAACCGGTCAAACCCGGAAAGCTGCGAGCGGCGTTGAGTCAGTTGCTTGGGTAGCGCCCGATCCGAGCTCTGCTTTCGATCAAGCGATCAAGCCGGCCCGATAGAAATCTTCAGAGGTCGTTAAGCGCGATCGCCAGCGTCTCTTGGCCATTTGATGACGTCATTGATCGATACGGATTTTCGGTGTGACGGACATACCGACTCGCAGCTTCACCGCAGTGGGCTGATCGGGATCGATGCGAATGCGCACAGGCAAGCGCTGCCCTGGCTTTTTCCAGATCAGCTTTCAGAACGTCCACTTGCTGCCGGGCAGCCTGTTGCTGCGCTTGCACAGTTCCCGACCCGTCAGTAGCCAGATTGCGATAACGCACATGATTGACTCCGGTCAGCTTGTAGCTTGAACTCTTCACCGACGGGGCTTGGCAGGGATAGTTCTGGTTGCCTGAGGCGATATCGCCAATTGCTACGCACAGTCGTTTGGCATGATCTAATCTCCACGAAAGATGACTTTTCTATCAGGAGTTTCAATGCGAAGCCCACCTGAAAATAGTCTGCAAAATGCGTTGAAAGCCTGTAGGAGCAGCTTTGTTTCCGTTGGTTTTTTCAGCTTATTCATTAACGCATTAATGCTTGTTCCTACTTTCTATATGCTTCAGGTGTATGGGCGAGTGATAACCAGCGGAAGTCTGACCACCCTGGCAATGCTGACGCTGATCATGACCGGACTGGTGGTCACGCTCGGCTCCCTGGAGTGGGTTCGTTCGCGCATCATGGTTCGGGTCAGTACACGGCTGGATGTGTTGCTGAGCCGCCAAGTCTATAAGGCCAGTTTCAAACGGGCTCTGGAAAGTGGCGGCATGGATGCTTCGGCCCAGTCGCTCAACGACTTGACGGGCTTGAGACAGTTTCTCACCGGTAATGGATTGTTCGCCTTTTTCGATGCGCCCTGGTTGCCTATCTATATCGCTGTGATGTTCCTGTTTCATCCCTGGTTTGGCTGGGTAGCGATAGGCAGTGCGCTGTTGTTGTTACTGCTTGCGTTTATCAATGAGAAATTGACAGGGCCGGCGCTCGCTCAGGCTAACAAGGAACATATAAGCGCGACGCTCCATACCACTAAAAATCTGCGTAATGCTGAAGTCATCGAGTCCATGGGCATGCTTGAAACCCTTATGGACCGTTGGGCGCGCCGGCAAAGAAACGTCCTTTTTCTGCAGGCCTGGGCGAGCGATCGGGGTGCCATAGTCAGCACACTTTCCAGGTCCTTCCGGATCCTGGTGCAATCATTGATCCTTGGCTTGGGGGCGTACCTGGCCGTGGATCATCAGGTGGGGGCCGGCATGGTGTTTGCCGGGTCCGTACTGCTAGGGCGCGCATTGGCCCCCATCGATTTGATCATCGGCAGCTGGAAGGGCTTTATTGCCGCCCGCTCGCAGTACGGTCGTCTCAACGACATCCTCGGCAAACAACAGGCTCAGCCCGAACGTATGTCGTTGCCTGCGCCTCAGGGGCACGTGCAAGTAGAAAATTTAATCGTCGCGGCACCCGGCTCGAAAACCCCGATCATCAAAAACATGAGTTTCAGCGTACCTGCCGGTTGTGTTGTCGGAATCATCGGTCCAAGTGCCGCGGGCAAGTCCACCCTGGCCAGGGCATTGATGGGGGTCTGGGTGCCGCTGCATGGTGTGGTTCGGCTCGATGGTGCGGACATCAGCGCGTGGGACAAACATGAGCTTGGGCCGTATATAGGCTACTTGCCCCAAGACATTGAATTATTCGAAGGCAGCATCAGCGAGAACATTGCCCGCTTCGCCGAGGTCGATTCCGAGAAGGTCGTTCTGGCTGCCAGGTCGGCTGGCGTTCACGAAATGATTTTGATGTTGCCGGATGGCTATGACACCGTCATTGGCAGCGATGGCGTCATGCTTTCGGCAGGGCAGCGCCAACGCGTAGGCCTGGCCCGTGCCCTGTATGGCAACCCGCGACTGATTATCCTCGATGAGCCCAACTCCAATCTCGACGATGTCGGTGATCGCGCCCTGGCGGCGGCCATCCAGCAGCTCAAGCTGACAGGCGCAACCGTTTTTGTGATTACCCACCGAACCAACATCGTGTCCCAACTTGACCGGCTCATGGTGATGAACGGTGGAGCTATCAGTCTCTATGGGCCACGCAAGAACGTGCTGGACGAACTAAACGCGCAGCAGCAGCAGGCGCAAAAGCATGCCGCGCAAGCAGCCGTCGCAAGTACGGCTTCGGTTGCTACCGGTAAGGGCGATGTCGATGAATCGTACGATTCCCAGTCATCAAATTGATAGCTTCGCTGACCTGGCGGTATCTGACCGGAAAGTACGTCGCCTGGGTTTTGGCATTGTATTGGTCACTTTCGGACTGTTCGGCACCTGGGCGGCGCTCGCACCACTCGATGGCGCTGCCTACGCGCCTGGCGTGGTCACCGTGCAGGCTTACCGAAAAACGGTTCAACACCTCGAAGGTGGCATCGTCAAAGAGGTGTTGGCCCATGACGGTGACATCGTCAAGCGTGATGACCCGCTGATTATTCTCGATGATGCCCAGTTGCGATTCGAATACGAGACGACCCGAAGTCAGCTCGTTGCAGCCAGTGCCATGCAGGCAAGACTCAGAGCTGAGCGGGACAATCTGTCGGTAATCGGCTTTGGCACCATGCCCGATCCCGACAGTCTGCGAGGTGCCGAAGCGCGCCAGAGCGAGACACAGGTATTCAACGCACGACGGGGATCACGGCTGGGCCAGATATCGGTGCTGCAAGAGCGTATTGGTCAGTTGAATCAACATATCAAAGGGATGGAGGCGATGATCGGTGCCAAGGGGCATCTGGATAAATCCTACAGCGGTGAAATAGTTGAATTGAGTGACCTGTTGTCCCAAGGGTTCGTTGACAAACAACGTCTGCTTGAGCAGCAGCGCAAGCTCGAAATGCTCAGGACCGAAATGGTCGATCACCGTTCCACCATTACCAAGACTCGCCTGCAGATCAACGAAACACAGCTGCAGATTCTACAAATCGATAAAGACTTCAATGCCGACGTCACCAAACAATTGGCCGAGGTTCAGACCAGGATTTACGACCTGCAAGAGAAAGCTTCCGCATTGGAGGACCGGCTCAGCCATATCATCATCCGCGCACCCGATCCAGGTATGGTGATTGGCATGACGGTGCATACGATCGGGGGCATCGTGCGCCCGGCGACACCGCTGCTGGATATTGTTCCCTCGGTTTCAGAGCTGGTCATAGAGGCCCAGGTAGCGCCCGTCGATATCGATCGCATCGCCATCGGCAAGCGTGCCGATATCCGTTTCGGCGCGTTCAATAGCTATACGACGCCGGTGATCGAAGGCGTGGTCAGCAGTGTCTCGGCAGACCGGCTGGTCAATGAAAAGACCGGGACTCCCTATTACCTGGCCCGGGTCCGGGTCACCGAAGCCGGTGCGCGCGCCTTGGGTGAGCGCAAATTACTGCCGGGAATGCCAGCGGATGTGTTGATCATCACGGGGCAACGCACGCTGTTGCACTACCTGATGCAGCCGGCCCGTAACGCCTTCTCTCAGTCGATGATCGAGGAATGACCGTGCGAGTGCTTGCAGCTCTGCCAGGCGGTCTGCTCATGCTTGCACTGGGAATCGATATTGCCTTGGCGCAATCCGCTGCGTCGGCGTCGAACGGGGTCAGTGCCTCGGCGTTCTCCACCGATCTGATGCAGCTGTATCGCGAGGCCCGGCTGGAGGACCCGCGGATATTGGCCTCGTATGCACGAGCGCAGGCGGGCAAGGAATACCAGAGGGAAGCGATGGGGACGCTGTTACCGCAAGTCTCGCTCAATGCAGGGGCGAATCGGATTCACCAGGAAAACGACCTGCTGCAGCGCAGTTTTGATAGCGAAAGCTACAGCTTGGTGTTGCGTCAGTACCTCTACAACAAGGCCGCGTGGGAGAACTACCAAAAACTCAAGAGTCTGGCCAGACAATCCGAGTCCGAAGCGCTGGAGGCTCAGGCCGAAGCTACGGTGGAACTGGCCCAGCGTTACTTCACTGCGTTGGCAGCCGAGGACGAACTGGAATTGACCCGGGCCGAACTTCGGACCACGCAAAAGAGTCTGGATCGAGTCAATGCATTGTACGAAAAGCAGTTGGCATTGATTACCGATCAGCTCGACCTCAAAGCGAGGGTCGATGGGCTGACTGCTCAGGAGCTGGATAACCAGAACCAGGTCAGCGTCAGCCGGGAGGCGCTGGCGGAGATCGTTGGTCGTCCCGTCAAGGAGAAACTCAGTCGCGTTCGCGACGATGTTCCATTACGAATATCAGCGCAGAGTCTTGAAACGTGGGTCCGCGAGGGGGTAGCGCAAAACCCGGCACTCAAGGCCAACGAAAGCAGCGTCGAAGCGGCGGGCGCTGCGTTGCGCAGCGGGAAAGGCGGGCACTATCCGACCCTGAGCCTGACTCTGAGCGCGCAGCGGACCAACGAGGGCTACAACAATGCCCTGGTGCCGCGCACCGACAGTTATGTTGCCGGTATTGGCTTGCAAGTGCCGCTTTACAGCGGCGGCTCAACCTCGGCGCGGGTGCGTGGGCTCTACCAGGATCAGATTTCGGCCGAGCAGCAACTGGAATCGGTCCGGCGCCGGGTGGTCAAGGAGATCACCAGCGCTTACCTGACCGCCAACTCGAGCGGAGAAAAGGTCAGCGCGAGCCGGCATGCCCTGGCTTCGGCACAGCTGTCCAGAGTGGCAGTAGAGAAAGCGCTCACTTACGGTATGGTCAATGCCGTCGATGTACTGACCAGCGTACGCAACGAGTTCCGGGCTCGTCGTGATCTGCTCAAGACGCAATACGATTTCGTCAGCAATGTCTTGACGCTCAATCGCTGGGCGGGAAAGCCGCCTGCCGAGAGTGTCGAGAATGTTAATGCCTGGTTGAGCCCCGGCAGCTCCAGCCAAAAACCCACATCTCCCTGATCCTGCAAGGCAAAAAACGCGGCGAGACTCACTTGCATGACTGGTGCGGGCGCCAGTTGCCATTTCGCACCAGCAGGGCGGTGAGGTCCGTGCTATTTGCTGATTTCGCCAAGGTTTGGCTCGTAGAGAAATATTGTCGCCGGGAAATTGACGATTGCGTTGCTGTTGCGCTTGGTTGCACACCACTCGTCGAGTAATTGACGACTCTGATCGAGACCAGACTTTGGTCGCAGGTCGCCCGTGACAATCCTAAGACCTTGATTTTCGAGGAGTGAGGGCAGACATCGGCCGGGCTATCCGCATGAGGCTAACGTTTACGCCTGGCGGATGGACGGCAGGCAGTATATTGGGCTGGCCTAGACTCAGTTGAGCGGCTCGAGGGAGAACTTCATCACCTGTCGGCGCTCGCACCTGTCCTTCAATCGCGTTGGTCAGGTGAGCGAGCTGTTGATCCAGGAAGGTCAGTGGGGGCCATAGTTCATTTTCAAGGGAATCGCGTAATGCCAGCCCACAGAAAACCGATACGCGTGATGCTGATCGATTGTCGTCCCCTCGTTCTCATGGGCCTTCACGACTTGATCAATGCCAAGAAGCCCCAGATGGAAGTGAGCGGCCAGGCCACCACCTATACCCATGCGCTGAATCTTGCTGATCAGTTGCGTCCCGATGTCATTTTTTTCAGTTTTTTTCCGGATGCACTGAACCCGCTGGCGGTCGTCGCGGGACTCGCTCGCAGTGCCGAAATGAAAGTGCTGGTGCTCAAGGGATTGTACGAATCCGTCCCCGTTGCCCAGGCGATAGAGGCGGGCGCACGCGGCATCGTGCTGGCGGAAGACCCGACGGAATCGATCACCCAAGCCATTATCAAGGTCTACCATAACGACATCGGACTGGACAGAGCCTGGGCTGGTGGGCTTTCCGGCTATGCCACAACCAGGTATGTCCCCCGCAGATGTAATCTGGAGCAGGCGAAACAGGCGCGGTTGACGTTGCGCGAGAGGGAACTGATTCGCGCCATCGTGGGGGACCCGTCCGCTAAATACACGTGCATTGCCGAGCGCCTGGGCATCAGCGAGCACACTGTGCACAACCACCTCAGCAACATCTATCAAAAGCTTGATCTCATCAACCGCATCGACTTGCTGATGTACGCGATGAAGCACGGGCTCACCAACAACGAAGAACCGCCCGAGTCTACTTGGGTGGAATTGGATTGAACTCCTCAAGCGTTCGCAGCGGATACGATCGTTCGGATTTCATATTAGAACGGCTGGAAGCAATGCGAGGGTGGCTCCTACGCCACCCTCGCATTTTTTCACGCGCGCGATGTATCAGGCGCCAAAAACAATGTCGCTAGCCTGAAGATCAATCCCGACCAAGGTGATGGTCGTTATTTGTCCGCCAGACTCGGCAACCGTCACGACGCTGTTTGCTCCTGTGTTGTCGATCGATTGGACAGTCGCGTTGTGGTCGCCGTTGAGCACCAGGGTGTCTCTCTGCCCTGGGTTCACATCGAACCCCGTGATCTGGTACTTGTTCTCAGTGGCTGCCAAATCGACGTTGAAGGCATCATTCACACCGGTCGTGCCAACCAGCGTGTAGTCGAAGGTTGCGTTGTGCGGGTCATTGGCGAACAGGTTGGCGTTAAACGTACTCGTCGCCGAGTCCCCATCCTTGTCCGTCAGCTTCGCGTTGAACGACAGTTTGACATCGCTGGCAAGGTTATCGGTTTGCTGAATGAACTGGATCACCGGGATCTTGACTGCGCCCCGGCCCATCGTGAGCTGGACTGCATCGATTAACGACGATCCCTGCTTCTCAACGAGGAAGGACACCTCTCCACCGGCCTCTGGCGTCAGGGTGTTCACCTTGGTGAGGTTCGAAAACGTGCCATCCTCGTAGTAGATCCTGTAGTACAGGTCCTCGGTCGCCGGGTCGTAACCCCCCACGGAGTTGTCGATAAAAACCTTCATTCCCGTCAGCAGGGTCTGGGGATTGATGACGAAACTTTCATCGGCAGCGCCGATAGCCACCAGGTTGTCTCCCTGGAGAAGGTTATTGCCGACGCCGATGCCGGACGTACTGACGTTCATGGCCGCCGGGTCGATGTACGACGGCAGGGGATTGGTCTGTAGCTGGGCCTCGGTGGGGTCGGGAGCTCCGAGCCCGATACCGGTCAGGATGTCCGAAGTCGATGCGAGCGCCTTCGCGGAAAAGAAGACAACATCCTCAGATCCCGAAGGATTCGTCGTCGGAATTACCAATGTGCGCACTGGATCCGGGCCGCCGGCAGAGAGCGAGCCGTCGGCACTGCTGAGCACGATTGTCGAACTGAAGCCTTGCACCAGATCCAGTGCATAGGTGCCATTCGCAAAAGCGGTCAGCGTGTAGTCGACGCTGGTGTTCGGTGTTGCGGCGTTGTTGTCGAAATCACCGGTCAACGTTCCTGCGAAATGGAACGCGCCATTGGCGTCCGGTGAGGACGCCTGCTCGGTGAGCGTGCCGGTCCCGGTCGTGGTCGTGTGGTCTGGCCTGACGAGGGTGAACTGGCCATTCACCAACGAAATATCCAGTCCGGTTGCACCTAGCCCGTCGGCTCCGGTTGAATGATCCCAGAACCCGTATTGCGCAAGGGTGCTACCGGTTCCGACCAGGTTGCCGTACGCCAGTGATGGGCCGTCGTCGTGGAATACCAGGTTCTGCCCGATGTTGAGGGTCGCATGGGCGCTGTCGCCGTCCTTGTCGGTCTTGGTCGCCGTCAACGTCACCAGATTGTCCGAACTCAGAGTTATCGAGTCATCGGGATTGGTGGCGTCGGGATGTATCAACGCCCGGATCTGGTCGAGGGTGACGTCGCCATTGGCAGCCACGCTGACCGTGAACACCAACAGGTTGGTCGTGGCCGTGCGGCCTTCCACCACGGTGCCGTTGAGCGACAGGTTCACCGCTTCACCGGTGGCCGTGTCCGTGAGCCCGGAGCCTCCGGCTACCACGCCCAGCGCATAGGTCAGTGTGCCGGCGCCGTCGGCGCCATACGCCGAACTGAAGTTGGCGGCAAAGTTCTGCGTGGCATTGATGGCCAGGTTTGTCTCGTCCACCGTCAGCGTTGGTTCGGTACCGGTGGTGCTGATGCTTGGTCCATCGTCCTTGAACACCAGGTTCTGTCCGATGTTGAGGGTCGCATGAGCGCTGTCGCCATCCTTGTCGGTCGTTGTCGCCGTCAGCGTGACCAGATTGTCCGAGCTCAGACTCTTCGAATCGTCAGGATTGGTGGTGTCGGGATGTACGATTGCGCGGAGCTGGTCGAGGGTGACGTCGCCATTGGCAGCCACGCTGACCGTGAACACCAGCAGGTTGGTCGTGGCCGTACGACCTTCCACCACGGTGCCGTTGAGCGACAGGTTCACCGCTTCACCGGTGGCCGTGTCCGTGAGCCCGGAGCCTCCGGCTACCACGCCCAGCGCATAGGTCAGTGTGCCGGCGCCGTCAGCGCCATACGCCGAGTTGAAGTTGGCGGCAAAGTTCTGCGTGGCGTTGATGGCCAGGTTTGTCTCGTCCACCGTCAGCGTCGGCTCGGTACCGGTGGTGCTGATGCTTGGCCCATCGTCCTTGAACACCAGGTTCTGTCCGATGTTGAGGGTGGCATGAGCGCTGTCGCCGTCCCCATCGGTCTTGGTCGCCGTCAGCGTGACCAGATTGTCCGAGCTCAGGCTCTTCGAATCGTCAGGATTGGTGGTGTCGGGATGCACGATTGCGCGGAGCTGGTCGAGGGTGACGTCGCCATTGGCGGCCACGCTGACCGTGAACACCAGCAGGTTGGTCGTGGCTGTGCGGCCTTCCACCACGGTGCCGTTGAGCGACAGGTTCACCGCTTCACCGGTGGCCGTGTCCGTGAGCCCGGAGGCCCCGGCTACCACGCCCAGTGCATAGGTCAGTGTGCCGGCGCCGTCAGCGCCATACGCCGAACTGAAGTTGGCGGCAAAGTTCTGCGTGGCATTGATGGCCAGGTTTGACTCGTCCACCGTCAGCGTCGGCTCGGTGCCGGTGGTGCTGATGCTCGGCCCGTCGTCTTCGAAGGCTATCTTGGAGCCGATTTCGGCAGTTGCCGCGCTGCTCTGCAGCACCTGGAAGCCGCCGATGTCGAAGTCGGCGTGCGTCTTGTCACCGTTCTTGTCGGTCAGCAATCCGGCGTTTTCGATCAGTACGCGGTTGTGGTCGGTCGACGTGCCGTAGGTGATCTGCGAGTCGGTCGGAACGCCGGTGACCAGCACTGTGCCGTCGGCGTTGTAGGTGATGACGGCGCTGCTGATGGTGACGCCGGCGAACGTCTTCACGGTGACGCTGCCGTTAGTGATCGCGACCTTTTCGGAGCTGTCGTCGGCGTAGCTGTTGATGAAGTTGACGCCGCTCTGTGACCCGTTGACGTTGTCGGCGTTCTTGAAGGCGGCGAGCAGTATTTTCGCGGTCGTGCCGCCCGTCTCCTGCACGATCTTGAAGGTCGCGGAGCGGGCACCGAAGTACTGGTTGAAGTCGATGTTCGCTTCGACACCTGCTTCGCCCGGGCTCAGGTTGGGGATCGTGAAGTCCGCCTTGGCACCGCTGACGAAGCTGAAGCGCAGGCCTTCCTGTTCGGTGATCGCCTGGTTGTTGGTGCCCAGGGTCGTACTGCCGCCGCCCTGGCTGCTGTTGACCGTGTCAGCACTGGTGATGGCAGCGCTGCTGGCCGACTGATCCAGTGGATCCTTGCCGGTGACGACGATCGATACACCAGGAATCCGGCCGTTCGCATCGGCCGTTGCGCCCGGGGTGGTGAACATCAGGAACAACTGCTGGCCCGACGGCGCCCCATCCAGGCTGAAATTCGAGTCTTGGCTGGCGCCGATGAAGACCTTGTTCAGCAGATTCACCGAATCGTCGGGGTTCGTAATATCCGGATGCTTGAGCGGTTGGAATTCCACGGTCCAGATCTTGCCGCCCGTGACCGGCGATCCGCTTTCTTCAATATAGGCAGCGAACACGATCGCGCCGGTTGGTCCCCCGGCTCGGCCCAAAACGATGTTGTTGTTCGTATCCGTGTAGAGAAGGATGCTGGTGCCATCGAGGGTACTCAGTCCGCTGTCCAGGCCATTAAGCGCCGCGCCAGAACTGTCGACGAAGCTGATGTCGGTAATGATTGCTCCGGGCGCAGCGGTGATGGTGAATGCATTGCTGCCCGTGTCGCCCGCGGCTCCGGTATAGCCACTCAAGGCCGCACCCATTGGGGCGCCTGCCCCAAGTGCGGTCAAACGGGTCGAGAAGGTCGAGGGCAGGGCCGTCACCAGAATGTCATTGTCATTAGCGTCTTCCGCAGGGCTTGGAGTGGCGGTGCTGTTCTGCAACCCGGCCGTTTCGTCCTGCGTAACGTTCACTCCAGTTGCGACAACGCTCAGAGAGCTGTCGGTAAACGACGTTGTCGCCACAGAGTCGTCACTGGTGCCGAACACACCATCGGCGCCCGCAGAGGTCGCGGTGAGCAGAAACGTCGCGCCTGCCGAGTCGTCGGGATTCACGTACCAGGAGGTCGTGATGCTGCCGTTGACTTTACCGTCGAGATCGCCGACGCCGCCGTCGGTCACGTACCAGGGGTCGTGCCCCTCGCCAGTGTCAGTATCGAGCACGTCATCGGGCGTGCCCCACACATTATCGGCGCCGGGGCCGGTGGCGTGCTCCACTTGAAATTCCACTGTGCTGCCGGGGGCGAAGCCGCTAGCCGTGACGGTTGCGGTACTGCCGGGCGCGTAGTCTTTCAGGTCGGAGGTGACGATTGGAGTGTATTGGGGGTCCGTATCGCTCGTTGGCGATGATGGATGCTCGCGATTAGCCATGACTCTCTCCTGAGCAATTGCGGTCATCGAGGCCTGACCGTTGACCTATAACCGCAACTATGGATAAGCGCCGGAGATTGCGCATCGGCCGAAACTCCCACGCGAGATAGGAGTTTCAGGCTACTTGGGAGGGGGAATCGGGATGAATAGGTGAAGGAGCGGCGCCGCATATTCCGTTTGTGAATGAGGGCCGGCCGCCGGTGCTCAAAGTCGCCCGGGATTTAACCGTCAACGCGTCGCGCTGAACCTGAGCGAGCTCAGGCAGCCGGGTGCGGGGGCAGTATTTCTACTGCGTTGCTGGTCGCCGAATAGACCGGAGCAGCGAAAGAGGCCCAGACAGCTGAAAGGCCCTTCTTTCGTTCCATAATCCTCTAAACGGATTCAAGACAATCAAGGAAATGGACCCGCCAGAATAGCGGGTCCGAAAGGCAGATCAGAGCTTCGGCAACTGCCCGACGCGCCCCAGCATCTCGGTCACGATCTGCAGGTCCAGCAGGAACTGGTCGACAGTCTTGAATTCATTGTCGGTGTGGCCGGTGTACTTGACCTCGGGCCTGGCCAGGCCGAACTGCACACCATTGGGCAGTTCATGGACCGAGGTGGCGCCGGCGGAGGTGCCGAACTTGTGTTCCATGCCAAGGTTTTCACTGGCCACGGCCAGCAGGGCCTTGACCCATTCACCCTCGGGGTTGCGGTGCATCGGCTCGGCGATCGAGTAGTTGAAGACCACGGCAATCTGGGTCTGCTTGCTCCAGGCGCCAAGCTTATCGGCGATTTCGGTTTTGAGCGTCTCCGGGGATTTACCGACCGGCACGCGCAGGTTGACCGCGAGTTTGAAGGCTTTGTCATCCATCCCGACATAGGTCAGGGAAGTGGTCAGCGGTCCCATGAAGGCATCGGTAAAACCGACCCCCAATTTGCCACCCAGGTAGTCCAGGCCCCAGTTGTCGGCGGCGTAGCGGGCGGCGTCGGTAATGTGGTTGTGCTTGAGCGCAACCTTACCGTCGAGGTTGTTGATCAAGCCCAGCATCCTTGCCACCGGGTTGACGCCTGACTCGGGCTCGGAGGAGTGGGCGGAAACGCCGGTGACCGTCAGCTTGACGTCCTTGCCGACGACCTTGGCGGTCACCTCGAAGTTGCCGCCATTGCGCTTGGCATAATCAGTGCCGGCCTTCTGCAAGCTGGCGGCCAATTCGGCAGGCTTGTCACCCACAACGGTGGCGACCGAGGTCGACGGAATCTGGTTGGTGGCCAGGCCGCCCGTCATGGACGTGATTTCGGCGCCTTTGCCCTCTGCTGCACGCCGGGCAAAACTGGCCATGACGGTGCCGTAGCCTTTCTCGGCAATCACCACTGGATAGCCGCCATCCAGCGCCAGGTTGTAGTCGGGTGTCGGGTTGTGCTCGAAGTAATAGGGGATGGCGTCGCCGGTGGTTTCCTCGGTGGTATCTACCAGCAGCTTGAAATTCCTCGCCAGCGGCAGCTTTTCTTCCTTGATGATCTTCATGGCATAGAGCGCCACCACGATGCCGTTCTTGTCATCCTCGGTGCCCCGGCCGTACATGCGGTCGCCGACCTGGGTGACCTTGAACGGATCGAGTCGGGTGCCGTCTTTCAGGACCCAGTTCTCTGGAGTCACGGGGACTACGTCGGCATGTGCGTGAATGCCCACGACTTCATCGCCAGCACCTTCGAGGGAGATTTCATAGACGCGGTTGTCGATGTTGCGAAAGTTCAGGTTGAAAGCCTCGGCCAGGCCCTTGAGCTTGTCGGCGATCTTGATGAATTCGGGATTATCGTGCTGGGCAACGCCCTCCACGCGGAAGGTCGGGATTGCCACCAGTTCGCGCAGAGTCTCGGTGGCAGCGTTACCGTATTTCACCCGTGCGTAGATGCCAAGCAGGCGATGGATCTCGTTCTGCTGTTCAGGAGAAAGGGGCTTGTTGCCCTGGAAAGCATTGATTGCCGGGCCGAAGTCGGCGGTTTTGGCGAGGTCGCTGTTGGCCAGGCTGCCCAGGAACTGCCTGAAGTCCGTGACCGATGCGTCACTGAAAGTCTTGAGGATAGTCGCGCTCTGTAGCGGTGTGATGTTGGCGTGAGCTGACGTGGTGAACGCCGAAAGGCTGGCCAGCATCAACGTTGTCGCGGCCAGGTGCTTGAGTGAGAAGTCCATTGCTGGTGGCATTCCTTTGCAGGTGGTTTGTGAGAAATTTCTGATCGATGAGACAGAAACATTTCCAAACTAACACCATGAGGAAGTGGTACGGGAGTCCCTTAAGTGAGATCTGTCGCACAGAAATGCAAAAGCGACGCAGAAACGAAAAAGTCCCGGGAGGGTTTCCCGAGCTTTTAGTGTCGTCGATCACGTCTTTGCGGATCATGCCCACTCTTGTTTTTGGAGTAAAAGAAACTCCTTTGATTTCAATAGGTCAGACGCTAGCTGCGAGTCTGGTTATTATGTTGTCCGCATTAAAAAAGAGGCATTGGCCTCTTTTTTCGTGCCGACGATTTCAGGGCTTTGCCGCCAGTATCCTCCCTTAATCCAATTCAAAGATTCCAAGCATGAACCTACGCAAAATAGCAGTGGGGCTGTCGGCCCTTGTTTTGTTCTCGACCGGTACGGCAGAAGCTCGCAACCTGCTGGATTTCCTCAAGCCGTCCAGCCAGCATGAGGAGCAGGGGCACCGTTCAGGCTCGATCAGCCAGAGCGCGGCGATCGAGCTGTATTCAAGCAAGCAGCAACAGGCATCGTTTGATGGGTGCGCAGACCTGTTCCCGGCAGCCAGGCCGATCAGCATGGCCACTGTGCCTGCAACGATGAAGCCATTGGCCCTGTGTTCCGACAACTTCGCGGTGCTATATTCGCAAACCAGCAAGACGCCATTGGTTGTGGTTGAGCGTCTGAATTCAGCCCAGTTGGCGGATGCCAAGGGAGAGGAGCGAACCAATCAGTTCTATCCTGATCCGCGTATTCCCAAGGACGGGCGGGCAGAGTTGAGCGACTACCGCGGCCAGCATCCGGCCGTGGATCGTGGCCATCAGTCCCCGGCCGCCGATGCCCCGAATCCGCATGCAATGGCCCAGACCTTTGCACTGTCGAACATGGTGCCGCAAGACCCGACCAATAACCGCAAGATCTGGAGCAAGGTCGAGTCTGATGTCAGGAAGTTCGCGAAGCGCGCCGATGGCAATGTCTTTGTCTTCACCGGCCCGCTCTTTGATGCAGGTCATACCACCATTGGCGACAACAAGGTCTGGGTGCCAAACCGCCTGTTCAAACTGGTGTACGACGCTTCGTCCAAACGTGCCTGGGCTTATGTGCTACCTAACGCGGAAACCCGCATTGAGAAGCCGGTGGACTATGAGACTTTTGTGAAGATCACCGGACTCAACCTGCTCGGAAATCTGCCGGTCTCGGGTTCGGTGGGTCGCTCTTGATCTTCAAGGGACCACTTTGCTGAATGCCACGCCGTTGACCAACGCTGACTGTTCAGCTGAGGTCACGGCTTGCGAGCCAGACAAAACACGGTCAGACCGGCCAGACGGTTTACGCGCATGAACGGAAGTTCGAGGGTGCACAGCGTCTTCAGCAGGGTATTGACCAGCGGATGATGGCGCTTGAGTTGCGAGCGTGGCGGCGAAGGTTGTGCGCCTGTTGGCAGCAACCTCAGGGTCGCCGCAATCGGGAACACCAGGCCGAAGTAATAGACCCCTTGCATCACCGTCAAGCCGGCGTCCCTGGCCACCGTTTCCAGTTGCGGCAAGGTGTAGCGACGCTTGTGTTCGAGGAACTCGTCGTGCCCGCTCCAGAGAAACCGGAACGCCGGCACCGTCATCAGGAAACGGCTGCCGGACGGGACTTTATCGACATAGGCCTTGAGCAATCCGACATCGTCATCGACATGCTCCAGCACGTCCATCAACAGCACCAGATCAGTGTCCACCGAATCAATCGAACGACGGTAGTGCAGCGGTTTACCGGCGGTTGTGGTGTCCGAGTCCGCCTCATAGCTGATATCCACGCACCAGGCCTCGGTGGCGGTTGTCCGGGCCAGCAGATGCTGGGTGAAAAAGCCGGAGCCAGCGCCAATGTCGAGAATCCTTTTGACGGGGGTATCACCCAGCAGACAAGTCATCGCCGCAGCTTTTGAACAGTAATACCAATGCTGACCGATGCTTGAACCGAGAATGTCGATTTCCTTGAGATCCATGGTTCAGTCCTGGACGGTATAGACCCGGCGCAACCGACGCCGATCAGTTGCAGACCACCGGCAAAGGTGACGGCGACCATCAGCGAAGCGTAGTCCGGTACCGGAGAGACTCAAGACCGCGCTGCATGTATTTGAAACAGCGCTTATTGCGACAAATAGCCCTTATGTATTCGTGCCAGGGTGCCGTCACGGCGAAGCGTTTCAATCGCTTTGCGCAAGCTTTGTACCTGTTGAGGGGAACATTGTTTCGAGCAGGCCAGATAGAGATCTGTTCTGTTCATGACGGGACTCATCAGCAGCGTGCGTCGAGACACCTTCGGCCAAATGTATTGAGTCTCCGGGACACCGTTGAACCAGGCATCGATGCGTCCTCTCAAGAGCATTTGCGCGGGGTTGTCGCCAATGGTCAGCGGGTAGATCTGTCGGTTGTCGAAGCCCTGCGCGCGCAGGATTTCCTCTTGTGCGCTGCCCAGACCTACACCGATCACGCGGTAGGTTTTCCTGGCTTCAGCGAAGCTGCTCACTGGCCGGTCAAGACTGAAAAAGGCTCGCTCCATGGACATGATGGGAGCGATCCAGCTGAAGTGCTCCTCACGTTCTGGCGTACGTGACAACGGGGCTATCAGGATGTCCTGCTTCTCATTGACGTGTTTTTGCGCTCTGGCCCAAGGCAGCGCCTGTACATCAGCGGCATAGCCGGCGTTGGCAATGGCCATCAGGACCGCGTCTCCGACGATTCCGTGACCTTTGGGATCATCGACAAATGTCAAGGGGGGCGCATCGGGGATAAACAGTTCAACCGGTAATGGTGCACCGCACGCGTTATAGGTCATCAGCAGCGATACCGACAGACACAGCCTGCAAAGGGCCGTGGTCCAGGTGCTCGATACGCGTGTGGTCCGGTTCATGATCGATAGTTCAGGCATTGGAAGTAGAGGGTCGACTCAACTCATCGCCGACTCAAGGCGGCAAGCATCTTCCCATAGGTGCAGGTGTTAAGCGATGGCAGCGAACCCGGGGGAGGCCTCTACATCGGGTTTCAGAGCCCGGGACTGCGAGTCGGATCATCGTGTGCCACGGGGCAACGAAATAACTCGTTCGGGCTCTTGCAGACGGGAAAATCCCTGCTTAACTCTGAACCTCCGGTCAGTCAGTGACTTGTCAGTCACAAAGGCCGTCCGGGAAGTCGCTCACGCTGTGCGCTTAGTTAAATTTGTTCAGGGAAGAAAATGACATGATGCCGAAAACTGCCATCGTCGAGATTTGCAAGAAGTACAAGGTTTATACCGAGCACTATCTCAACGCCGCCGCTGACAAAACCATCATTCTGGTCAACGGCTCGCTGGCAACTACCGCATCCTTTGCTCAAACGGTGCGTTACCTGCAGCCGCGATTCAATGTGGTGCTGTACGACCAGCCTTACGCCGGTCAGTCGAGAGAGCACAACCTTCATGGCCAACCGATCCGAAAGGAAGACGAGGCGCAGATCCTGCTGGAATTGATCGAACACTTTTCCGTGCACCATGTGCTGTCCTTTTCCTGGGGCGGCGCGGCTACCTTGCTGGCGCTGGCCCAGCGGCCGCGTCGAATCGAGAAGGCGGTGATCAATTCATTTGCAGCGCGGATCAATACGCCGATGCGCGATTACCTGGAGAGCGGCCTGAACTTTCTCCAGGCCTGTGATCGGCCCAATGTCGGGCACTTGATCAACAGCACCATCGGCAAGCACCTGCCATCGTTGTTCAAGCGTTTCAATCACCGGCATGTCAGCAGCCTGGCCGAACACGAATACCGGCAGATGCATTTCCACGTCAACGAGATCCTGACCCAGGACATCCACTGCTACTCGGTCTGTGCCGACGCGATCGAAGTCCCGATGTTGTTCGTCAACGGCGAATGGGATGAATACACCTCGGTGGAGGACGCCCGGCTTTTTGCCGCTCATGCCCGTCAGTCCCGGTTCCACACCATCAAGAACGCCGGGCACTTCCTCGATATGGAACACCCGGCGGCCTGGCATGACACACGGCAGGCCTTACTCGGCTTTCTGCAGCCGGCTTGCGGGGCACCGAGCCAGGTCCGTCATCACGCTTACAGTAGAGAAGCCTCACTGATGTGAGCTACGCCAGGATGATGTGTTTCAGCTTGGCGTTCAATGCAGCGAACGCTGCTTCGGTGCTGGCCTTGTGGTTGGTGATGAGCACGTCGATGCGCTCTGGCGGACAAAAGGCTACACGGCTCTCCACGCCGATCTTGCTGTAGTCGGCGAGGATGACCACGCGCTCGGCATGCTCGGTCATGGCGCGGGCCACTTCGGCCTCACGGTGGTCGTAGTTGCTGGCACCGCGCTGGGCGTCGATGCCCACGGGCGACAACAGCGCGAGGTCGGCCCGATAGCGGCCAATCTCCGCCACCGTGGTGCCGCCAACCGTAGCGGGAGCACGGTCGTCGAGCGAACCGCCGAGCACGATCACCTCGTTGTGCTGGTCGCCCGAGGTGGCGGGATTACGCAGTTGCAGCGCCACGTTGAACGAGTTGGTGATCACGGTCAGCCCGCCCAGCTTGGCCAGCTCTTCGGCGAGAATGACAGTGGTGGTGCCCGCGTCGATAAACACGGTCTGTCCGTGCGACAGCAGGCCGACCGCTGCCCGCGCGAGGTCACGCTTGAATTTGACATTGCTGTGCGCCCGCTCGGCGATGGGCGCCTCGTCTTCGACGCGAATGGCGCCGCCGTGTATCCGCTTCAACTCCCCAAGGTCTTCCAGGGCGACCAGATCGCGCCGCACGGTCTCGCGTGAAACATTCAGCTCCGTGACGATGCGGTCGGTGGTGACGCGCTGCAAGGTCGATAGCAGTGCGCGGATTCGCTGGTAACGCTCTTCTTGCCACATGCCTGGTGTCCCTGCTGTTTGAGTCGCTTTCCGAGCATGCATTGTGGAGGGGCGTCGGTCACTGTCAAGTTCGCCCCGGCCTCCTTTAGCCTGGCTCGGGCGCGGTCTGCAAATCATCAAAATGTAATATTGTGGCAATATTGTGTTTTTGTGTATTTGAAGTTAGCCTCGTCGCGGGACGGTTTTTCCCCTCGTCCCTATTTTTCGAAACACGCTTTCGCCATCGCCTCGGTTGTAACCTATCGTCTAGAAGTAGGAGCTATACCATGCAGCGTCGCCAGTTTCTGAACACCCTCGCTACTGTTTCCGTCGTAACCCCGCTGTTGTTGTCCTCCCGTATAACGCAAGCCGCCACGCCCGCGGCCACACCGAGCGCGCTGGATCCGGCACGCTGGTCACCACTGAACACCCAGCGCCTGCAGGCGGTCATTGACCGGCACGGCGTCAAAAGCGCGTCTTACCGTCCTGACCAACGCCCGTACGCGGTGTTCGACTGGGACAACACCTGCATCATGAATGACTGTGAAGAAGCGCTGTTGGTCTATCAGATCAATCATTTGCAGTACAAGCTGACGCCCGATGAGTTCGCCGCCGTGCTGCGCCAGGACGTGCCGAATGGCGCGTTCATGAAGGACTACACCACGGTGGACGGTAAACCGGTCACCATGGAAGACATCTCCAGCGATGTGGAAGCTGACTACCGCTGGTTGCACGCCAACTACAAGGGACTTGCTGGCGACAAAAGCCTGGAAGAGATCCAGGCCAGCGAGCAGTACAAGGACTTTCTCGCCAAGCTCTACTTCATGTACGACGCGATCTGCGACAGCTACCCGGTGGAAATCGGCTACAAGTGGATTCTGTACTTCTACAAGAACATGACCACGGCCGAATTGCAGGCGATGGCCGAGGCCTCCAACAACTACGCCATGGGCGACGCGCTGCGCAAGGTCAAGTACGAGAGTTCACGTACGTTGCCGGGCAAGGTAGGGGTAGTGGCGGACACGCACTTCCATGGCATTCGCATCCATGAGGAAATCCGCGGCCTGATGCACACGTTGCGCGCCAACGGTATCGACGTCTACGTCAGCACCGCCTCGATCGACGACGTGGTGCGGGTGTTCGCCGGCCACCCCAACTACGGCTACGGCGTACCGCCCGAGAACGTGATCGGCCTGCGCATGGCGATGGAAAACGGCAAGTACACCAGTCGCTATCAACCGGACTGGCACTTCAATTACGGGCCGGGCAAGACCGTCGGCATCAAGAATGTACTGGTGAAACAGAAGGGCTACGGCCCGGTGCTGGTGGCCGGTGACAGCGACGGTGATGCATGGATGCTGCGCGACTTCAACGATACGGCGGTGGGCGTGATCGTCAACCGCATGAAGAAAGGCGAGATTGGTGCCGACAGCCAGCAGGCTGCCACCCAATTGGGTAAGCCGGACGCCCGTTTCATCCTGCAAGGACGCGACGAGCATACCGGTCTGATGATTCCGGACGAAAAATCGCTCAAGTACGGTAAAGACGAACGCAAGTTGCTGGCCTGATGGTGCTGGCTCGCGGGTGGTCGACGGCCATCCGCGAGCCGCAATGCACGACTCTGATCAGCTTGGCCAGAGACAGGAACTAAACCCTCCAATACCGTCTACAGTGCAGGGGATAACCCTTATCTGAGAGAACGGACATGTTCAGATCGCGCTCGCTGATTGCAGCTGTTACCTGCCTCGCCCTTGTCACGGGTTCTGCGACAGCTTTTGCCGACCCGGGTAATGGCGGCGGCCAGGGCCATGGAAACCAGGGAGGTCATGGCAAGGGCAAAAAACCGTACGATGACAGAAACTGGGACCAAGGGCCGAGCATCGACCGTGGCGGTGTACTCGGCATCATCGGTGGTTACCGCGACTACTGGAGACCAGGTCCGGCATTGCCTCCCGGTATTCAGAAAAACCTCGCCCGCGGAAAACCCCTGCCTCCCGGTATCGCCAAAAAACTGGATGGCCGGCTGATCGGCAGATTGCCTCACTACGATGGTTATGAATGGCAGCAGGCCGGGACTGATTTGATTCTTGTCGCTATTACTACCGGGATCATTTATGAGGTTTTAAACGGCGCTCTCGATCAGTAGGCAGGGTGCCGTTGAGTCAATGTTCGCATCGTCCTGTTTGTGCGGCTGGCTAACAAGAAGGGATCGGCTGCCAGTGCAGCTGATTCCATCAATGCAGGGGCATGGATCCGTTCGTCGTCTGTTCTGAACTACAAGCAAGTGCTTTTGTCAGACAATTTGTAAAAAACGAACCACTATGGAATCTATCATGCCTTTGAAAAACAAGAAGCTAGCCGCAGTTATGTCGTGTGTATTGATGCTTGCTGCCGCGCCTCTGCTCCCCGCCGGGTTGTCTGTAATGGGTACGGCCTATGCCAAAGAAGGTGGTGGTCACGGCGGCGGTAATGGCGGCGGTAATGGTGGTGGAAATGGTGGTGGTGGCGGAAATGGCGGCAGCGGTGGCGGTGGTGCTCATGCGGGTGAAGGTCACTCTGCGGGCGCCAAGAGCAATGGTCGCGCTGAAGGCCAGGAAACCGATCACGACGGCCGGGCTGTTCGAGACCGTGGATTGAGCGGTAAACACCTTGGACGTGATCGCGATGACCACGTTGGACGTGACCGTGATGACCACCTTGGACGTGATCGCGATAGCCATCGTGGTCATGGGGCAGTGACTTCGGGTATTGCGCACTCGAAAACAACGCGAGGGGTGACGAAAGCGACGGCTATCTCGGCGACAACGCCCGGTGATCACAATGCAAAAGGTTTGAGTAAGGCAGTGACTTCGACCACTGACAAAATCCGATAAGCACAACGCATTCAAAAAGCCGGGAAGCCATTGGTTGCCCGGCTTGATGAGAAGGTCAGTCTGACCGAGAAGCCCTGCAGGTTTGCGCTTGCAGGGCTTTTCTCGTTTTCGGCCGGGGATCGGCTACAGTTGAGAAGTCATCGATAGGGAGATCTCATATGAAGTGCTTAATTTGTCAGGCTGCCGCCAAGACTGTTCACGCGCCGGGAGACTGCTCAGAGGTCAAATGCTCAGCCGGTTGTGGACACTTCAAAGTCTCGGCCAATCTTGTTGCGAAAATGATGTTGAAGCACGAATCCTTTGACCTTGAACGCACAAGGCGATGGCTTGAGATGGCTCGAAATGATGAGCCAGTGCCCTTGATATCGACCTACGATTACAACGTTTCCTTATTGCATCGCGACGCCGAAGAGCGGTCGGCCAGCCGGCCAAATCGTTCCAGAGAATCGGTAGCGTCGGATTAGATGGGGGTTCTTGCTTTGATGTGACGAAGCAGCCAACTACTGCTTGGCTGTTTTTTTACTGCTGTCTGTCATCCTTGCTAATTTGAAATGACGGTCCTGTTTCTCCCGCTGGACTTGGCGATGTATAGCGCTTTGTCGGCGATATCCACCAAGCTCTCTACCGTATCGACTTCCCGTTCGGAGAGTGAACTAATGCCAATACTGATCGTGACCACCCCTAGTGGAGAGTCGCTGTGTTGTATTTTAGCGTGCTCCAAATCGAGTCGGATTTTTTCGGCCAGCAGGAAAGCCCCGACATAATCGGTGTTTGACAGTACAACGGCAAACTCTTCCCCGCCGTACCGGGCGGCGAGATCACCGGTTCGGCTTACATGCTTTCTGATTATTGCGCCCACGGCCTTCAGGCACTCATCACCCTGTACGTGGCCGTAGAGGTCGTTGTAGCTCTTGAAGAGGTCAACGTCGATCATGATCAGTGCAGTGCCGTCCAGTTTCTTGCGTTTTTTCCTGGCAACTTCAGCTTCTATGAAGAAATCAAAGTGGCGTCGGTTGGCCAGCCGTGTCAGTCCATCTTCGAGGGCCATCAAACCAAGAATCTTATTGGCTTCAATGTAGTCTTTCTGAGAGGCTTGCAATTCTCTTTGCGCTTGAATTTGCTGACCCATGAGCTTGATGAGTCGATAACCAATAAAGCTGAGAATTATTAATAATATGGAGGAAATGATCAGGCTGGCGAGGGATTCGCTCCGCCAGTCCGCCAGTACTTCATTTCGATCAAATTCGGCGACGACGACAAGGGGGTACCCATTAATGCGTCTAAAACCTATGACCCGCTCGACACCGTCGATAAACGATTTTATGGTCGCCGTGCCGGAGTTCACGTCAGGCTTTAACAGGGCGAACACTTCGCCTTTTGATATGTTAATGCCGATGTCCTGGTCGCGAAATGGCTTGCGCACCACAATGTTACCGCTGGAGGTCACCAGATTGATGAGGCCATTCGTTCCGGTGTCGACACCTTCGTAAAGGTTGAGGAAGTAGTTTAGGTAAATGGTAGCGAGTGCAACGCCGGCAAAACTCCCGTCTGGATGGTTGATTCGGCGCGATACCGTCATGATCCATTCATTGGTTGAGCGACTGCGTATGGAAGGGCCAAGATAAGGTCCCAGGTCCGTATGGTCGCGATGATAAATGAAATAGTCACGGTCCGAGTTGTTGGCGCCTGCGGGTATGACACCGTTTGAATTGAGTAGCCAGCGTCCCTGTTCATCATAGATAAAAAAGCCATGTATTTGAGGCAGGCGTTTTTGTTGTATTTTAAGTAACTCTTCCAGTTTGTTTAAGTTTTCTGCGTTGCTGCCTTCTGTTTCCAGTCGTTCCTTGACCCCTATAAGTACTGTGTCAGCCTGCGTAAGGGTTGCCTCGATATTGGACGATAAAGTCTTCGAGAGATTTGACATCTCGGTTTCCTTGTCGTGCAAATGGTACTCCAGGGAGTTGAAGATTCCCCATGTACTGATTGCTATCAGCGAGATGCATACGATGGCCACAAAGAGGATGACGTGTCCGACTTTGAGTTTGGCATCGGTCCACTCAGCGGAAAAAAAAGAAGCCTTCCTTGTCAACATGAAATCCTGCCATTCGACGTGGGTATCAATAGTTAGCGTATTCTATTTTTTTTATACCGTTGAGGTATTTTTAGCGTGGGTATTCGTTTTTGCCATATGCCCATCTTGCTTATTGCCAAATGTGCAGGCGGTCAAATAACGACAGCGTGATTGCCCCGCAATCACTCCCTCCCAGGAGCGTCAGAGAGAGGTGAAGGCTTTCGGTATGGAATCTTGGAGATGACAGGAGTAAAAAATACCTTACCTGCCTCAATCCAGAGGATGTGCAAATGGTCATTACCATCAAAGAGCGCGATGAGCATCACATGTCTCATGAATCAAGTAGCGCGGGAATCAGGATGTGGGATGTCTTTCAGGGAGATGTTCTGGTCGGCGTCTATCACAGTGAAGCTGAGGCGTTGAAGTACAAGGATTTGCTGGAGAGCGGTCGATTGGACAGCCACAAAAAACCTCCGAAAAGATAAGCTCAACGGAGTGAAAAAGCCCAGCCCAGTGCTGGGCTTTGTTGGTTTTGGGGCGGATGGATGCTGACAGTCGGCAGAGCGTGTCTGTTCAGTTGTGAATTGTTCAGAATTGGCTTGAGGACGCGGTGTTATGGAGCGCGTAAGGTTTACCTGTTCGCCCTGCCAGATGCTTCAGGAAACGTGCTGAGTGGCCAGCTGCTGGTCAGGGCGAACACTTGCCGCTATAGCGGCTGACTTTGAGGGGAGGGGGTTACTTGAGGGGAGAAGCAGAGATCTTTGAGTAAGTACCTTTATCGGTAGTGGCCAGTAAGCAGCGGCCATCCTTGAATTTTGCATAGAACGTTATTTCCCTTTCTGTATCGCATAGTAACCAGCCCGCCACTAGCCCGATTGGCCCTAGAAGCAATGCTCCCGCCAGACTCCATCGAATGACGCTGCCTTTCTTGTTGACGACTTCTTCGGTTGCTGTTTCCAGCGTTTCCAGATTTGACAGGGGAATCTTTAGTTCGAGAGAAGGTTTCAGTGCGGATTTCAGAGTGAAAGATCCAGATTGAAATTCGGCATCGCCTGCCAGAAAGTCACCGGATATCACCGTTATTTTCGACATGATTTTTTCTTCGTATGATCTGGTCTGGCCCGTTGAGTACTGGGCTCCAAAGGCTCCCCTCAGTCAATCGACTTGCGACAAAAGGCGAGGCCGGCGGTCACTTGATCGATACCCGTCGAGGGTATTCAAAACCGTCTGATCGAGTTCAGGCTGCCGGTTTTTCTCTGGGTAAAAGGAATTTTTTGTCGAGGTAGCGTGACGGTTGGAAATGGTCTATTAATTGACAACCTGCACCGTGAGGGTAGGCGAGAAGTCAGCGCCTGGAAGATGTTCGATGATGCCCGGCGGTGGGGCATGAGTTGGCGGCTAGATTGCTTGGTCGTGGAAACTGACAGGTGCTCGGGAGTGGCTCATGTGGTGTTTGATCTGCTCGCAAGACGCGCGACATATTGAATCCGCAATGGATGGCATTGAACTGATTTGTCCTGAGTGCGGGCATTTCGGCATATCCGGCATCGTTATGAGGGAACGGAACGAGCGAAAATTCGATGTCGAGCGAACCAGGGTCTGGCTTCATCGCGAACGCGAGATCAACCCTGACCGGTGTCCGGTTATCAATAGCTTGAACGTTATCTGGGCGTCAGAGCCCTGACGGTTGAGATCCCGTAGGTTATCCAGTTGAATCCAGCGGGTTGGCTACCATTCGAGTGAGGCAGGGCGTTACTGGGATTCGTACAGGGAAATGCGTTGCTGATAACGTCTCGCCAATCTCAATTCCTACCAACACAACGTGAAGACATTTTTCGCGCCTGGCTGGATGCGGCTGCCCAAGCGTGCGCATTCGCGAGAAAGGGTGTCGTGCAGCCATTGACGGTCATCCCCTTCGGCGCGACAGATGCGAAAGCGATGAAGGTGGATGGGGATCAGGTCCAGCGATTGCAGGCACCCGCTTGGGTCCAGGGCGGCAAAGTACAGAAGCCCCAGGTCGCCACGAAAGTCTGCGTGGTTCTCGATACCTTCGTAATCGTTCAGGAGATCACCGCAGCCATAGAGAATCAGGCGTTCGCGGTACACCTCGATACCCTTGATGTGGTGCGAGGAATGCCCGTGCACCACGTCGACTCCGGCCTCGTCGATCAACGCATGGGCGAACCGGACCTGCTCCCGCGGGATATCGAAGCCCCAGTTACCGCCCCAGTGAATGGAGGCGACCACTCGGTCTCCCGGGTTTTTGCCCGCAAGAATCCGTTTGGCCACAAGGTCCAGGCTTTGCATCGACAGGTCCTCCAGCCGCGCAACGCCTGCGCGCTTGTCCGTGGCGGCCCAGTCCGGTGGGATGCCACAGTCGGGTGCACCGAGGCCAAACACCAGCAAACGCCCTCCGCCTGGCTGCGGCAGCACGGCAGGCGCTTCGGCAGTTTGCCGGTTACGCCCGGCGCCGGCGCTGCGCATACCGTTGCTCGACAGGGTGTCTAGCGTATCGGCCAGACCGGCTTCCCCCCAGTCCAGCACATGATTGTTGGCCAGCATGCAGCAGTCGATGCCGGCTGCTCTGATGACCGGGAAGTTCTCCGGGCTCATGCGGTAATTGATGCCTTTTGGCTCCGGTCGTCCGCGGCGGGACACCGCAGTTTCCAGATTGATGATGCGTGCGTGTGGCTGGTGAAGTTCGAACTCATCCAGCGCGGTGCCCCAGACATAGGCGAAATCGACCGGGCGGGGAATCGGGCCATTGAGCCTTTCTGCCAGACGGACGTAATCGCCGGCATGCTTGACGTAAGCTTCGTAAAGCCGCGGATCGCCAGGATGCGGCAGTACCGAATCGATGCCGCGGGCGGTCATGACGTCGCCCGCGAGAAACAGCTTCAGCGTATCGCTAACAGCGGCCATGACACCCTCCCGGATATCCCGATCAGCTCACCGTACGTTTTGCTCGCACACCGTTCAAAATATCAATTTTTCTGCGTGGCCTGCGACAAGCCGATGACGAACCAACCCGGTATTGAGATCAAACGCTGTCAGAGCAAGTAGCCAGTTGCCTGTTCGAAGTGGTTGTCCTGCACCCCGGCGATCAGGTGCAGTGGAATGTGCTGTTGTGCATCGATGGCGGGGATTTCAAAGCTGCCCACTATTTGAAGGTGTCGCTCACTCAGCCCGGTCGACTCTTCTTCGTTTGCCTTAGCCATTCTCGCGTGGTTCGCTGCGATTTCATTGAGAGTTGACACGTTACATCTCCGGTGACTGACCAGGCGTATCGCTGGAGTCCTTAAGCGTTAATGTTGATTGCTGCCGCGTCAGAATAATGTCGTCCTGGGGCCGCTACGGGCGTACTTAGCAATCCTTGAGCCGTATCCTGCACCACGTTTTAATAGGCGACGAATGGTGTCGTAGAGTTCTCTCTAAAGGACTTTTACCGAGACCGAATCCTTTGGTCAGGAAATGCGAACATCTCTTTGCAGACAGCGTTCTAAACAGGTATGGGAGCTCAACAGGAGAAGCATCATGGTTCAGCGCCGCCGACACCATATCTCACAGATATCTCTTCGATTAGAGGGCTTGCGCGCCAACCTTTCGCAATTCAAGCAAGACGAGCTTGAAATACAGGAGACATTACGTGGATCTCCTGCACTCGAGATCGAAAAAGCTCTGGATGAGGCGTTTGACGAGATACGTGAATCGATAAACCATACCGAAGAACTCTTGAACGCGTTGGTTCAAGAGGCTGAAAGAGGTCGTGAAACGCAGGCGAGCCAAGAGGCTGGTTAAGATGTTCAAGGTCGGCTGAGGTGGAATGAGAAAGCCCGCAACCGGCGGGCTCTCTGCATCATACTGGAGCATGAAGATGTAAAGATCGGGTCTACTGATCCTTATCCTGATCTTGTTTGGTGCTCGAATGTTTGGTGCTCGAAGTAGCAGCGTTACTCAGCCCCTTTTCATTGTGATCGCCAGGTGTGGTGGTCGAGATCGCAGTGGCCTTTGTAAGTCCGTGTGTAGTTTTGGAGTGTGCGATCCCTGAAGTCGCCGAACCATGACCTTTGCTGTCATGGCGAATACTCCCGGTGTGCTTGCCACTGATTCCATGATCCCTGATTGCTTTACCGTCATGATCGCTATCCAGACCTTCGCTACGGCCAGTGCTATCAGCGTCAGCAGTATGGCCTTCGCTACGGCCATTGCTGTCAGCGTCAGCAGAATGACCTACTCCCTGGCCGCCGGCACCGCTACTGCTGCCGTGACCTGCACTGTTTCCGCCGCCACCACTTTTTGCATAGGCGGAGGACATTGGGAGTAAGGGCGCTGCAGCCAGCATCATTACGCATGTCATCAAAGCTACGAAATTCGTCTTCTTTAAATGCATGATGGCGTCCATCGATGTGAGTGGGTTTGCATGAATTAAGACGCACGGCATTCGTTTATAGTTCTCAGGCTTCAGACCGACGGTGTGAGGAGTCTGGAAACACTATGCGCTGGGTGCCTGCGTACCTATGAGGGGCGAGGTTTAGATCAGGCATGTCATTTCAGGAGAAGGGATAACAATGATCCACCGTAAGCCAATAGAGCCTTGGGCTGTTGACGCGATAGCCTACATTCGGGCCTCTTCGGCTTTGAAACGAGAGTTTGCTTTGCTGCAAAACCGTGTCTATCCGGAGACGGGAGAAGATGAAATCAATACGGCGATACCGCTGCACGATCCGGTGTTCGATGCATTCTCGTTCTATACCTGCGCGCACGACAGGGTCGTCAGTTATGCCGCGGTCGTAATGAAAGCGATTGAACATGCGGGTGACACATTTGAAATCGCCGGGCTGAGTTGCGTCATGACCGATCCAGATTGTCAGGGGCGAGGCCTTGGGTTGAATACCGTCGCCGCGGCGACTCGTTGTATGGAGCGCAGTAATCTTGATATCGGCGTCTTCACGTGTGATCCGCCGCTCGCTCGTTTCTATGCGCAGGCTGGCGGCTGGTCTGTAGCGCCCAATATCGTCCTGATCGGCAACCAGGATGAAGAGGCTTTACGCAGCGATACGTTGGGCAAAGTTGTCATGTTGCGGCTGTTTTCGCAGAAGGCAATCGCGAACGCATCGACATTTACGCACGGGGTTATAAATCTCGCCTTGCCGCAAGGGCAGTTTTTATAGTCCGGGTGTCAATGTGCTCTGCCGCTTGCTGCTCCTGTGTAGCGTAGCTGCATAGACGTAGGCGGGCGCCCGAGTGGCTGGCGCCGTCAGATTGGACGGCACCAAGCTTTTCCTGCGGGGGCTGAGATAAGAAGCACAGTCATCCACGGAAGCTGACTGACACTTCATTGCTATTCGATGAATGCTTGTATATCGCCGTCCAGTTTTTTGATTGCCGCTTTGAAATCGTTAGCGGTAACCGGCTGGCTTGCATTTTTCAATTGTTCACCGAAGACCTTGCGCACCACTTTGGCCACAGTCCGGCCATTACTTGCGTCGATTATCTCGGCCTCAATGTACAACTCGGTCTCTTGATTACGGTGGCCGGTGGCCGCCTGAGTCGCGCCTATCGCGGCCGCAACCGGAACCACTTCATACCATTTCATACCTTCATTGGACGTGCTGACCCCGGTAATCGCAGCGCGTACGACCAGGACTCGCGAACCGGCAGGGGCCGACGGAACATTGGGTACCACACGGTACTTCTGGCCCAGTGCGCTCTTGGCATTGTTCGTCATGTAGGTTTGCAACTGGTCCAGCGTCTGGCGGTTGACCCGTTCATTGGGCTGTGGTGTCGGGTACAGTTCCAATCGCTTGAAGGCCACCGTGTCATAAGCGTTCGGGTTCCAGGACGGGGTCACCCAACGCATGGCCTTCTCACCGCTGGGTGTACTGACCTCCTGCAAATTGTTGTAGTCGGGAAGAAACCCTGAGTACTGTTCCTTCTCCGTGACTCTTGAAGTGCATCCGCCGAGCAGCAGACCGCTCAAGGCAACGCCGACAAGCATTTTTCTGGACAGACTCATACTGTTTACTCCATGGATTAAGACGTTCTATACCGCATCGAGTTGACGGCAGTGACAGGCTATAGGGCTAATACCTGCACGCTGGATTCCTTATGACGCGGCCTGCATAGAGTGCCTTGTGTCCTTTGCTGGAGTATGTCCCGCTTATTTCCATGCAGTAGAAATGTTACCCAAATGAAATATATGACTGGCCGATGTTCCAGCTTTTTCTCCTTCGGAAAAATGTTCCCGTTGGGGCGCTTTGGGTGAGCGCGTATCCAACAGTTGACTCAGCCTGCTCAGGCTATGTAACCCCGAAGGCAAAATCCGAGGGATCGAAGCGATCGGTCGTCTTCATCCGAATACTTCGCAGGCCCACCGTTTCCAGGTGCGACGCATAGAGAGGCTCCGAAAAGTAACTTATCAGGATGGAGCGACGGCGTGCGCCGATTAAGTTCAGACTGGCCGCATGCACTAAATCGACATCAAACACCAGGATGTCACCCGCGGAGCCTGAAAGCCGTACGGACCGGGACTCGTCATTGAAGTCGAATGGCGGCTCTCCCTGCTCAGGGCGATGGCTGCCAGGGACGATACGAGTTGCGCCGTTCTCGGGACCATAATCGTCGAAATAAGCCAGGACGTTCACAATGTCGCCTGGCCGTTGGGCCGACAAGTCGCGGTGCAACTGCTGATGACCGCCACCTGCAAGAGGCTCGCGACCTTCTACCTGCGAGAGGAAGAACCGTTCTCCGATCAACTCACCCACCACCGCCAGCACCTCCGGCAGACGACACACAGCCTGAATCTTCGAATCAGCGTCCAGCAGCGAATGGCGCCAATCCATGCCACGCGGCACTGGCCATTGGTCCGCCGGCTTCACGCCCGCATCGAACACGGCACGAAGGTCATCCAGCCACTTGGCCGGGATCGCTCGACGGAGCAGTGCATAGCCATTTCGATGAAGTTGCTCGCGGTCAGTCATGGATTCCTCAATTCCCTCGCCATTTACGCGTCTTGCAAAGCGCCCCCGGGCTGGACAACAGCATTGGGCAATGATCGGCCAATGTTTAAGCGTAGCTTTTACGAGTCTAGTGAGCAGAGCGAGCGGTGTTGAGTATTAGCTGTGGGTGACTGAGCGTTTTTGGTCCACTAGCGACGGGCCGGGGAAGGCCTGTTCAGTGGAAAGTCGGGAACTGGGTAGTGGGCTTTCTGTATCGGAAAAATTGGGGGGATTTATGCGTGCCAACTTTCAAATCGGTTCGATTGCCATACTTGGTGCGCAGATAGAGAGGTGGCGCCGGTTTCAATGAAGGGGAGTGCTACCGGCCCTGCAAAAGTTCATCGACCACGCCCAAGAATGCCTCGACTAGCAGGGTGCGTCCTTGTGTTCGCGTGAGTATCAGCAGTTGCGCGCAGGTTTCGGGGTCTGCCAGCGGGCGGTAGGTCACCCCCTTTTTGGCCAGGGTCTTGGTGCACTGGGGCACCAGAGCGACGCCTTGGCCAGCGGCCACCAAGGCGATGATCGAGGTGATCTGTCGCCCAGACGGACCTGGACGTATTGGCAGACCGTTGTGTCGGTACAGATGCTCTATGGATTCATTGAGCCCGGAGCCATAATCGGCCGGAAACAGAATCAACGGGTGCGCACTGAGCTGGGCCAGGGTGACCTTGTCCTGGCTGGCCAGCGGGTTGTCACTGGAAAGGGCGGCCACCAGTGGTTCTCCCCCGAGAGACAATACCTGTACATCGGTTTGCCCGCTTTCAGGCTGCAGCCGGCTCATGCCGATATCGATGCGGCCATCGACGACTTGCGAATAAAGACTGCCGGAAGCACTTTCCACCAGCGTCAGCTGAACCTCTGGGAAGCGCTGGGCAAAGGCTTGAATGGTTTGGCTGAACAGATCCGACAGCGCAATCGAACTGGCGTAACCCAGCGCCAACTGACCGGCCGATCCGGCGGCAAGCTTGCCGGCGATGACTTCGGTCAGGTTGGCCTGTTCCAGTACGGCCCGCGCGTAAGGCAGGAAATGCCGGCCTTGTGCTGTTAGCGTCACCGTGCGGCTGGTGCGGTCGAACAGGCGAAAGCCCAGCTCGGACTCCAGGGCCGAAATCTGTCGGGTCAAGGGTGGCTGGGCGAGGTGCAGGCGCAACGCTGCGCGACCGAAGTGCAGCTCTTCGGCGACCGTCAAAAAGTAACGTAACTTGCGTAGGTCAAGCATCCTGTTCCTTGGGTATTGATCGGTCCGAATTCGGTATTGGTGTTCGGCAGGCTGCGTATTCTATAAAGACCTCCGAGAATGAATCGAGAGGTCTCATGAGTTCGCGTCTGCATAGCGCTCGGTGATTGTCGTCGCGGCGCTGCTACAGTTCCTGATGCCTTCCTGCTTGAATATCAACGTCCCACTCTCCAGCCTCTCAATACGATGAATGATTTGAAAGACGAAGTATCTTCCCTGCGCGCGCCGCAATCCGCTGATGCTTCAGTCCGTCGCCGATCCCTGGTGGCTGGCTGCGGTGCTCACGCCGTACATGATGGGCTGACCGACGTTATCTATGTGCTGTTGCCGATCTGGCAGTCGCAGTTCGGCATGAGCTACGCCCAGATCGGCCTGTTGCGCGGTGTCTATGCCGGGATGATGGCCGGTTTTCAACTGTTGGCGAGCCGGGCCGCCAAGCGATGGGGACGAGAGCGCATGCTGGTGGGCGGAACGGCACTCGCAGGCCTGGCCTATTTGCTGGCGGGGCAGGCTGGCGGGTTGACGGTGCTGTTGTTGGCGCTGCTGTTGGGAGGATTGGGCGCCAGTACTCAGCACCCGCTGGCATCTTCGTTGATTACCGATACTTACGAGGCGGGCGGAGGTGTCAAACAAGCGTTGTCGCAGTACAACTTCTCCGGCGATATTGGCAAAACGTTGATCCCGGGGTTGATCGGTCTGTTGCTGACAGTCATCAGTTGGCGCGCCAGTGTCACGCTACTGGGTCTGCTCGGGTTGGCGGCAGCGGGCCTGCTGTGGTGGCTGATCCCGGCTCGTGCCGAACCTTTGTCCACGCACGGCAAAGCGACCAAGGCGATCACGGGTAACGGTTCTGCCATCGGGCTGCGCGCGTTGATCCTGACCGGTACGCTGGACAGCGCGGTGCGTATGGGGTTTCTCACTTTCTTGCCATTTCTGTTGAAAGACAAGGGCGCCGGGACGGCAGGCATCGGCCTGGCGTTGACGATGTTGTTCGTGGGGGGCGCGTTCGGCAAGTTGCTGTGTGGCTATCTGGGGGCACGCATCGGTATGGTGAAGACGGTGTGGCTGACCGAGTTCACCACGGCGGTGTTGATCGTCATGGCGGTGTATCTGCCGTTTTTCGGCCTGATGGTGATGTTGCCGCTGCTGGGGCTGGCGCTGAACGGCACGTCGTCGGTGCTGTATGGCGCCGTGCCGGATCTGGCGGGGCCGGGTAAACGCGAGCAGGCGTTCGCGGTGTTTTACACCGGCACCATTGGGGGGGGTGCGCTGGCGCCGGTGTTGTTTGGCACCCTCGGTGATGTCACCGGTGTTCCCGTCGCGGTGATCATGTTGGCTGCCACCTTGTTGCTGACACTGCCGTTGTCCTGGTTTGTGCAGAGGGGGCTGGACGCTGATGCACGATCGCGATACCTGTTTCAGGACTAGACAGGGTCAAGAGTGGTTGCGCAACCTCTCTAATACCTCTCGGGGCACTTGAAGCCCCAGCCATCAACTATCAGATCTTTTACTTCTTCGCCAGTGGTGGTGATGCCTAGACATTCCTTGTTTCTCTTGTAGTTGAACTCGCAATATTGCACCCCTTGGGTGCATCTTTCGATTTCACTAATACCCATGTTTTTAAGTATTACTGCAGTGCCAACCGACTGCATCTCATTCGGTAAACCTGGCTTCCAGCCATGTTTAATCAATGCTTTTCGTGCATTTAAGAATGACATTCCTTTTTTAATCGGAACATCTGTTGCGTTCGCAAAAAAGCTAACGCAACAGAGCAAAATGCAAGCAACAAGGTGTGGTTTCATTTAAGCGATCCGCCAAAGCTCTTGTGTGTGAAACCAGATAGTCCCATTGCTGTAATGCAATGGTCTCTCCATGAGCTTATCGTAATGTTTAAAAAATCTGTCGGCCGCCATGGTGGAGAAAAACGCTAAGGATGACGCCGTTTGCCAATCGTATGGTGCCAAGCCGGGGGAGTGATGCCTACGTGAATTGCAGGGCTCAGCGGGACAAATAGCAATTCAGACCGGTTTGATCAGACTCGCGCCTTGGTTGCGCACATTACCAATGGCTGCGCTGACCTTGAACCATTCGAAGGCCTCGGACGGCTCTCCCTGTTGAATCATCATATGCTCGGCGCGCTCCTTGGGGGTGGTCGGGTCGAGCCATTCTCGTGCCACCTCGGGCGCCAGTGTTACCGGGCGTTGATCGTGGATGTCCACTATGCCGCCTGCCGAATCGGCAGTGATGATCACGAAGCCGTCATACTCGCTGGGCGCGTGGTCGCCGCTCGGAAACTGGCCGATAGCAGCGCACAGGATCGGTGAGCCGTCCCGATGCCGGATCAAATAGGGTTGCTTCTTTGGCCCGCCCTCATCGACCCACTCAAACCAGTTGTTGATGGGGGTGATTGCTCGGTGTGGCCAGATCGCCCGGTAGAATGGGCTATGCGCTACCTTTTCGACTCTGCCGTTCGGTTTCGCTGGCTGATCGGTTGCCCAATGCGGTCGCCAACACCACCTGACCAGGTCGGCGTACAGCGTGTCGCCCTCCTGGTGAAAGAGGGCGACCCTTGTTGTGGGGGCGACGTTGTATTGCTCGAGCGGCTGGTCGCCAACGGTGTTGACCAGAGCATTGGGCATGCTCAGCGCCGCCACGAAGTCGTGGATACCCTTGTATTGCGAAAGTCGTCCGCACATGGCTGAACCCTCAAGTTCAACCCTGAGTTTAGACGATCGTTTTCGGGCGCTCTATGAGGCCGTCCAACATACTGCCGAAGCAGTGCGCGCATTTGGGAGGGTGGGCCAATGTGGGGTTTTGATGGGAGCTTGAGTGGGCTAGAACCTCCTGAGTTACACGCCCCAGCCTGCACAAACACCCGATTGGCTCATGGAAGAGCGCACGCCCGACTTGCCCCGGCGCATGCTCGACGAATTATCGGCATCACCGACGACGGCGACCGAGGACTGATCGCTCTGGCTGCGTGCCAGGCGTCTGTGAGGGGGGGATCACACTGAAGCGCAATGACCGCAATTTTCGGCAATGGTCGGTCGCTAGCCCGCGCCGCGCTTACTTGGTTTTGGAGGTGCGTCAGGACACTCATCGGCCCATCGCGTAACCGTCATGTCATTGAATTGCTCGCCGATAGTGTCTACGCGCAGGCAAACGCCGTTCTTTGTGTAGAACAAGATGCAACGCGAGCTATCAAAAGAGCAGACATCGACCTCATAGTACTTGTGCGCAGCCAGCTCACGCTCCACGCCACTATATTCATAGCCGTCGGCGGTATGTATCCGTGTCGGCGTCCATCCTTGTTTGATGAGCTTGGCCTTGGCCGCGACCAAGGACTCACCGACGGCGATGCCTGCCGGCCCGCGCCTGTCGTTTGTCGCCTGCGAGCCATCCGCAAACGCTGCATTGGCGCCAATGCAATAGAGGGCGATGAACGCGAGGATCGAAAGCTTCATTTAACACTCCCTTCAGTCGATTTGTAGTTCGCCAAAAATTTTGAACATTCGACATACGGTTGCGGCGGGTAATGACTCGCTTTGCCAGGCCCTTCGGGAAGTGCCGCCCACCTCGTTGCCGCCTTCGGCATGGCTCCGGGGATGTCGCCAGCCTTGATCTTGTCGATCACACCAAGGGTGCGTATGTCGACCGCGATGAGGTCTTGGGTGTTAGGCGTAAAGTCGGTAAGTCCCATCTTTTCCTCCATGAAAGAAGGGCATCAGTCTGCGCCGATGATCGTGCTCGGCAAAGGGCGGGAGCCAAAGGACGTGTCCGTTGCGGTTCAGGAGTACAACGGCACGCGCTTCATCAACGCGCCCGACGATATCCGGCGCTACCTGTCGTCACAGTACAGCGTCGTGCAGGCGTCGTAATCGGTAGCGATCAGGTACACGCACCAAAAACGGCCCGCCGCACTTCGTGACGGCAGGCTGCGGGCCGACGGTTCGCTTGCGAGCCGCCGGCCTATTCCTTTGGCGCGACCGCAACGTGGGACAAAGTTGAAGACTCATGGCCTGCTACGGCAGTATTTCCCCCGCGGGCACCGACAGTTCGGCTGACACGCAAGGACAAGGGGGGGCTGTACCAGTAGGCCTAAATCGGCCGAATAGTGACGGTCTTGCATTAACCAGCGCGGTGTATGGTCAGTCAGACCTCCGTTCGCTTCGCTATTTTTAGGAAGAGCACTCAAGCCGAATGCGGACATTCGAAAACTGAACACGCAAAAAAGACTTCCAGAGCATGTCGGCGTGAGAGATGGCGGGCGCTACGAATGCCTCTGAAGTGATTTGTAAAACATAGGGCCTTTCCAGCCTCACCTAATATGTACATCATCCAGTACATCGAAAGCGCTGACGCTAGAAAAATCTCAACGCTTTCAAGGAGAAAGAGCTCGGATTCCAGTCTCGTTTCCCGCTCCAAATACAGAAAAACGCCACTCAATGAGTAGCGTTTTTTTTGCGCTTTTTTTTATTGAAACGTCCGTTAGGGAAACTCTGAAAAAGACTTTCAGATTTGGTGAAATACCCGCCTCACACGAACCGAACGACTGAGCCTCGATGAAACAAATGTTCTTCGCCGATTTTCAATGGCGAATGCAAAGCCGCCTTCAACTTCTATGCCCAATGCCTGCCAGGCCAGATCGAAGTCATGATGAACTTCGGCGAAAGCCCTGCCCTCGATGACGTGCTGGTGGATTACCACGACCGCATCATCTACACCCGCCTGTTGGCCGGCGACCAGACCATCTTCGGCTTGGACACCATTCCGGAACGTCCCGACAACGGCATCAGCGGCTGCTCCGTGTCCCTCAACGTGACCAGCATCGCTGAAACCAAGCAGATCTTCGCCGCGCTGACGGATGGGGGCAACATTCAACTGCCGCTGCAAGCGATCGTCTGGGTCGCGTGCTTCGGTATGCTGGTCGATCGCTTTGGACGTGCCATGAATAGTGAGTTACAAGGCGAATAACCGCTGGCAGTCCTAAAGTGCCGCGCTCATCCGCTGTACTGCTCCTCAATCGACCTGGCAAGGCTCATCCGGGTCAGCCATGGATCCCAGCCGCTGACGCATGCCCGCGCTGGCGGCTGGTCCGGCCTGTACGCTGCACTGGTCCAAGGGCACAAGATGGCCATCGGTGATATCCGCCATCATCGGCAGCACCGGCCGCCCAGTCTTCCGCTCGACAATCTGCACGCTTTCCCCTTCTGGAGCGTAATGGCGATTGCCCCAGGCCACAAAGGCCATGAGCACCACGCGGAAATCTTCGCCCTTGGCAGTCGGCACGTATTGGTAGCGCAACGGGCGCTGACTGTAAGGCTGACGCTCGAGCAGACCCGCCTCCACCAGCGAGTTCAAGCGTCTGGTGAGCATGTTCGGGGCAATATCCAGGCTTCGGGAAAACTCCTCAAAGCGTCTCAGGCCATGCAGGGCATCGCGCATGATCAAAATGCTCCACCACTCGCCAACCCTTTCCAGGCTGCGGGCAATCGGACATTCGGCATGGATGAGGGTCTTGCGCTGCATGGCAGTTCCTTACGGGGGGGTTCAAACATTTGTTGGTCCGGTATGTTACTTTCATAATGATAGTGACGTCCATATGTCGCTACCCCCCAATATGCAGAAGGAGCTAGACCAACATGAACAAACGTATCGTCGTCACAGGCATGGGCGCACTGACCCCACTTGGCTGCGGAGTCGAGCAGATATGGCAACGCCTTCTTGCCGGGCAGTCGGGGATCCGCCAGTTGCCGCCGGAGCTAATCGGCGATCTGTCTATCAGCATCGGCGGCCAGGTTCCCGACCGCACCCAAGACCCTGAGGCCGGCTTCGATCCGGATCTACTGCTGGCACCAAAAGAACAGCGCAAGATGGACCGCTTCATTCTGTTCGCCCTGGCAGCGGCCCATGAAGCGTTGGCACAGGCCGGCTGGGCGCCGCAAACCCCAGCGGCACAGGAGCGCACCGCCACCATCATCGCTTCGGGTGTGGGCGGATTTCCGGCGATTGCCGAAGCTGTGCGGACGACTGACAGCAAGGGGCCGCGACGCTTGTCACCCTTCACCATTCCATCATTTCTAAGCAATATGGCCGCCGGTCATGTCTCAATCAGTCATGGCTTCAAGGGGCCGCTGGGGGCTCCAGTGACGGCGTGTGCGGCGGGCGTCCAGGCCATCGGCGACGCTGCGCGGATGATTCGTGCAGGGGAAATTGACGTAGCGCTCTGTGGCGGGGCGGAAGCGGCCATTCACCGGGTCAGCCTGGCTGGCTTCGCTGCCGCACGCGCCCTGTCGAGCGATTACAACGACACCCCGGAACGCGCCTCGCGCCCCTTCGATCAGGCCCGCGACGGTTTCGTCATGGGCGAGGGCGCCGGCCTACTGGTCATCGAAGAGTTGCAACATGCCCTGGCGCGCGGCGCCAGGCCCATCGCTGAACTGGTGGGTTATGGCACCAGCGCCGACGCGTACCACATGACTGCCGGGCCGGAAGATGGTGACGGCGCCCGCCGGGCCATGCAGCAGGCACTGCGCCAAGCCGGTGTGGAAGCATCCCAGGTTCAGCACCTGAATGCCCACGCCACCTCGACCCCGGTGGGCGATAAAGGTGAGCTGGCGGCAATCAAAGCCCTATTCGGCATAGGCAGCGGCCTTGCGATCAGTTCGACCAAATCCGCCACTGGCCACCTGTTGGGTGCTGCGGGGGGGATCGAGGCGATCTTCACCGTACTTGCGCTGCGCGATCAGGTGGTCCCGGCGACACTCAATCTGGAAGCCCCGGATACCGCTGCCGAAGGCCTAAACCTGATTCGCGGCCGGGCCCAGCACCTGCCCCTGGAATATGCACTGTCCAATGGCTTCGGTTTCGGCGGGGTCAACGCCAGCGTGCTGTTCCGACGCTGGATTTAAAACTGGGTATTCAGTCCGGTTTTCAGTGTCGTTGAGGTTTCAGCACCGGTAGGTCGAGACCTCAACATCCCCCAGGACATTGGTCCTACCAATCAACCGCCCCACTGACCGCCTTCGACTCTGCTATCGGGGTATTTAAGAAATGAAAATCCGAATTCACAAACTCCGCAGGATCGATGCCGACCGGGGCGACAGGCAAAACAGTTTCTTCAGGCATGACTGTTCCTTTACCGCTATAGCGGCTGACTTTGAAGGGGGGGGATTCAGTGGTAGCGCTGCAGTCGAATGATCAACCTGATGATCGGTTACAGCCTCATTCGCACTGTCAACAACGAGCAGGGTCTTGGCAAAAAATGTGCCCATCAACTACAAATGAATAGATGGGTAGCCAGTTCTACGTTTCGGGCTTGTTTGATGGGCTTTCTAATAGAAAGGGAATTTATATGTCATATGAAGGCGTAACTCGAGAAAAATTCTTTACTGTTTTTCCAAAAATTGAAATACAGAAGGTTAGTCATAGTTGTTGGGCTGCGAGTTTTTCGGTATTGATGAGACTAAATGGTGTGCAGGTTTCGGAACAGGCTGTGATTGGTTTCTATCCTGAGTGGGTTTATGATGGTATTACCTTTGATCAGTTGTATAGTCTTGCTGAATATTATAATAAGTTTCATTTTTCAAAGGAGAGCGGACTTGTACATGGCGTGCGCGAGATTAAGGCCTATAAAAAGCTGGAGCCGATTTTGCAGTATGCAGGTCAGTATTCAGGTTTTTTGGTTTTTGTTAAGCAGCACTATGTAGTGGTGCTTGGCTATGATGCTGCTGCTAGTACAATTGATTATTATGATCCTTGGTTCGGAGTTATTGAGACGTGCGATCTACAATATTTTTTGAAATGGGGTACTCAGCACACATTAGTAGTTGCTGGGGATTAATATTTGAGTTGTAGATGTTTACGGGCGTCGTCTGGCTTGTTCGAAAATAAAGGGGCGGACTCATTCGCTGGTGGTACCAGCTGGGTTACGGTCGCGACAACGAATCGGTAAAGATGCTGCGGATATCAAGCTTTCGGTTTCCTGTGGGCATGGGACGTCCTATGCCGGGCCATGCCCCGACAGTGGAGTGCTACGATGCGGTCACCTTAAAGAGATCACCACATGACCAAGCATGATATTTATGACGAGCACGAAGGATTTCGGCTCTGGAACTACATGGAGTGCGAAACACTGGAGAGCGGCCAGGAGGTCTGGCGGATCAATGTCGAGGTGAAGCGCGTTGATGAGGTGGTGATTCCGGTTGTGGCCGGTGACCAGACTTACGCTGACCGCGGGCTGGCGCAGGTAGCGGGCCGGGAGCAGGGGGCGTGGATGGTTGCTGAGCGAGGTCTATAGGTTTTCTGTGGGTACGGGGGAGTCCTACACTCTGCTGACGCACCAATGAAGTGTCGGCCATGAATGTTGATGAGTTTGTGAAAAAGGTTTTCGAAATTGCGGATGAGCTTGAGTATTGCGTTGAGCTGCGCCGCCCGGGCAGAAGCATCTGCTTCAATAAGACCAGCGACAAGTGGCTGAGTGAACATCACATCCGGGCACTGTTTCCGGCGATCCTTGATCCCGAATTGTCTGATCGGGATATTAGGCTCTGTACGAGAACTACCTGATCGCCACTCGGCGACTTTTCGTACAGACCCTGGCAAGCAGAAGGTGGGTCAGTGCACCAATGATGGTTGGGTAGCGACCGAGACGGTGAAGGTCACGACAAACAGCACGACGAGCGCCCAGAACATCACCATAACTGTCAGCATGACGACCTTCAGGCTTTGATAAAGCCAGCGCAACCAATGGCCTTCGGGTTTTGCTTCTGAGCGGGTTCTGAGTACGCCTTTCAAATAGAAGCCGAGGAGGGCCAGCAGTGCGCCATCAATGAACAGCGCAGGCAGGCCGGCTTCGGGGAAAATGCTTCCCCACCGATAGAATGACGACCGGCTCAGGAACACCACATAACAAATCAGGCTGCCGTAGGGGACGGCTCTCCACCATTTACCGGCCAGCGCTCCGACCATCAGGCACATAATCACCATGAACGGGTTGAGGAGAATATTGATCATCCACTCCAGTACATTGGGGAAGTAGTTCGGGGAATGGATGCTGCGCCAGATGTGTTCAAACATTGTTCAGGTTCCTGCCTTCTATGAAGTAAGTGTTGCTTCGGTGCTTCCGTGCCGCTGCATGGTATCGGCGTATTGTCGGGTTACATAAGTCCTGTTGTGTAAATTAGGGTCTGTACGAAAAGTCGCCGAATGTCTCAAGGGAGCCCACCAGGGCTGTCGAGTGAGTTCAGCTCGCCTTGGTGATAAATGGGTGATTGATACAGGGCTTATTGATTTTGATGTGGTGTGACTCTGGCTATGCTGGCTCAACGATCTCGTCACCAGGGTCGCGCTTCAGCTCTGCCAGGCTCTCATTCCGAAACATTCGCGCCACGTTTTCGCTTATCTGCACTTTGTGGCGCGGACTCTCGATTGCCTGGTATGACAGAGTCGGTCCGAGCGCATGGCTGTCGCTGCGGGCTTCGCAATTGCGGCAACTGCTGGAGCGGCTTTCATCGGGAAGGGCGTTGGTGCTGGTTGTGCAGGTGCTGGCTCGATGGGCGTGCAGCCGAACGATGTGATCGATATCAAGAACCCGACGACCCTGCGCGCGGTGATGCTTGGGATCATTGTTCACGAAAACAGCGGGAGTCCATATCCGGATGCCGTGCTCGAGGAAGGGCTGCGCAGGGCGTTGCTGTGAATGCCTCGGTGTGTGTCAGTCCTCATCGACGCAGCGGATTCAGCCAGTGGTTGCGCAGTGCCAACCGCTACCGGCGCCGGCAGTGTGGTTCATGAAGGAGCGCGCGCCCGACTTGCCCCAGCGCATGCTCAACGAATTATCGGCATCACCGATGACGGTGATCCGGGATTGATCGCGCTGGCGACATGTCAGGCGTATGTGAGGGAGGTTAATCAATGGGGGTTGTGTTGGGTCGACAGAACACCAAAAATAGACAGTATTGTAGCGACATGCAGTTTTGTAATCTTGCTCAATAGATAGAGCCTTCTGTCACAAAATTACTCAGCATTTAAGGAGCGGTATGAGCATAGGGATAACGCTGCGCGAGCTTGAGCTTGGCGACATTGACGATCAGTATCTGTCTTGGTTCAACAATGATGACGGGCATTTGAATTACTTTACTGGGTCCGGCCGTGTATTCACGAAACAGATGATCACGGAAGATTACAGAAAAGGAGTCGAGTCAGGCCTGTGGGCTTATTTTCTGATTGAGAGTGATAGTGGAGAAAAGATAGGGAACGTGAAAATAGGTCCAATGGACCTGAAAAATAAGACTTCAGACCTTGTGTGTTTGATCGGGAATCGAAAGTTTATTGGTCAGGGGGTTGCTAAAAAAGCCATCGCCTTAGCTAATGAAATCGCCTTTTCAAGATTCGATATCCGACGTCTTCAGGGAGGGATGCTCTCGGGAAATATTGCGTCGATAAAAGCGTACACCGCAGCCGGCTGGGTTGTTGAGGCCACGTTGAATGGCTACTACTGGGTAAACGGCGAGGCCGTGGATAGAGTATGCGTGTCATGCTTGAATCCAGAGTATTTTCCGAAGGGGTGAGTTGTATTGCGCGATGCCCGGTCGGCAGGACGCCGGGGGTATCGCTTGAGGTGAGGGCGTTGCCATGTCCAGGGGACTGTCAGATATTTTGTGTGCGGGCCGGTAACGGCCTGCCGTCAGGCAGGCCGTGCTTTTACCAGGTCGGCCTGATAAATCGATCTCCGTACAGAATCGCAAATTGATTCATCGCGCTTTTCCAGTCATGTGCCGCTGAGCCCCAGTTTGCGGTGATATTGCGTTGCCCATGGAGTCACTCTTTCTTGAACTTGATGTCACCGGCGCTGGCAACGAAATGGTTGCAAGTGGGCGGGTTGGGTGGTGATACCAAAGGCCTCAACCGCAGGTCGCAGCACTTATGGAGTTGCTTGCTGCCAATCACCAATTAGCTCCTCCGTCCCTTGCTTGTCTACGCGGTAGACCTTCCCGTCTCGAACTAATTCGGCATAACCTTCAAAGAAAAAAGCGCGCTTGTCATAGCGCATAGGGATTATGACCTTGCCAGCTTTATCAATGAACCCCCATTTACCATCGATTGCCACTGTGAAAAGATTATCATTGAGGTATTTTCCGGCCCACACATTATAAGCAATTTGATCATAATTTAACGGCGTTAACTGATTGCCTTTCATGTCGTATATCATGCCGTCGCGTGCGCCTTTAAAGGCAATTATAACCCCTTCGGAAATAGATGGTTTGGTCCTAAGTACTGGCTCAATTATGTTGCGCCCTGCAGTATCAATAACTCCCCAGCCATGTTCTCCCTTTACTATCGCAAGGCCTCCGTGCTCGTCTCTGAAGTAGTCTATCTCTTTATACAGAAGAGAGATAACTATATTTCCCTTTGCGTCTAGATATCCGCACTTGCCTTCAGTGCAAACACCAACAAGTCCATGATTGAAATTCAAACCTTTATCATACTCGAAGGGTATAGCGATTCCCCCGTTCTGATCGATATAGCCTATCTTCTTGTCTATTCTTGCAATGCTTATACCTCCCTTAAATAGCAATACATTTTTGTAGATTGGTGGAATCACAATCACACCATTCTTATCTTTAGCCCCCCAGCTTCGATTCAGCTCAAAGGGAATCGGATACTCGTCAGCATTATTATTTCCAGCAGATGCGTGGCTGGAAAAAATGCAAAAAACAAAAAAATACAAACCCCATATCACTCGTACAGCAACCATAAATTTGATTCCATTCCAAAATTTTCGGGTTAATTCGGGAGACTCTGAAGGGGTTTAAGACACTGCGTTCCGCCTCCGTGAATGCTTGGGTGGGACGGCAAAACCCAACCAGTGCTCCGGATGACCCAACCGAGACAGCAACGTGCCATGGAGCAAGCTTACCGCGCTCCAGCAGGCAGGGCAGCGAAAATCAGGGCGTCGTTCATTGATACGCTGCATGTGAGGCGAGCCACACTTCGAGCAGACCGCCTACTATATCATCCATGCTGAGGAACTTCGGCGGCACCCGACAGGACTCGGGGATGTGGAGTGTCTAGGTGCGGGTGTCTGGTCAGGCTCGCGCCTTGGTTGCGCACATTGCCAATCGCTGCGCTGACCTTGAACCATTCGAAGTCCTCGGGCGGCTCTCCCTGTTGAATCATCATATGCTCGGCGCGTTCCTTGGGTGTGGCCGGGTCGAGCCAATCCCGTGCCAGTTCCGGCGCAAGCACCAACGGTCGCCGGTCATGAATGTCGACCATGCCGCCGGCGCTGTCGGCGGTGATGATCACAAAGCCGTCGTGCTCCCCAGGGCCTTCATCGCTATCGGGAAACTGGCCGATGGAGGCACACAATATCGGTGAACCGTCCCGGTGCCGGATCAAATAGGGTTGCTTCTTCGGTCAGCCTTCGTCGACCCACTCAAACCAGTTGTCGATGGGTGTGATGGCGCGTTTGGCCAGGTCGCCCGAAAGAATGATCCGTGCGCGACTTTCTCAACCCTGACATTGATCGGCGCGGCGCGATCCTTCGCCCAGTGCGGGCCTCACCCCCAGCGCACCCGGTCAGCGTGCAGAGTGTCGCCTTCGAGATGGAACAGGGCGACCTGAGTCGATGGCGCGACGTTGTACCGCTCGAGGCCTGATCGCCTAGGGTGTTGACCAGGGCGTTAGGCATGCTCAGCGCCGCAACGAAGTCGTGGATTCCTCTGTACTGGGAAAGTCTTCCGCACATTGGCAAAGTCCTCCAGTGGAGGTTTCAGCTTAGCTGAGTCTGGAACTGCTCATCTCCGTGAAAAACCGGTACCGGCTCTGAGAGCGTTGATCATGGCGGAGCGCACCGCTGACTTGCGCCGGCCATGTTTCATGGCATATCGATGGACGATCCGATTGTTGTTGACGCTCCAGAAAGCACATCGTAAATTATTGGGAACGATCATTCCAATTGTATGGATTAGCATGCGCACCAAGGAATTTGAACCCGACGAAATCGCCGATGCCGCCATGCGCGTTTTCTGGGAGCGCGGCTATGCTGCGACCTCTGTGCAGGATCTGGTCGAAGGCACGGGGCTGTCGCGCAGCAGTCTCTACAGCACGTTTGAGAGCAAGCAGGGGCTCTATCAACAGGCGCTGCGCCGATACCAGGCAATAACTACGGCCAATGTGGAACTGATGGCCGGCCCCGGTTCGACAAAAGATGTGATCCAGCAACTTCTGATGCGCATTGTGGAGGACGAACTGGGCGATCCACAGCGCCGCGGCTGCCTAGTTGCCAATGCGACGCTGGAGCTGGCGGGTCATGACGAGTCAGTGGCCGAACTGGTGGCCCATAACTTCCAGCGCCTTCTGAAGGCGCTGGAGAAACTGATCATCCGGGGGCAGCAATCAGGCGAGATTGCTGCCGAGAAGAACCCGCGTGCGCTGGCCCGTTTCTTTGTCAACACCATGCAGGGGATGCGTGTACTGGGCAAGGGCAGCCCTGCGCGGCAGCGTCGCCAGTGCCTACTGGATGTGATCGACGTGGCGCTCAATACGCTATAACCACCCACCCGCCATCCTGGTGCATCGGAGTGCACAGGGATGGCGGGTTTTGTTTGATCTAAATTGGAATGATCATTCCAGTTAGGGGGTCTTCATCCGCTATCAAAAGGAGTTCATGTGAGCATTAACCAGAAAACCACCATCGCTATCCTCGGCACTGGCCTGATCGGCGCTCCCGTAGCGCGCAATATGCGCAAGCGGGGGTTCACCGTGCATGCCTGGAATCGCACCGCCGCCAAGGCACAGGCTTTGGTGGATGACGGAATCCTGGCATTCGACAGCCCGGCCGATGCTGTAAGGGGGGCCGACATCATCGTGACTGTACTTAAGGATGGTCGCTGCGTTCAGGAAGCCATACAGGCAGCGGCACCGGCCTTGAACAAGGCCGCCGTCTGGCTGCAATTGAGCACCGTGGGTATCGAGGCCATCGAGACGCTTTCCTCGTTGGCCGAGCAGTATGGATTGGTGTTCTATGACGCTCCGGTGCAAGGCACTCGCCAGCCAGCCGAACTAGCGCAACTGATCATTCTGGCGTCTGGTCCGGTCGAGCAGCGCGAAGTCGTTCAGCCAGTCTTTGATGCTATCGGCAAACGCACCTTGTGGGTGTCCGAGCACGCGAGCGCTAGCAGCCGCTTGAAGCTCGCCCTCAACAACTGGGCCTTTGCGCTGACCCACGGGCTCGCAGAGAGCCTCGCGCTTGCCAAAGGGCTGGGCGTCGATCCGGCGTTGGTGGTGGATGTGGTCACGGGCGGTCCGATGGACAGCAGCTATTTCCAGGCCAAGGCCGCCACCATCCTGGCCGAGGAATACACCGCTAGTTTCTCCATCGTCAATGCAGTGAAGGACGCAAGATTGGTGGTCGAGGCAGCCGCCCAAGTCGGTGTGCGGATGGATGGGGCGCAGGCCGGTCTTTGCCGCTTCGAGCGTGCGCTGGAAGCTGGGCACGGCGCCAAGGACATGGCCGCGTCCTATCTCGCCTGACATACATAAGGAGAACACCGTATGAGCATCCGAAATCAAGAAACTCCCGTAACCGTTCATGAGGCAATCGCTGTAGGGCTACCTGTCTGGAAGCTGCTGGCGTTCACGATGGCGGGTTTCCTTGCCATCATGACCGAGACTATGCCAGCCGGTCTGTTGCCGCAGATTGGCGAGGGCCTGGGTGTCTCCGAAGCCTTGGCGGGCCAGTTAGTGACCCTGTATGCACTGGGGGCGGTACTGGCCGCAATCCCGATCATCGCCGCCACACGCAGTTGGAACCGCAGGCCGTTGCTACTGCTGGCCATTGGCGGTCTGCTGGTCTTCAATTCCGTCACGGCTTTGTCCGCCCACTATGAGCTAATCCTGGCAGCGCGCTTCGTCGCTGGTATGGCGGCCGGCGTGATATGGGGGCTGCTGGCCGGATATGCACGGCGCATGGTGCCCCAGCACCTGCAGGGACGAGCACTGGCAATAGCGGGCGTTGGCCAGCCCATTGCCTTGGCCATCGGCGTGCCGTTGGGAACGTGGCTGGGCACCTTGTTCGATTGGCGAGGCGTGTTTTGGATCATGTCGGCGTTGTCGCTACTGCTATTTGCCTGGGTGCGGTTGGCGGTGCCGGACTTCGCAGGACAGTCCGCCAGACAGCGCGTGCCGATCCGACGCATCTTCCTGATGCCCGGCATCCGTCCGGTACTGCTCGCGCTATTCGCGTGGATATTGGCGCACAACGTTCTCTACACTTACATCGCGCCCTTCCTGGCGTCGGTGGGGCTTGGGCATCGGGTGGACGCCGTGCTGGCGTTGTTCGGTGTGGCCTCCATTATGGGAATCTGGATCACCGGCGTGCTGGTGGATCGCTGGCTGCGCACACTGACCTTGCTGAGTCTGGCCGTGTTCACCGTAGCGGCACTGATGTTGGGTTTCTCGGGCGGCTCGGCGCTGGTGGTGCTACTGGGCGTTGCGACATGGGGTCTGACCTTTGGCGGTGCACCGACGTTGCTACAAACCGCTCTGGCTGATACGGCTGGCGAGGGGGCCGATGTGGCGCAATCCATGCTGGTGACGGTCTTCAACCTGGCTGTGGCCGGTGGCGGCGCGGTGGGCGGTGTCTTGCTAGAGCGTCTCGGGCCTGCGTCTTTTCCGTGGGCATTGGCCGTGTTGGCGTTGCTGGGCCTGTCGGTGGTCTGGTCGGCCGGAGTGCATGGCTTCCGGCCAGGCCATCGCATCGCTGCTTCTTGATCGAAGGCATCCCGTGTAAAGGACCGCGATGAATACTTAGCACAATGTGGTGTGACGGCTCTTGCGCTGATGATTTTTTTGAGGGGGGGCGACGTATCTGGTGGCTTCGGAATGGTTGCCACCGGATCGGCCCATCACGACGTTACTCTTAATCCTACTGCCGGTAAGTGTGCTGCTGTCGCTGCTCACCTGGCATCTGCCCGCACCTAGTGATTGCAGGCGCCTGGGCGCGCTGTTGGCATTGAACGTCACTCTGCTGCCATCAGCATCGCAAGCGCCATTTTGATGAACTCCTCATTCCGGTCGGTCGTGTCCAGGGCGCCGCATAAGTTGTCGACGGCGTTGGCCGAACCACTCCGCTCAACCCGGTTCGATAGCCTCAGGATGGCTGACTCTAGGGCGAGTTGGTTTTCGTTGATCTTGAACAGCAGGGAAGGAAGCAGGTCTGATTTTGGCATCGCGAATCCTCCGTGGAGGCTTTAGCTTCGCAGATGAAATATCGTGTTACACGACGGGGAAATGGAGCGGTCGAGGGAGGGGGCGGAAGGGCTGAAAAACGGGCTTAGTTCTGGAACACTTCCAAAATAGTTCTGGAACACATGCCGAGCGCCGAGATTTTCACCAAACCCCAGAAACGACAAAGCCCTGAATAATCAGGGCTCTAACGTACAAATATGGCGGAGGCGATGGGATTCGAACTCATGGACCTGTTACAGTCGACGGTTTTCAAGACCGTTGCCTTAAACCACTCGGCCACACCTCCGTATTGCGTTGCGGGCGCCATAATACCTGAATGAAACACACTGTCAAACTCTCTGCATAGCTTGTTACAGAGCGTCTGTTATGATCTTTGCGACTGAACGTTTCAAACCAACAGGAGTGTCGCCATGCGCGAACAGGATTACGCAGTTAATAACAGCGTGCAGGCTGAGCAGCTAGAGGTTAGCCGCGTCCTGCGCAACACTTACGGTTTACTCGCCCTTACGCTCGCATTCAGCGGTGTGATGGCGTTCGTTGCTCAGCAGATGCGTGTCGGCTACCCGAACGTGTTCGTGGTGCTGATCGGCTTCTACGGGCTTTTCTTCCTGACCAACAAGCTCCGTGACTCGGCCTGGGGCCTGGTGTCGGCGTTTGCCCTGACCGGCTTCATGGGGTTCCTGCTGGGCCCGATTCTCAACCGTTATCTGGGCATGCAAGGCGGCGCTGAAGTGGTCAGCTCGGCATTCGCGATGACCGCACTGGTATTCGGTGGTCTGTCGGCCTATGTGCTGATCACCCGCAAGGACATGAGCTTCCTCGGTGGTTTCATCACCGCTGGTTTCTTCGTCCTGCTGGGCGCGACGCTGGCGGGCATGTTCTTCAAGATCAGCGGTCTGCAACTGGCGATCAGCGCGGGCTTCGTGCTGTTTTCTTCGGTCTGCATTCTGTTCCAGACCAGCGCCATCATTCATGGCGGCGAGCGCAACTACATCATGGCGACCATCAGCCTGTATGTATCGATCTACAACCTGTTCGTCAGCTTGTTGCAGCTGTTCGGCATCATGGGCCGCGATGACTGATCGCCAGCCTTGAGCAAAAAACCCGCTACGGCGGGTTTTTTGTTGTCTGGCATTCGGGCAGGGCTCACTCGGTGACGATGATGCTGCCATCGGCCTGTTGTCGGTAAATGGTGTAGGGCAGCAACACAGTGTCGAGAGCACCGGAAATAACGGCGTCTATCAAGACGATAATCGTGGCGTTGTCGTATTTTTGCGCGTCGACGCCTGAACGCAGGGGAGCATACAGCGTACAGAAATCGTAGGTCACGCCGCTGTAGATTCGAGGGACGGCGCCGCAATAGCTTTTCTGTTCCTTGAGACTCTTTATGGCCGCATCGTCATGGCGCACCACTGTCTGGATGGTGCCGCACCCCACGAGCATCAGTGCCGCCAATAACATTGCCTGAGCTTTCATACCGCCATTCCTTCGCCGGAAAACCCTCAACCTACACCGCTCGGAACAAATCGGCACTCACGCCATCGGCGGCAACCGCCGTTTCACCGGGGTCTTCTTGACGATTGCGGTATTGGTTTCGGCATAGCTGTTGAGGCGGTCGAGCAGGGTGTCCAGCTGTTCCATCGAGCGCACGTGCAGGCGCGCGATGAAGCAGTCATCGCCGGTGACCTTGTCGCATTCGGTGAACTCGGGAATGGCCTGGATCTGCCGTTCGACATTCTGCAACTGGCCGGGCAACGGGCGAATACGCACGATGGCCTGCAATTGATAACCGAAGCATTTGGGATCGATGTCGACGGTGTAGCCCTTGAGTACGCCACGCTCTTCGAGTCGGCGCAGGCGCTCGGCGACGCTGGGTGAGGACAGGCCGCTGATCTGTGCCAGGGCCTTGAGCGAGCGTCGGGAGTCTTCCATGAGGGCGGCGATCAGCAGTTGGTCAATGTCGTCAGTCATACAACCCCCGATTAGGCAAATACTGGAATCTGCCTTGATAAAAAAGGTGAACTGGCAGTTTAGCCTGCATTTGACGCTGGAGTGGCACGGCGCTGGATTGGCATACTTTGGGCTCATATCGAGGAGCCTGATCATGGATAAAACACTGCGTCGTGGTTCGTTGGAAATGACCGCCGCTATGCTTATTTCCGGGACCATCGGATGGTTCGTGCTGGTATCCGGCCAGCCCGTGCTGGACGTGGTGTTCTGGCGCTGTGTGTTCGGCGCTGCGACCTTGCTGCTGATTTGCGCAGTGTTCGGCTTTCTGCGCCCGGGCATTCTGACCCGCCCCACGTTCCTGCTGGCGGTGCTCAGCGGCGTCGCGATTGTCGGTAACTGGGTGCTGTTGTTTGCCTCCTACTCACGAGCGTCGATTGCCATCGGCACTGCGGTCTATAACGTGCAACCGTTCATGCTGGTGGGTTTGGCTGCGTTGTTTCTCGGCGAGAAGATCACCGCACAAAAGCTGTTCTGGCTCGGGGTTTCTTTTCTCGGGATGCTGGCAATCGTCAGTGCCCATGGCGAGCAGGGCGCGGGAGGCGGTGAGTACCTGCTGGGGATTGCACTGGCCTTGGGCGCCGCGCTGCTTTATGCCTTTGCCGCGCTGATCATCAAACGCCTGACCGGCACACCGCCGCATTTGATCGCGTTGATTCAGGTCTGCACCGGCGTGCTGTTGCTTGCACCCTGGGCGAATTTTTCCGCGTTGCCGCAACAACCCAGCGCCTGGGCCAGTTTGCTGACATTGGGCATCGTGCACACTGGCGTGATGTATGTGCTGCTGTACGGCGCGATACAGAAACTGCCGACGGCACTAACTGGCGCACTGTCGTTTATCTACCCGATTGCGGCGATTTTCGTCGACTGGTTCGCCTTCGGCCATCGCCTCGAACTGTTGCAGTGGATCGGTGTGGTCGCGATTCTGCTGGCCGCTGCCGGTATGCAACAGGGGTGGGGCAACGGCGTTCGTAAAGTCGCGACGCAGTGACCGACGCTCAGATTTTCCAGCGCGGCGCAGTCTTCACCAAGCGCTGGCGCATGTCATTCAGGTTGGCAGTCAGTTGCCGGGTCAGTAATCGGTAACCGTCCAGCGCGCTGTAGACCGGGGTGCCCATGGCGGTCTGCGGTGCGGTTTCATCGGTCGCGCGCTCCAGGCGTTGTGTCGTACCGGATTGCAGTGCCCGGGCCATGCCAATCAGTAACACGCGAACCTGTTGGTGCTCGGCTTTCAGCGCCAGTTGCATTTGTGCCATGGCCTGTTCGTCGCTGGCTTCGGGGCGGGTGTTGGCGAGAATTTCCAGAGTGCTGATGCACATTCGCAAATTGCGCTGGAGGGCATCGAGTTCAGTCATGGACATTCGCACTTCCTTGGACACCGACGGCATCAACGAGCGCAGTTGCACCATCATCCCATTGAGACGACTGAGCATCTTGAGGTAGTGGTCATCGGTGACCGATTGGCCACTGATGATCCGGCTGTAAATGCTCGCGCAGTCGCGCAAGGCACTGGCGAGTTTGTAGCGCCAGGAGTAGACCGCGTACAGCGGCAGTGCGAAGGAAAAGGCCAGTGCCAGGATAATACCGATGAGGATATCGACTGTGCGCCAGAGTCCGTCAGTCACCGGGTTGTCGCCGTGTCCGGCGACGATGAATACGGTGATGGCCGACAACAGCGCGGTGTAACCACCTTTGCCAATCGCGTGGTAAGAAAAAAAGCCGCAGACCACCGACATACCGAAGTAAGTCAGCCACGGCATGCCGAGCCACGCCTGCTGCGCCACCAGCAGCAAACCCACGCCAGCACCGATCAGCGTGCCATACGCGCGCTCGGCAGCTTTTTTGCCGATATTGCCGTGGTGCTGCAAACCACCGATCACCACCAACATGGTTACCGACGCCCATTCACCGTGGGGCAGATGGATGCCGGTGGTCAGCAGAATCGTCGCCAACAGCCCCAGCGACACCCGAACGGCGTGGATCAGTTTGGCGTTGCGATAGCGCCGGTACGGGTCCAGAAGCGGACGCAGCAGCCGGCGCAGCAACGGAGGCAATCGAGATGATCGAAAGGCTGTCATCGGGTTCGCAGGGTGTCCTCGGTGTGCGTGCTAGAAAATATAGTCGGTGGTGAGGAAACTCGACTCCCGTCCGCGGATGATGTCGCTGATCAGTTCCTTGTTGCTCTCCTGGAACTTGGTCGCCACCAGCGTGCGGATCGAGAAAGTCCGCAACGCGTCGTGCACCGACAGCGTGCCTTCAGCCGAATTCTTGCGCCCGTTGAACGGGAAGGTGTCCGGGCCGCGCTGGCACTGGGCGTTGATGTTGATCCGCCCGACCTGATTGGCAAAGATATCCACCAGCCGCCCAACCTCGGCGGGATTGGTGCCGAACAGGCTCAATTGCTGTCCGAAGTCTGACTCGAGGACGTAGTCGATCACAGTGTCCAGGTCACGATAAGGCACGATCGGCACCACCGGGCCGAACTGCTCTTCATGATAGACGCGCATGTCGGTGGTCACCGGGTACAGCACCGCCGGATAGAAGAACGAACCGCGTGCCTGGCCGCCATTCTCGTTCACCACGTTGGCGCCTTTTCTCACGGCATCGTCCATCAGCCCATGCAGGTAATCGACCTTGCCTGACTCCGGCAGCGGCGTCAGAGACACACCGCTTTCCCACGGCATGCCGGGTTTGAGCGAGGCCAGCTTGTGGTTGAATTTCTCGATGAAACGGTCGACCACTTGCTCGTGAACGAAGAGGATTTTCAGCGCAGTGCAGCGCTGACCATTGAACGACAGCGAACCGGTGACGGCTTCGTTGACCGCATTGTCCAGATCCACCTCGGGCAGCACGATGCCGGGGTTTTTCGCGTCCAGCCCTAACGCTGCGCGCAAGCGGTGCGGTTTCGGGTGCAGTTTCTTCAGGTCACTGGCGGCCTTATTGGTGCCGATGAAGGCAAAGATGTCGATCTTGCCGCTGGCCATCAGCGCGCTGACGGTCTCGCGGCCGCTGCCGTAGATCACGTTGATCACCCCGGCCGGGAAGCTGTCGCGGAACGCTTCCAGCAACGGGCGAATCAGCAGGACGCCGAGCTTGGCCGGTTTGAACACCACGGTGTTGCCCATGATCAGCGCCGGAATCAGCGTGGTGAAGGTCTCGTTCAGCGGGTAGTTGTAAGGTCCCATGCACAAGGCGACGCCAAGCGGCACGCGGCGGATCTGGCCGAGCGTGTCCTGTTCCAGTTCAAATCGGCTGGAGCGACGGTCGAGTTCCTTGAGGGCGTTGATGGTGTCGACGATGTAATCGCAGGTACGGTCGAACTCTTTTTCCGAATCCTTGAGGTTCTTGCCGATCTCCCACATCAGCAACTTGACCACCGCCTCACGCTGTTCGCGCATGCGGGAGAGGAATGCTTCGACATGCTGAATCCGTTCGGCCACCCGCATCGTTGGCCAGTTGCCCTGACCACGGTCATAGGCGCGGACGGCAGCATCGAGGGCGGTCAATGCGGTGTCGGCGTCGAGCAGTGGCGTGCTGCCGAGAATGACTTGCTCATCACCGTTTTCGCCGGTCAGGTAGACCGGGCTGCGGACGATTGCCAGAGGGCCGTTCCAGATTTTCAGGACGCCATCGACAAGGTATTCACGTTGCTCGGTTTGCCCGTCGAGACGGTATTGCTCCGGGATGTCGCGGGCGGTCGGGAACAGGTTGCCAAGGATGTTTTCTGTGCTCATGTCGCTACCCCGTCTGGATTGGGTGATGCGGATAAGGTTTTTATCGCCAGACACTGCCATGAGGTCAAGACCTGTCAGCCGTGTCTTTTTCTGGAATGACGGCGATGGCTACACATCATTCTGATGCCGGTTTTGGCTCGGCATAGGATGTGCGCCATGATTAGCATTGCTGAATCGTTTTATCAGATTGCTTCGGCAACTGCTACGGAGGATTTGAGCGACACCAGCACAGTTTCGTGTCTGCACCGCTCTTGCACCTTTCAACACACACAAACTGCCGCGTGCCGGGTAAACTTCATGCCTTTCCAGAGGAGTTCTCATGAGTTACTACCAGCCGGGCATCCTTGCCACCCCCGTTCCGCCTCAGGCGCGTCATTTGTTTTTCGCTCTCGAATCCGCCGAAGCTCTGCCGGCTGCGCTCGACAACCTGATGAAACTGGTGGACGGCAAGTCGGCAGTGGTCGGTTTTGGCAAGTCGCTGGTCAATGCACTGGGCGCGAAAGTAGCGGGGCTGCGACCGTTCCCGGCGATGATCGGCGTTGGCGTCGATAACCCTTCGACCCAACACGCGCTTTGGTGCTGGTTGCACGGTGAGGATCGCGGCGAGTTGCTTAATCGTAGCCGCGCCCTTGAAGTTGCGCTGGCTCCGGCGTTGCGCCTGGTGCAGATGAATGAAGCCTTCCGTCATATGAGTGGCCACGACCTGACAGGCTATGAAGACGGCACCGAAAACCCCCACGACGAAGCCGCCGTTGCCGCAGCGCTGGTGGCCGAGGGTGAGGACAGTCCGGTGGGTGGCAGCTTCGCCGCGATCCAGCAGTGGCAGCATGACCTGAGCGGTTTTAATGCGATGCCGTCCCATGAGCAGGACAACATCATTGGTCGCCGCAAGAGCGACAACGAAGAACTCGACGACGCGCCAATTTCCGCCCACGTCAAACGCACGGCCCAGGAAAGCTTCACCCCCGAAGCCTTCATTGTGCGCCGTTCGATGCCGTGGATCGAAGGTGATCGTGCCGGCCTGATGTTCCTGGCCTTCGGTCATTCCTTCAACGCCTTCGAAGCCCAACTGCGCCGCATGAGTGGCCTGGAAGACGGCGTCGTTGACGGTCTGTACCGCATGAGCCGGCCGATCACCGGTGGTTACTACTGGTGCCCTCCGCTCAAGGACGGCCAGCTGGATCTGCGTGCACTGAACATCGGCTGAAGACCAACGCAGATCCTGTAGGAGCAAAGCTTGCTCGCGATGAACGATATCGCGGTGTATCAGACATACCGCCATCGCGGGCAAGCCTTGCTCCTACGGATCGGGGGGGCGCTAATCGCTTTTTACTGTGCGGCGGGGGCATAGACTTCGCGGCCGGCGAACCAGGTGCTCAGCACCCGAGTGTCGTGCAGGGCTTTTTCGTCGACCTTGAACACATCGCGGTCGACGATAATGAAGTCCGCCTGCTTGCCGGGCTCAAGCGAACCGATCTGCTGTTCCAGGCCAATGGTGCGGGCGGCGTTGACGGTGTAGGCGTAGAACATGCTCTCGCGATCGATGCCCTCGGCGGCGTTCAACACACCTTTGGGCCCGACACGGGTGATGGCCTGGGCCATCGCATTGAACGGGTTCGGCGATGACACCGGCCAGTCACTCGCACCGGCAATCGTTGCGCCTTGCTTGAGCAACGAGTGCGCCGGGTACTGATAGCGGAAGGCGAGCGCGCTGACGTACGGCTTGATCATGTCCAGGGTGTACTCGTCAGCCGAGGCCCAGAGCAACTGCATCGAGGCGATCACATTGAGTGGCTTGAAGCGGGCGAACTCCTTGGGGTTGACCAGTTGCAGGTGGGTGATGGAGTGGGTCACGCCGCTTTGCCGATCCTTGCGCGCCTGCTCGATCCCGTTCAACGACTCGCGCACCGCACGGTCGCCAATGGCGTGGATGTGCACCAGCCAGCCGCGTTGGTCGGCGGCACTGACCAGCTCACCGAAATGCGCCGGATCGATCAACAGCTCACCCTGTTTGTGCGAGTTGTTATAGGGATTGATCAGCGCCGCGCTCTGCGCCGGAAATTCCAGTACGCCGTCGGCGAAAATCTTGATGCCGGGCAGGCTCAGGTTCGGGATGTCCTGGAACTGCTTGCGCACCGTGTCCAGCGTCCCCAGATCGGCCGGGCGGCTTCGCGGGTTGGCCACCAGCAGCGCGGCGATGTGCGCGCTCATGGCCCCGGTTTCAGACAGCGCCTTGTACACCGGCAGGACGCCGACGGTTTTCTCCGTGGGCTTGAGGGCGAACACCGGTTCCCCCGGCGCGGCGTTGGCGGCCGGGTCCATCCAGGCCGTGATACCCAGACTGTTGTTGAACCGCAGCGCAGCCTGGGCGGCTCGCAGCAGGTCCGCCGGACTGGCTTTGGGCATGATCGAAGCGACCCGGTCCCAACCCGCATCCACCAGAAAACCGTTGGGCGCGCCATTCGCCAGGCGGCCGATAGTGTCGCGCTCGGCGGCGGGCAGGGTGTTGATCAGCGCGGCGTCGATCCCGGCACGCGTGAGCATTACGTTGTTGGCCCAGGCGGTGTGGTGGTCGCTGCCGGTGAACACGATCGGCACCTGCGCCCATTCACCCTGGTTGAAACGCTGGGCAAAGGCTTCGGCTTGCGCCCAGTAGGTCGAACTCATGCCGGCCACACTCAGCACATCGCCGTGTTTTGCCTTGCCGTCGTCACGCCAGCCGCGCAGACGTTTTTCCAACTCATCGAGACTGACCTGTTCATCTTCCATGTTGGCCGAGGCCAGTTCGAGGCCGCCGAAGATCGCGTGTGAATGGCTGTCGATCAGGCCGGGCATCAGGGTTTTACCCGCCAGATCGATGACCCGGGTCGAGGGCTCGATCAACGCCTTGATCTGCGCGTCGCTGCCGACCTGCAACACTTTGCCGTCCTCCACTGCCAGGGCCTGGACCTTGGGTTGGGCGTGGTCGGCGGTGAAGATCTTGCCGTTGATCAATACCAGATCGGCGGCGGCCATGGCTTCCATCGAGGCAAAAGCCACGGCGCAGCTCAGGAGTGTCGGGATAACTCTATTCATGCGGGATGCCTTGTTTTTATTCGTCTGGCAGCGAGACTAGTGGCTTGGCACGCTGGGCAGAACACCTGAAACCAGCAAAACCCTTTTGCCTGAATGGAAAAACCATGGACACGCTCAGTGCCTTGAAAATGTTTGTTGCGACCGCGGAGCACGGCAGTTTCAGCCGTGCCGCGCAGCAACTGGGCAAGACCCCGTCGGCGCTGACCAAAGCGGTCAGTCATCTGGAGGATGAGCTGGGTGCGCGCTTGTTCGAGCGCAGCACGCGGCGCACTTTATTGACTGAGGTCGGGCGGCTTTATCTGGAGACCGCGCGCCAGGTGTTGCAACGCCTGCAAGAGGTCAGCGAAGAGATCCTGCAGGTGCAGCATGGTTTGCAGGGCACGCTGAAAATCACTGCGCCGCTGGCCTTTGGTCGGGCCTTTCTCGACGAGGCGTGCGCAGGCTTTCTCGATGAGTACCCGCAAATCAGTTTGCACATCGACCTGTGCGATGAGTTCGTCGATCTGCTCGAAAGCGGCTACGACCTGGCGTTGCGTGAAGGTCATGACGACCTGCCCGGACAGATCGCCCGAGTCATCGGTGAGAATCGCCTGGCCCTGTGTGCCAGCCCGGATTACCTGGCGCGCAACCCGGTTCCGGTGACGCCGCAGACCCTCGATCAGCATCACTGGCTGCTCTATCACCATGCGGCCCTGAGCCGTGAATTCTGGTGGGTCGAGCGCGACGGTCAACGGCTCAGCTTGCCCCAGCCGTCGCGGCCGCGCCTGAAGAGCGACAATTACGACTTGCTGCTGGCCAGTGCGCTGGCGGGACGCGGGCTGCTGCACGCACCGCTGTGGAGTGCCGCGCCGTATCTGGCGGATGGCCGGCTGGTGCGGTTGATGGCCGACTACGAGATTGATCCGGACGCGTTCGGTTCGCACATCCTGGCGGTGTATCCCAGCCACCGTCGCGCCACTGCCAAGGTGGCGGCTTTCATCGATTTCATTTCGGTTTTTCTGCGCCAGCGCGGCTTGGGCTAAGCGTTACGACTGGCGGTTATTGTCAGGAAAACCCGAGAGGAGTACAAATGTACTCCATGACGACTTTGACTCCCCGCCGTACTGCCATCCTGACCTTCATCCGCGACCGTATCGCGCAACAAGGCCAGTCACCGAGCCTCGCTGAAATCAGCGAGGCGTTCGGTTTTGCCTCACGCAGCGTGGCGCGCAAGCATGTGGTGGCGCTGACCGAGGCCGGTTTCATCGAGGTCAATCCGCACCAGGCCCGCGGTATTCGCTTGCTCAATCAGCCGCGTCGCCCCGAGTTGCTGGACATCCCGGTACTCGGGCGGGTGGCCGCCGGTGTGCCGATGGGCGTCGATGCCGAGGTGCACAGCCGCTTGTGGCTGGATCCGGCAATGTTCTCGCGCACACCGGACTACTTGCTGCGGGTTCAGGGCGACTCGATGATCGGCGACGGCATTCTCGACGGTGATCTGGTGGGCGTGCGCCGCAGTGCCGAGGTGCGGAACGGCCAGATCGTCGTTGCGCGGCTTGAGGGCGAAGTCACCATCAAGCGCTTTGAGCGGGTAGGGGACAGCGTGCGGTTGCTGCCGCGCAACCCGGATTACAGCCCCATTGTGGTCGCCGCCGATCAGGACCTGGCGATTGAAGGGGTGTTCTGCGGTCTGGTGAGGCAAGGGTGATGGGCGCCGTCGTTGCGCTGGATACGCTGTTCAATGGCGGCCAGGTCTGGAAAGGCCGGCCCGCGCCGCCGAGCATCAGCCCGCAACCGACCGGGCATGCGGCACTGGACGCGGCGTTGCCCAGCGGCGGCTGGCCGGAAGCGGCACTGAGCGAAATCCTTGTCGCCGGGCAGGGCGTGGGCGAGTTGCAGCTGGTATGGCCAACCTTGGCCCGACTGACGACCGCCGGTGAGCGGGTGGTGCTGGTAGCGCCGCCGTATGTGCCGTATCCCCAAGCCTGGCAGAACGCCGGGGTGGATTTGCGGCAATTGTCGATCATCCAGGCCAGTGACCGCGAGGCACTGTGGGCGGCGGAACAATGCCTGCGCTCAGGCAGTTGCGGGGCGGTGTTGTGCTGGCCGCAACAGGCGGATGACCGCGCCTTGCGCCGTTTGCAGGTGGCGGCGGAAACCGGGCAGACCCTGGCGTTTGCCTATCGCTCGATCAAGGACGCCATCAATCCTTCGCCGGCAGCCCTGCGCATCGCCATCGATTCAAGGCCCGCGCAGTTAAGGGTGCTCAAGTGCCGTGGCGGGCTGGCCCGTTCGGCACCGATTGCCTTCGCCACGGGGCAGTGAGGTTGGCATGCGCTGGGTCTGTATCCTTTTCCCGCAACTGGCGCTGGACGCGGTGTTGCGTCAGCGCAGCGATCCTGACGAACCGTTGGTGTTGCTGAGCGGCCCGGCGCAGCGTCGGGTGTTGCAAGCGGTCAATGCGCCGGCGCGAGCATTGGGGCTGCGTCCGGGCCAGTCGATGACCGCCGCCCAGGCCTTGAGCAAGGCCTTTGTCAGCGCCGACTATGACGTGGCCGAAATCGAGCATTGGCAGCAGTTTCTCGCCGCCTGGGCCTATCGCTTCAGCTCCCAGGTCAGCGTGCATTACCCGCGTGCGGTGCTGTTTGAAATCGAATCGAGCCTGGGGCTGTTCGGGCCTTGGTCGCAGTTCGAGGCGCGGTTGCGCGCAGAGCTCACGGCACTGGGGTTTCGCCATCGACTGGTCGCGGCGCCCAACCCGCTGGCCGCACGGGTCCTGGCCAATGCCTACGACGGTCTGGCGGTGCCGGACAATGATGCGTTACGGCAATTGCTCGGGCAGATGCCGGTCGAGCGGATCGGGCTTGAGCAAACGGTCGCCACCGCACTGTCGCGCATGGGCTTGCGCACCTTGGGCCAGGTTCAGGCGCTGCCGCGTCAAACCCTGGCCCGACGCTTCGAGGCGCAAGTGCTCAAGCACCTCGATACCTTGTTGGGCGAACGGCCGCTGGCCCTGGGGTTTTATCTGCCGCCGGACCGTTTCGATGTGCGGATCGAGCTGAATTTCGATGTGCAATCCCATCAGGCATTGCTGTTCCCCTTGCGCCGGCTGACCGGTGATCTCTCGGCGTTCCTCTGTGGCCGGGACAGCGGCGTGCAGCGCTTTGACCTGCATCTGGAACACGCCGGGTTGCCGGACACGCTGATCAAGGTCGGCCTGCTGAGCGCCGAGCGCGACCCGGCGATGCTCTTCGAACTCGCGCGCGGTCGGCTGGAACAGGTGCAGGTCGAGGCGCCGGTACGCGGTTTTCGGCTGTCGGCGCAGGACTTGCCAAGCTTCGTCCCGCAGCGCCGGGAGCTGTTCGACGAACGCCCGCAACAGTCCTTGCCCTGGGAACAACTGCGCGAACGCTTGCGTGCGCGGCTCGGGGATGAGGCGGTGCAGGGCCTGGGTTTTCAGTCCGATCACCGGCCGGAGTGTGCCTGGCTGCCGAATGCACAACCTCAGGCCTGTCCGGCGCTGCCTGATGTACAGCGTCCCGGCTGGTTGCTGACCGAGCCGTTACCCGTGCACGAAGGCACGGCGCGCATCCTCATGGGGCCGGAGCGCATCGAGTCCGGCTGGTGGGATGGCGCCGACGTGCGCCGCGATTACTACCTGATCGAAACCCGCACAGGCTCCAAGGCCTGGGCCTATCGTACGGTGGGCGAGGCCGGGCCGCTGTGGCTGCAAGGCTGGTTCGCATGAGCGCCGGCTACGCCGAACTGCACTGCCTGTCGAACTTCAGTTTCCAGCGCGGGGCGTCCAGTGCCCACGAGCTGTTCGAGCGGGCCAAACGTCAGGGTTACCAAGCCCTGGCGATCACCGACGAGTGCACCCTGGCCGGTATCGTCCGCGCCTGGCAAGCGGCCAAGGCGCTGGAATTGCCGTTGATCATCGGCAGTGAAATGCGCATCGAGAACGGCCCCAAGCTGGTGTTGCTGGTGGAAAACCTTGAGGGTTATCAGGCCCTGTGTCGGCTGATCACCCATGCCCGACGGCGTACGGAAAAGGGCCAGTACCGGGTGTTGCGCGAAGACTTCAACGGGCCATTGCCCGGACTGTTGGCGTTGTGGGTGCCAGATGCCGTTGACGCACTGGAACACGGCGCCTGGCTGAAAGGTATTTTCGGCGAGCGGCTGTGGCTGGCGGTCGAGCTGCATTGCGGGCAGAACGACGCCCGGCGTCTGGCTGATTGGCAGGCCCTGGCTGCCCGCTTGCAGATTCCGGTGGTGGCCAGCGGCGATGTGCACATGCATGCCCGTGGTCGGCGTGCATTGCAGGACACCATGACGGCGATTCGTCTGCATGTGCGGGTCGCCGACGCCGGGCAGCGCTTGCATCCCAATGGCGAACGGCACTTGCGCAGCCTTGAGGCGTTGCGTGAACTGTACCCAGCGTCGCTGCTTGAAGAAACGCTGATCATTGCCCGACGTTGTACTTTCGACCTCGGCCAGTTGCGCTACCAATACCCGCGTGAGCTGGTGCCTGAAGGGCAGACCCCGACTTCCTGGCTACGTCGGTTGACCGAACAGGGCCTGAGCAGACGTTGGCCTGAAGGGCCGGACAGCACGGTCATGGCGCTGATCGAAAAGGAGCTGAAGCTGATCGCCGAGCTCGGTTACGAGAGTTACTTCCTCACCGTCGAAGACATCGTCAGCTTCGCCCGCAGCCAGCGCATTCTGTGTCAGGGGCGCGGTTCGGCCGCCAACTCGGCGGTGTGTTACGCGCTGGGAATCACTGAAATCGACCCGAGCCGGACGAGCATGCTGTTCGAGCGGTTCCTCTCCAAAGAGCGCAACGAGCCACCGGACATCGACGTCGATTTCGAGCACGAGCGCCGCGAAGAAGTCTTGCAGTACGTGTTCCAGCGTTACGGCAGGACGCGGGCCGCACTGACGGCGGTGGTCAGCACTTACCACGGTGCCGGTGCGATCCGCGACGTGGCCAAGGCCCTCGGTTTGCCGCCGGATCAGGTCAACGCGCTGGCCGATTGCTGTGGCCATTGGAGCGACGATGTACCGCCGCTGGAGCGTCTGCGCGAAGGTGGCTTCGACCCGGACAGCCCGGTGTTGCGCCAGGTGCTGAGCTTGACCCGGCAGTTGATCGGCTTCCCCCGGCACCTGTCCCAGCATCCGGGCGGTTTCGTGATTTCCGAGCAGCCGCTGGACAGCCTGGTGCCGGTGGAAAACGCAGCCATGGCCGAGCGCACGATCATCCAGTGGGACAAGGACGACCTGGATATGGTCGGCCTGCTCAAGGTCGACATTCTTGCCCTCGGCATGCTCAGCGCCATTCGCCGCTGCTTTGACCTGCTGCGCGACCACCGCGGGCGAGACCTGAGCCTGGCCAACATACCGTCCGAGGACCCGCAAACCTACGAGATGATCAGCCGCGCCGACACCATCGGAGTGTTCCAGATCGAGTCTCGGGCGCAGATGTCGATGTTGCCCCGGCTCAAACCCCAAAACTTCTATGATCTGGTGATCGAAGTGGCCATCGTTCGTCCCGGTCCGATCCAGGGCGGGATGGTGCACCCGTACCTGCGGCGACGTAACAAGGAAGAGCCGGAAACCTATCCCTCGGTGCAACTGGAGGCCGTGCTCAAACGCACTCTCGGCGTGCCGTTGTTTCAGGAGCAGGTCATGCAGATCGCGATTGTGGCCGCCGACTACAGTCCCGGCGAGGCCGATCAGTTGCGCCGTTGCATGGCGGCCTGGAAGCGCCATGGCGGTCTTGAGCCGCACCAGAAACGCCTTCGCGAAGGCATGCTGAAAAACGGCTACTCGGAGGAGTTCGCCGCGCAGATCTTCGAGCAGATCAAGGGCTTTGGCAGTTACGGTTTTCCCGAATCCCACGCCGCCAGTTTTGCCTTGCTGACCTACGCCAGCTGCTGGTTGAAATGCCATGAGCCGGCGGCGTTCGCCTGTGCGCTGATCAACAGCTGGCCGATGGGTTTCTACAGTCCGGACCAGATTCTCCAGGATGCGCGCCGGCATCAGTTGCAGATTCGTCCGGTGGACGTGGCCGCCAGCAATTGGGATTGCAGCCTCGAGCCGACTGACGGCGAACAACCGGCGATTCGCTTGGGATTGCGCATGATCAAGGGCTTTCGCGAGGACGATGCGCGCCGCATCGAAGCCGCGCGTTTGCAGGGTGAGTTCATCGACATCGCCGACCTGGGCGAGCGCGCCCGACTCGATGCTCGCGCGCAAGAACAACTGGCCGACGCCGGAGCGTTGCGTCGGCTGGCCGGTGATCGCCATCGCGCGCGCTGGGAAGTGGCGGGGGTGCAGAAACAGCTGGGGTTGTTCGCCGGGTTGCCGAGCCAGAAAGAGCCTTGCGTGGTGTTGCCCAAACCGACCGTGAGCGAAGACCTGCAAGCCGACTACAGCAGCGTCGGCACCACACTCGGCCCGCATCCGCTGGCGTTGTTGCGCGATGAGTTGCGTGCCCGACGTTGCCGCAGCTCACGGGAATTGCTGGAGGTCGAACATGGGCGCAACGTCAGCGTCGCCGGCCTGGTCACCGGCCGCCAACGCCCGGGCACGGCCAGTGGCGTGACCTTCGTGACCCTTGAAGATGAGTTCGGCAACATCAACGTCGTGGTCTGGCGCGACCTCGCCGAGCGTCAACGCAAAGCACTGATCGGCTCGCAATTGCTCAAGATTGACGGCCGCTGGGAGAAGGTCGGCGAAGTCCGGCACCTGATCGCCGGACGCTTGAGCGACCTGAGCCCGTTGCTCAACGGCATCAGCGTGCATAGCCGGGATTTTCACTAGTCGCCATGATTATTCAAGAAACTGACGCCAGAAAATATAATCACTGTCATCAGTAGTGGCGCTTTGGCATAATGGCGCCCGCTGACGTCCTGCACGTCGCTTATCGATTCGAATCCCCATCGCTTTTTCGCCACCACAATCCGCAGTGGCGGGTCGCTGTCATGCCGGGATAAACCGTTTTTCAGAAGGAATGCACAGTGAGAATGATCTCTCGAATGGTGGTATCAGGGGCAGCGATTGCCGTATTGGGTGCGATGGCCGGGTGTGCGACCGAAAGCTCCCGGGCATTGCCGGTAGCCAAAGTCGAAAGCGCCAGCCAGGCCTTTGTCGGTGTTCGAGTGCCGATGGCCGTTGGCAAGTTCGACAACCGTTCGAGCTATATGCGCGGGATCTTCTCCGATGGCGTGGATCGCCTCGGCGGTCAGGCCAAGACCATCCTGATCACTCATTTGCAGCAGACCAACCGCTTCAGCGTGCTGGACCGCGACAACATGGGCGAGATCCAGCAGGAAGCATCGATCAAGGGGCAGGCCCAGCGCCTCAAGGGTGCTGATTTCGTGGTGACCGGCGACGTTACCGAGTTCGGTCGCAAAGAGACCGGCGATCACCAGCTGTTCGGCATTCTTGGCCGTGGCAAGACCCAGGTGGCATACGCCAAGGTCAATTTGAATATCGTCAATATCAGCACCTCGGAAGTCGTTTATTCGACCCAGGGCGCAGGTGAATACGCCTTGTCCAACCGTGAAGTCATCGGCTTCGGCGGTACTGCTGCCTACGATTCGACCCTCAACGGCAAGGTGCTCGACCTGGCCATGCGCGAGGCGATCAATCGCCTGGTGGATGGCATGAACTCGGGTGCATGGAAGCCGGGCAACTGATCAAGGTCGATGACAAGGAGCGGTACAAGCATGTTCAAACGTTATATGTCGTGGGCGTTGATGACGTCGATGTTGCTGGTCAGTGGCTTACTGGCCGGATGCAACAGTCCGAAAACCCTTTATCAGTGGGAAGGCTACCAGCCACAGGTTTATGAGTATTTCAAAGGCGAAGAGCCCAAGGAAGCTCAGGCCGAAGCGCTGGAGCGCGACCTGCAAAAGATCAAGTCCACCGGCAAGACTCCGCCGCCTGGTTACCACGCTCACCTGGGGCTGTTGTACCTGAGCCTGGGCAAGGACGATCAGATGGTGCAGCAGTTCAGAACCGAGAAGACCCTGTTTCCCGAGTCGACACCGTACATGAACTTTCTGCTTAAAAACGCCAAGACCGGAGATGCCCAATGATCGCGCGCTCATTGAAACTGATGGCCGGCTTGCTGGCCCTGGCCGTCCTCGGCGGTTGCGTCAGCCCCAAGACCGTGGACTACTCGGCTTACAAGCAAAGCCGTCCAAAAACCATTCTGGTGCTGCCGCCGCTGAACAACTCGCCGGACGTCAAGGCGTCCTACAGCATGCTCTCGCAGGTTACGTACCCGCTGGCTGAAGCCGGTTACTACGTGCTGCCGATCGCGCTGGTCGACGAGACGTTCCACCAGAACGGCCTGACCACGCCGGCGGACATCCACCAGGCGCCGGCCAACAAACTGCAAGAAATCTTCGGTGCCGATGCCGCGCTTTACATTACCGTGACTGACTACGGCACTCGCTACATGGTGATCTCCAGTGCAACCGTGGTTACCGCCAGCGCGAAACTGGTGGACCTCAAGACGGGCACGACCTTGTGGACCGGCTCGGCCAGCGCGTCGAGCGAAGAGGGCAACAACAACAGTGGAGGCGGTTTGTTGGGTGCGCTGATCACCGCAGCGGTCAAGCAGGTCATCAACAGCTCCACCGACGCCGGTCACCCGATTGCCGGTATCACCAGCGCACGACTGCTGTCGGCGGGACACCCGGCGGGCTTGCTGTACGGGCCGCGGTCGCCGATGTACGGCACCGACTGAAATTCCGGTTGCCGACATGCGGTGCTCAACACAGCGGCGGGCACGAGACTATTCTGGTGGGTGAGGGCGCTGACAATATCGACACGTCCGACCAACGGTCACCGCTGGTCTGATTGATAGTCGACAGCGACCACCGAGCGAGGCCATTCTGATAACTGGCGAGCGCACGCAATGGCGTTCGCCTCCGATCAACAAACGGAGGTGTTCCATGCCGGTTAATCATGACCTGTATCAGGACCTGAGCTGCTCAAAGGAAGTCATTCAGCAAAAGCGCGCCAATGATCCTCACCTGAACGCGCTGCTGGACAAATATTCGGATATCGACAAGCGTGTCCTGGAGGCAGAAGCCCAGGCTCTGGCAGATGACGAATTGAGGAAGCTCAAGGCAAAGCGCCTTTCAATCAAAGACGAAATATCCCGGAGTTTGAACGGTTCTGTCAGAACGTGACCACCGTGGGGGGCGCGGTGTCGCCCCCTTGTTTGGCAGCCCGCTTGCAAGCGTTGATTCAACATTGAGTGTTGCGTATCAGGCGATTGCCCCTGTCTGGGCCGGGATCGTCTGTTGCGCCATGTCGCGCAAGGCCAGCATCGAGGCTGCCGATTCGTGCTCGATACGCCGCTTGAGCAGCAGTCGATTGGCCAGGCGCATCAGTCGTCCGCTGAAGCGGTATTCCAGGGTGCGAACGAAGCGCGTGCTGCCACCCTCGCTGGCGCATTCATAAGTCAGCAGCAGCTCCAGACCATGATCACCCTGAGCGCGAGCGCTCCAGCGTCGCCCCGGCAAATACTCCTCGACCTCCCAGCTCAGATGCCCGGCTCGTCCACCCGCATGAATGTCCTCTTCAAAACGTGCCCCCGCGTGCAGCGGTCCTGGCGGGCCGTCGACTTTCAGCGATGACGGGTGCCACTCAGGCCAACGCGTCGCGGTGCTGGCGTAGGCAAGCACCGAGATCGGGTCGCGCCCGATGTCGATCCGGTGTTGCAGGCGGGTCATGGGCGCTCGTCTCGTTTGAAGGTGCGAATGATCGGGTTCAGCCTCCCAATACAGCGTGCCAAACAGGTAGTCCATTAGCGGGAAAACGATATTGAAATTGCGCTCCTGCATCAGCTCGCGACGGTGATGCAGTGCGTGTAGGCGGCGCATCTGGCGAATCCACGGCAGGCGGGTGACGGGATTGCCCGGCGGCAGATGTTCGCAGGCGTGAAACACCTCGTAGGCCAGATAGCCAAGGATCATGCAGCCTGCGAACAGTCCGGCGATGTTGCCATTGAGATGTTTGAGCAGCCACCAGGCGGGCAGGGTGATCGCCAGGCTGTGCAGCACAATCAGCCACGCCGGAAACAGAATCACCCGCCAGTCGCGCGCAGAATCGTAGGTCATGTAGCCGGGGGCGAAAAAACTGTGGTGATCGCCTGCGTGTCGGGCATAGAACAACCGCGCAAAAGCCTTTTTGTGATGGCCCAGGTGGCGGTGCACCACGTAGACCGCGAAATTGAAAAACAACAGCGTCAGCGGCACCGCCAGCCACTCCAGCGGTTGCACCTGGTGCACGGTGCTCCAGAACAGCGTGATGCCCAGCACACCGAAGGCCAATACAAAACCGCCGTGCAGCCACGGGTTGTAGAGCCGATGAATATCGGCCCGGTAACGGGCACGAAACGCCTGCGTGGTTTGCCTCACCGCGATCACCTGTTGTCGTTGTTATTAACAAAAGACTAGTCGCGGAGAAATTATTCAGCCAATGGATGTCGGGAATGAGTGGGTATTCACGCCGAACGGGTATGGATTTTGCTCAGATCAACGGATCCCAGCGCTGCGACCAGTCGCTGTCGGTCTTGACCAGTTCGCGCAACAACTCGAAGGCCTGTTGCAGCACCGCCGAGTCGCGATCCCGCGAATACACCAGATAGGTCGGGTAACTGAATTCCGGGGCTTTGGGCACCCGTTCCAGCACGCCGCTGTCGAGGTAGGTCTGAACCACCCGAGTGCGGAAATAACCGGTGCCACCGTTCTGCAGGATGTATTGCAGCGCCAGCGGGCCGAGATTGAAGCTCACCGCGGCTTTGGCCTTGTCCGGCAGCGCCGCGTCGTGCTGGCGCCGGAACTCCTTGCCCCAGTCGATATAGACGTAGGGTTCGGGTCTGGACGGCAGGCGCACCAGAATGAGTTTCTCCTCAAGCAGTTGCTCCACTTGCAGCTGTGGCCAGTACTCGGGTTGAAACACCAGCGCGGCATCCAGCACGCCCAATTCCAGCTGGCGCAGCAGGTTTTCGCCGTCGCGGATTTCTGTGCGCAAGGCGTGGCTGGGGATCTTCTCACGCAGTTCGCGGGCCCAACTGAGCATCAATGGGTTGCACAAACTGACCTCGCCGCCGATGTGCAGCACATTGCGGTAGCCTTCCGGCAACGGCAAATCCCGGCGCGCGGCTTCCCACGTCTGTACCAGCTGATTGGCGTACACCACGAAGGCTTCACCGTCTGCGGTCAGGCGAGCGCCAGCGCGGTTGCGCACGAACAAGGTGCTGGCGAGCTGGCTTTCGAGCTTCTGTACCCGAGCGGTGATCGCGGTCTGGGTGACGTGCAGCTTATCGGCGGCGGCCGCAAGACTGCCGCAGCGAACGATTTCCAGAAAGGTACGGGCGAGATCGATGTCCATAAGCAGTCGCTGAGGTGAAGAGCCCCGCAGTGTAGAGCAAGCGCGCCTGAACTCGAACTGAATGAGCAGGAAGCGGCATGCACGGGGGCGAATCCTCGCTCTACACTGCAAACCATCCCGGACAACAACGGACGTTCCCATGACAGCGCAGTCGGCCACGAACATTCTCGACACCGTCGAAGGCCAACGTCTGGTTGGTGATGAGGCGGAGTGCTGGCGTGAGTGGGGCCCGTATTTGAGTGAACGGCAATGGGGCACCGTGCGCGAGGACTACAGCGCCGATGGCGATGCCTGGACCTATTTCCCGCATGAGCACGCCCGCAGCCGGGCCTATCGTTGGGGCGAGGACGGATTGGCCGGGTTCTGCGACCGGGCCCAGCACTGGTGCATCGGGTTGGGGCTATGGAACGAGCGCGACCCGATTCTCAAGGAGCGCCTGTTTGGTCTGAACAATGCCGAAGGCAATCACGGCGAGGACGTCAAAGAGCTGTATTTTTATGTCGATGGCGTGCCGAGCCATGCCTACATGCGCATGCTCTACAAATACCCGCAAGCTATGTTTCCCTATGCCGATCTGGTGGCTGAAAACGCTCGTCGCGGCCTTTGCGATACCGAGTATGAAATCCTCGATACCGGGGTGTTCGAGGACGACCGCTACTTCGACGTAACGGTGGAATACGCCAAGAACAGCCCGGACGATCTGTTGATGCGGGTCACCGTGCACAACCGTTCGGATCTGCCGGCGCGCCTGCGAGTCTTGCCCCAGGTGTGGGCGCGCAATACCTGGAGTTGGGGCGGTGACCGACACATGCCCAGTCTGACGCTGACCGGTGATTCGGTCCTGGCGCAGCACCCGATGCTCGCGGACCGGCAACTCAGTGCCTGGGGCGAGGAGGGCTGTGAGTGGCTGTTCTGCGACAACCATACCAATCATCCGAAACTCGACGGTGTGCCCGCCAACGGCCCGTTCAAGGATGGCATCAACGATTATCTGGTCGACGGTGTGGCGGGGGCGATTCGGCGTGACGCCGGTACTCGGGTCGCGGCGCATTTTGTTCTCGAACTGGACGGGCTGGCGCGCAAATGCATCTACCTGCGCTTTGCGCCGACCGTCGCGCCCAAGATCAACGCCAAGGTGCTGTTCGAACGCCGCCGCTTGGAGGCCGATGACTATTACGCGGTGCTGCAAGCACAGATGACGGACCCGGACGCACGTAACGTTCAGCGTCAGGCGCTGGCCGGGTTGCTCTGGTCCAAGCAGCTGTATTACTTCGACGTCAATCGCTGGCTCGACGGCGACCCCGGACAGCCCTCGCCACCGCCCGGACGGCTGAACATCCGCAACACCCATTGGCGGCATTTGTCGAACTCCGACATCGTTTCCATGCCCGATACCTGGGAATATCCGTGGTACGCCTCGTGGGACCTGGGCTTTCAGGCCGTTGCTTACGCGTTGATCGATCCGGGTTTTGCCAAGCATCAACTGCTGCTGTTGGTCAAAGACCGCTTCATGCACCCCAACGGCCAACTGCCGGCCTACGAATGGCGTTTCGACGATGCCAACCCGCCGGTGCATGCCTGGGCCAGTTGGCGGGTGTATCAGCGTGACAAGGCCTTGACCGGCGTCGGCGATATGGATTTTCTCGAGCGGATTTTCCACAAGCTGCTGCTGAATTTTTCCTGGTGGGTCAACCGCAAGGATGCCGAAGGTCGAAACCTGTTCCAGGGCGGGTTTCTCGGGCTGGACAACATTGCGCTGTTTGACCGTTCGGCCGCGTTACCACCCGGTTTTCACCTGGATCAGGCCGACGGCACGGCATGGGTGGCGGCGTATGCGCTGGACTTGATGCGGATTGCCCTGGAACTGGCCAAGCGCAATCCGGTGTACGTCGACATCGCGGTGAAGTTCTTCGAGCACTTCCTCTATATCGCTGGCGCCATCAACCGCGTGGACGATGCCGCGGAAGGGTTGTGGGATGAGCAGGATCAGTTTTTCTACGATGTGCTGCACCGCCCGGATGGCGTCAGCGAACCGCTGCGCCTGCGCTCCATCGTTGGCTTGATGCCACTGTTTGCGGTGCAGGTGCTGGAACAGCATGAGCACGAGGGGTTGCCGGGCTTGCGTGAACGTTTATTGGGCTTCCTGCATCATCGGCCGGACCTGGCAAGTCTGATTTCACGCTGGACCGAGCCTGGAAAAGGCAATCGGATCCTGCTCGCGCTGTTGCGTGGCGAGCGCACCAAAAACCTGCTCAAGCGCATGCTCGATGAGGCCGAGTTCCTCTCCGAATTCGGCGTTCGCTCCTTGTCCAAAGCCTTCGCCGAGCATCCGTTTCGCATGCAGATCAATGGCAATAAACTGTGTGCCGACTATGAACCGGCGGAATCCGGTTCGCGGCTGTACGGCGGCAATTCCAACTGGCGCGGGCCGTTGTGGATGCCGATCAACTACCTGCTGATCGAGTCGTTGCGTGAGTTTCATCGCTACTACGGCGAAAATTTTTCGGTCGAATACCCCAGCGGCTCAGGCTATCTGGCATCGCTTGCCCAGGTAGCCGACAGTTTGAGCCAGCGTCTGACCCGACTGTTCTTGCGGGATGAAAACGGTAGCCGACCGTCGATGGTCGGCTACGCGCAGCTCCAGGCCGACCCGTTGAGCTGCGACCTGGTGCTATTTCACGAGTATTTCCACGGCGAAACCGGCCGCGGCTTGGGTGCCAGCCATCAAACCGGCTGGAGCGCGCTGGTCGCGTTGTTGCTCTGAACGCCAGGCAATTTCCGTAGCAGCTGGCGTAGCCTGCGTCCGGCTGCGAAGCAGCCGTAAACCCTATGTGCAAGGTTTAGCTGAAAAGCCGCAGTGCCTGATTTCACGACGGCTACGTCCGAACGCGGCCCGCACCGAACGCAGCCTTCGGCAGCTGCTACAAAGCCCTGTCGATCAAGCGATCAGCGTCACTTCGCGCTCCAATGCCCACGGCGCGATCAAGCGCTGCGGGGTCTGGCAGGTTTTGCGCTTGAACACGAAGTTGCGGCACTTCTCGGCGAACTGCTGGCGGTTGTGCACCATGTCCAGTTGCATCTGGGCCAGCTCGGCCTCGCGACAGTGTTCGATCTGCTGAACGTCCATGCTGGTTCTTTGCGCGCGAAACGCCGCGTACTTTTCATCGGTCAAAGCGCCCTTGGCCTGTTGCAACAGCCATTGGCTGAACTCGCGGGGGCAGCGCGGACCAATCTCCTGAATCATCCCCAACTGCCAGGACTGAAACGCGCTGACCGGCAGGCAGTCTTCGGTCAGCTTGTGCGCGATTTCGCTGCCCACTGCTCGGGGCAGGCTGTAGGTCCAGTATTCGGAGCCATACAGGCCCATGGTTTTGTAATGCGGATTGAGTACGACACCCGCTCGGGCAAACACGATGTCGGCGGCCAGCGCCAGCATCACACCGCCGGCTCCGGCACTGCCGGTCAGGCCGCTGACCACCAGTTGCCGGGCCGTCAACATTTCCTTGCAGACATCGTCGATCGCCTGAATATTGGCCCAGGCTTCCAGCCCCGGCACCTTGGCAGCCTGAATGACATTGAGGTGCACACCGTTGGAAAAGCTTCCACGACCGCCCTTGATCAGCAGCACCTGGGTGTCCCGAGCCTTGGCCCACTGCAGCGCTGCAACTAGCCGCTGGCATTGTTCGGTGCTCATGGCGCCGTTATAGAACTCGAAGGTCAGTTCACCGACGTGCCCCGACTCCCGATAACGAATCGGTTGATAGGTCGCCTCGTTGAACGGTTGGTTGGCGATCGATCCGTCCAGTACCGGTATTGCATCGAGTTGCCCGGCCAGCACATGCCGCGCCGGCAATTTGAAGGTTTCTTCTCCTGGCTGAGCCTTGCGCTTGAGCGAGCCGATCCACAGGCTGTGATCGCCGGTCGCGACCAGTACGGCATCGTCTTGCACGGCAAGGATTTCCCCCGGCGTGCCGGTACGTGAATCCAGGTGGGCGTCGTACAGGTAATACTGCCCGCCGGCCAGGCTCGCCAGCACTCCGGGTTGACCGTCGGCGGCATCGAGGGTGCGTTTGATGAACTGCGCGCAATCGTGCCAGCTGAAGGTTCGGTCGGCCTGTTTCATGTTTGGCTTCAGGCGCCCGATGACGTTCGGTTGCGTGTAATCGAGGGGTGTCGGGACGAAGTCGCTGGCGAATTTTTCCACCACGTCACGGATGCAATAGATCGCGGCGTCGCTCACCGGGCCGTTGTACAGCTCGGATTTGCGCACGTCGGCGGGCATATTGAATTCATAGGTCGACCAGATCGGCCCGGCGTCCATTTCTTCGACCGCCTGCAAGGCCGTGACGCCCCAGCGGCTGACCTGCTGGGTGATGGCCCAGTCGAGCGCGCTGGCACCGCGGTCGCCGACGATGCCTGGATGAATGATCACCACCGGCCGGTCCGGGTTGCTCCAGAGCTGTTGCGGAACACGATCCTTGAGAAACGGGCAGATCACCAGATCGGCCGCCGATTCTTCGATCTGCCGGCACACCGAGGCTTCGTCGGTGAACAGCACCACGCTGGGCTCGTGACCTGACTGGCGCAAGTCCAGCCAGGCCCGTTGGGTCAAACCGTTGAACGCCGATGACAACAAAATGATCTTCAATGATCGCATGAGTGACTCTTCCCTGAGGATGCGCGGCCGGAGGCTCCCATTGAGCCGTCCCTGGCCTTTGATGGAGGCGCAAGGGTAGAGAGTGTGTGGCGAGGGTTAGCTGATCGAGATCAATCTGAAACGACAAAACCCGCAGCCTTGTGAAAAGGCGGCGGGTTTTCGTTATTCGCAGACACGACCGAGAACCTGTGGCGAGGGGGCTTGCCCCCGTTGGGGCGCGAAGCGACCCTAAAACCGGTGTCCGCGGTGTATCTGGAAGTTTCCGTTGGCCGGGGTGACGACTGCTGCGCAGCCGAACGGGGGCAAGCCCCCTCGCCACAAGTGCCCCACGGTGTTGCTTTCTACTCCAGTGAATCCGGCGGATCAAGGTGATCCAAGGCGCGATTCACCGCCAATTCGGTCAGCGAAATCATCTGCTGAATCGCCAGCGCGGTATTGCGTTTGGGGCCTTCGAGGTCGAATGCCAGATCGCTGGCCATGACATTCACTGAGGCGAGGGTTTCGCAGGCGTGGGCCAGCAGGGTTTCGCTGTCAACGTCGGGGGCAATGACGAAAATGCAGCCGGGGCGTCGGTCGGCTAACAATGCCTTGGTTTCGGGCAGCACCAGGTAGTGATCGAGCGCACGGTGTGCAGCGGCGTGGAGCTCTTTTGAATCGAGGGAGGCGTAGGGAGAGACGGGATCGGTTTCGGGAGGGTTGGGCGTTGGTTTGAACATGGTGATGCTCCTGATTGTTTCAAAGGAGCTGCCAATATCACTTGCAGATGATGGGTGGCAGCTAAGCGCGGGTCTGCAAGACCGGGAAACCAGGAACCCGGCAGACCCTAAGGTCTCCCGCGCAAAGCCGCCATAAAGCGGACACAAAAAATCGTCCTTTGCTTATGGTGTTGCTGTGCGACTGGTTATTTCCGGCGGGCTTGCAGACCCGATCACTGATGAGCAGTGACACGGAAACAATAAGAGCAAGGCCAAAAGCGCACAAGCCGGCGGATTCTGGCGTAGGTGTAGGCCGTGACGCAAGACGTTGTAGCCTCTGATGAGCACTGCGTAGGCAAGCTTAAACGCCCGTCGTAGCAGCTGCCGAGCCCGCGAGGCTGCGTTCGGCCGCGAAGCGGTCGTAAAATCAAGCAACACCTTCTTTCAGGTAAATCGCGTACGCAGGGTTGGCGAGGACTCTGTCCTCGAACGCAGCCTCGCGGGCTCGGCAGCTTGCTACGGGTGCAGGCTCTACACCTTGGTTATCTATGTAGGGTTTCACGTGGAGGACCAAGGCATAAAGTGACCCTCGATTGGAAGTGGCCGAGGGCGACACTGACGAGTTCATCCGTGCGGTTGGATACGTCGCCAAAGCGCGCGGTATGGCCCAGATTGCGAATGACTCAGGCCTTGGTCGGGCAAGCTTGTACAAAGCATTTGCGCCAGGCGCCAAGCCACGCTTCGACACGGTGATTAAAGTGATGCGTGCGATGGGCATTGAGCTCCACGCCACCGTAGGGCGTGCTTGAAATCCTTGAACAACAAGCCCGCCAATGGCGCAATGCTGTTCACTTAAGCCGATGTTTCAGGCACAACCGCAGTTGTGGCGAGGGAGCTTGCTCCCGCTGGGGCGCGAAGCGGCCCTGAATTGGGCCTGCTACGCAGTCCAGCGGGAGCAAGCTCCCTCGCCACAGATACTTCTCAGGCCTCCAGACTTCCTTAAGTGAACAGCATTGCGCCATTGGCGGGCTTACTGTCAAAGGCATTTGTCAAAACGCAAAACACGAACAGCCAAACGCGCCCCAGAATCCCTGGAAGTCGCTGACGGGTGCGTTCGACAAGCGCGCCCGCTCATGGCTGTGGGCATGCACTGCGCAGGCACCTGCGCATTGATGCATCTGGGCAGTGAGCGGTGCCAAGGGTTTCCAGTGCCCCGGCACGTTCACCACCGGTGACCAGTCGGGCATGACCGGCAAATGCGGTGGGCCGAGTTTTTCGAATTCGAGGCTGCCGTACACCACCTTGCCATCGACCACGGTCAGCACCGATTCAATCCATTTGATCGCTTCGTCGTCGACGCTGAAGTAGTCGGCAGACAACGCCACCAGATCGGCCAGTTGCCCGACCTTGATCTGGCCCTTTGTGCCTTGCTCGGAGGAGAACCAGGCGCTGCCATGGGTGTAGAGTTCCAGCGCTGTGTCACGGCTCAGGCCTTGCGGGTAAAGCTCCAGGCCGCCGACGGTGCGGCCGCTGACCAGCCAGTAGAGTGATGTCCATGGGTTGTAGCTGGAAACCCGTGTGGCGTCGGTGCCGGCACCGACCGGAATACCTTCGGCGAGCATGCGCTGGATCGGAGGGGTGTGCTCGGCAGCCTTGGCGCCGTAACGGTCGACAAAGTATTCGCCCTGAAAAGCCATGCGGTCCTGAATCGCAATGCCGCCGCCCAGTGCACGAACCCGCTCGATGTTCTGCGGGGTGATGGTTTCGGCGTGATCGAAGAACCACGGCAGCCCGTCGAACGGGATATCGCGGTTGACCTTTTCGAACACATCGAGCATCCGGCTGATCGATTCGTTGTAGGTGGCGTGCAGGCGAAATGGCCAGCGCTGCTCGACCAGATGCCGCACCACGGGCTCCAGTTCCTGCTCCATGGTTTGCGGCAGATCGGGGCGTGGTTCGAGGAAGTCTTCAAAGTCGGCGGCGGAGAACACCAGCATTTCGCCAGCGCCGTTGTGCCGCAGGAAATCGTCACCCTGGCCGTAGTGCGAGGTACTGGTCCAGTTCTTGAAGTCGGTCAGTTCTTCCTTGGGTTTTTGGGTGAACAGGTTGTAAGCGATGCGCACGCTCAGTTGCCGGTCCTTCGCCAATTGCTGGATGACCTGATAGTCGTCCGGGTAATTCTGAAAGCCGCCACCGGCATCGATGGCGCTGGTGACACCGAGGCGATTGAGTTCGCGCATGAACTGCCAGGTCGAGTTGAGCTGATACTCCAGTGGCAGCTTCGGCCCCTTGGCCAGCGTCGAGTAGAGAATCATCGCATTCGGGCGGGCGATCAGCATGCCTGTAGGGTCGCCATTGGCATCGCGCTGGATTTCGCCACCCGGCGGGTTCGGGGTATTGCGGTCGTAGCCCACCACTTTGAGTGCTGAGCGGTTGAGCAGGGCGCGGTCATACAGGTGCAGGACGAACACCGGTGTGTCAGGCGCAGCCTTGTTCAGCTCTTCAATCGTCGGCAGGCGCTTTTCGGCGAACTGGAACTCGGTCCAGCCACCGACCACGCGCACCCATTGCGGTGCCGGTGTGCGATCAGCCTGGTCCTTGAGCATGCGCAAGGCGTCGACCAATGACGGCACACCTTCCCAGCGCAGTTCGAGGTTGTAGTTCAGGCCGCCACGGATCAGGTGCAGGTGCGAGTCGTTGAGGCCAGGGATCACCGTACGTTTTTGCAGGTCGATGACTTGCGTGCTGGCGCCGCGCAGGGGCATGACGTCCGTATCATTGCCGACGGTAATAAACCGCCCGTCCTTGATGGCGACCGCGCTCGCAAGGGGTTTATCCCGGTCGACCGTGTGCATGCGACCGTTGAACAGGATGAGATCGGCTGGGGAGTTGGTCATGCTGGTGCTCTGCGCAAATAGAGGACTGGTCCAGGCGCTGACGGTGCCTGCCGAAAGGCCTTGCAGTACGCGGCGGTGGTTGAAATCGTCGTGTTCATCAGGTGGGCTCATGGCGCCGTTCTCCGCAGGTGTTCGGTCGAGCGAGCAGCCGAATGTGCGAGCCATACGGCCAGCAAAGAATATAGACGGCAAATCCGCAGTCGATGTGTCGGGCGGGCACATTTACGACCGGCAGAAACGACGAATCCCGCCATAAGGGCGGGATTCGTAGGCAGCCAGAGGGCTCCCGAGGCTGGGAGCCGTCGTCTTAGCTTGGGAACAGCTCGGACAGTTTCATGGCCAGCATCATGTCGCCTTCAGCGCGCAGTTTGCCGCCCATGAATGCCTGCATGCCGTCGGTCGAGCCGTCGACGATGCCTTCCAGGGTTTCGCCGTCCATGACCAGAGTCACTTGAGCGTCCGGGTTCTCGCCTTCTTTCAGCTCGCACGTGCTGTCTTTAACGATCAGCGAGAAGTTCTTGGTGTCGTCGATGCGGAAACCGAAAACCAGGTCCAGACCGGCAGCAGCGGCTGGGTTGAACTTGGCTTTCATGGCTTGTACGGCGTCAGCTACGGAGGTCATGGTTCGATCCTTTTATGAAGTGTTACAGCAAGGGTCACAGTGATCCGGACTCAACGGAAAGTGATGAGTTCCGGGGCCTTCAGCAGTTGCAAATGTGCATGACTGTTGAAGGAAGCCAGTGTCACCTCGCGACCACGGAACTTCAGTTGGTTGAGCGAGGTGTTAACGATTTGCCAATTCAGCTCAAAGGCCTGCCTGGCCGGCATTTGAGTAATCAGGTGGAGCAGGGCAGTGATGGTCCCGCCGGAGGTGAACACGGCGATTTTCTGGGTGTTGTCGGCCTGTTCGAGAATACGCTGCAAACCGGCCTGGACCCGCTCGACGAAGCCTGGCCAGCTTTCCAGCCCCGGTGGGTCGTAAGTACCGGCCAACCAACGCTCGATGATCAAGGCAAAGATTCGCTGAAACTCGCCGCGATTCTGCGCGGCATTGCGCAGAATATTCAGGGCTTCGGGTTCTTCGGGCAGCAGGTCCGGAATCAGCGCGCGAATCACCGCGTCGGCGTCGAACTCGTTGAAGGCTGAATCGATTTCCAGCGGCGGCACTGGCAGGCCGACAGCGCCGAATTGTGCCAGGGCACTGCTGGCGGTGTGTTGCTGGCGACGCAGGTCGCCCGACAGGCAGCGATCGAAACTCAATCCCAGTTCAGCCAGGTGACTGCCGAGTATTTCTGCCTGGCGAATACCAGTCGGCGACAGCACGTCGTAGTCGTCTGCACCGAAAGAGGCCTGGCCATGTCGAATCAAATAGATGCTGCCCACGTCCGCGTCATCCGGGTACGTTGAAGGTTTTGCGAGGTTATGAGGATGGCGATGAGCTGTCAATGAAAAAACATACGCTTGTTTGAAATGCTCGTTGGGGGCCTGTTGCAGAAGGTTTCACGACTGGTCGCAACGCGGCTGCATGGGTATGCTGAAGGTATACGCGCCTGCGTGTTCTGCGGCGCACTGTCGTTAAGGAGTCAATGTGGAGTTTTTCGCCGAGTACGCAAGTTTTCTGGCTAAAACCGTTACCCTGGTGATCGCCATTCTGGTGGTCCTGGCCAGCTTTGCGGCGTTGCGCAGCAAAGGCCGGCGCAAGTTCACGGGCCAGTTGCAGGTCAGTAAACTCAATGATTTCTACAAGGAACTGCGTGAGCGCCTGGAGCAGACACTGCTCGACAAGGACCAGCTCAAGGCCTTGCGTAAATCCGAAGCCAAGTCCGAGAAAAAACAGAAGAAAAAGCCGGAAGCCAAACCGCGGGTGTTCGTGCTGGATTTCGATGGTGACATCAGGGCTTCAGCGACTGAAAGCCTGCGCCATGAAATTACCGCGTTGTTGTCCCTGGCCACGCCGAAGGACGAAGTCGTGCTGCGCCTGGAAAGCGGCGGTGGCATGGTTCACAGCTACGGTCTGGCGTCCTCGCAACTGGCGCGCATTCGTCAGGCCGGTGTGCCATTGACCGTGTGTATCGACAAGGTCGCGGCCAGCGGTGGTTACATGATGGCGTGCATCGGCGAGAAGATCATCAGTGCGCCGTTTGCCATTCTGGGTTCGATCGGGGTGGTGGCGCAGTTGCCTAACGTCAATCGCCTGCTGAAAAAGCACGACATCGACTTTGAAGTCCTGACGGCGGGTGAGTACAAACGCACGCTGACAGTGTTTGGCGAAAACACCGAGAAGGGCCGGGAGAAGTTCCAGGAAGACCTGGATGTGACTCACGAACTGTTCAAGAACTTCGTCTCACGCTACCGGCCGCAACTGGCCATCAATGAAGTGGCCACCGGTGAAGTCTGGCTGGGTGTTGCCGCACTGGAAAAACGACTGGTCGATGAGCTGAAAACCAGCGATGAATACCTTGCCGAACGGGCCAAGGGCGCAGAGCTGTTTCACTTGCATTATGCCGAACGCAAGAGCCTGCAAGAACGCGTCGGCCTGGCGGCCAGCGGTTCGATTGATCGGGTCTTGCTGACGTGGTGGAGCCGTCTCACCCAGCAGCGTTTTTGGTAGGGAGCACGGGGCTCGCCAATGCGGGCCCGTTTTTACGGCGTCGAGTGCAATGCTCGACGCTGCTCAGTTTCGAGTTTTTACCCGCCGTATTTCAGGTCTTTTGAGACCGTCGCGTTTTCCCACCGGATTGAGGACATTTCCTGCTTTTTTTGCGGCAGGCGATGCATAAGCTCATAGCTCCCGAATCAACTGCAAAGGATTGCAAATGATGGCGCTAGAGAGTCAACACCAGCCTGTCCCCCGCCGGTTATCTGCTCGGAACAAACAGCCACTGTCGAGCCTTGCACTGGACGCCGTATTGCCCTCGACCCCGACCCAATATGCCGCGAAGCTGATCGAGGAACGTTGGGGGGCAGAGTTATTGGCTGCTCGCCTGGTTGACCTCAATTACCATTTTTATGGTTACCCTGCACAACAGGACGTGCAGCAAGGCCGGGTCAGAAAATCACAAAGCCTGGTACAGGCCCTGTTGTCCAACCATCAGACCGTGGGCGCGGGTCGTTTCGGGGAAACGGGATTCGGCCTGTACACGCCTCCTGTCGTGGGCCCGGAAATCCAAATCGTCGAGATCGATGAGTCTATCAATCCAGACGGCGGGTTCCTGGACTATGAGGGCATCTACCGCCAGACCAACCCTCAGCTCTACGGTCCGAGCACTCAGCTAAAGCTGCAGCCGGCAGCGTTCAAAAAGTGGGTGTGGGAGCTGGAGTTCAAGGACAAATACACCGCTTATGTGCACGCTGCGTGGCCTTCCGACGAGGTTTGTCTTGCCCCCCAAGGTTATCCGCTGCGCACTTCGGTCAAGACGGCCTTTGTCATGGCGGCTTATTTGCAACACCGGGAAAACAGCCTGACCCAGGACGGACTCAAACTGGCACTGCGGGCTGCAGGGTTTGATCCGCAGCAAACGTGGGAGCAACTGACGGTTGAGCAATTGCAGGCCTGGGCGACGACGGAGTCCTCCATAGAGGCTGCGCGTCTGGTCATTTACCGTTATGTATCGAGCGATATCTGGAGCTTTCGAGAGAAAACCAGTGAGCGGATTTTGCTTTATATCCCGAGTAACTCTTCTCCGTTCCACGAGTTCGCCGATCAAAAGGCGTTACACAAATGGGTGGTCGATGTGGGCCGGGACGTTGCCCGGCGGGATGCTCTGGCAGCGCATTTTTCCGAAGATGACCGGCAGGACGGCACATTCCACGCGGGCGTGTCGACCGCGTTGGAGGGCATGGCGCTTTACCCCAAACAGCATCATTTGAAGAAAGGCCATGGTTTTTTCAACGATGATGGTTACTGGGATCCTGCCGATTACATTCACTTTGAGGTCGCGATGTCTCCAGCCGATCCCTTCGCGCAGTGGGTGTTGCTGATGAAGCAAGCGGCCCAGTCCAGTATTGAAACGATCCGTGACGATGCCCAGGCCAATCGGGATGATTTGAGTGCGGTGGTCGAGCCCATTGTGCAATGGATCAACAAATTTGGTCCCTTGGCGTTGTTCATTCCGGGTGGCGAAGGTTTGTTGGCGCTGTCCGGGCTGATCGATGCCGGTTATGGGCTGGCTCAGGCGGTTGATGGCAAGACCGCTGAAGAGCGCTCGGCAGGTGTCACACGCACCGTATTCGGTTTGCTCAATGCCTTGCCACTGGCCGCGGAAGGGGCAGCCATCAAGGCCGAAGAGCATGCCGTCGGCATCGGGTCTGAATCCGGTCCTGCCCCCGCGTTTATGGACGAACCCTTGTCCGGCGAGTCCTCGCTGGTGGCCGGAAATGTTGCACCTTCCGCCGTTGGCGCTGAACGGGCGCAGCTGATGCGAGGTATTGGGCCGAGTGTCCAGGCATTCAGTGATGAGGTTCTGGTCCAGATAGCTCATGTCAGCCCCGTGGATGATGATGTATTACGCCTGATGCACACCGGGCAGCGGTCACCGGCTCCGGTGCTGGCGGATACCATCAGTCGTTTCACGCTCGATCAGGATCTGCAGCGTGCCGTTGACGCGTTCCCCGAAGGCTCGGCGCAGGCCGAACAGCTAAAAAGCACGCGAGTCGAACAGTTCAGGCAGCGCTACGACGCGCTACAGCATTCGGATAATGACTGGATCAGGTTATTTCGGGATCAATACCCGGGTTTACCAAAAAGTGCGGTGGAGCAAATGCTCGACAGGTCGGGAGTGGACATTGCTGCGCCCCACACGCTGGCTGACGCCAAGCGAGTGCTCGGGCAGTTGGGCGGCAAGGCGCAGCAGTACACGCAGCATGTACGTCTGTGCCGCGCCTATGAGGGGCTTTATCTGAAGTCGGTCGAAAACGCCGACAGTGATGTGCTTGTATTGCAGACGCTGGAACGGCTGCCGGGCTGGTCGCGTGCGACTCGAATCGAGGCGCTCTACGGGCGGGTCGGTACGGCTGACTTTGATCAAGCGCTGTTCGGGCTTCTGCCGCAAGAACAACGCGCGGCCCTCGGTTTGCGTCCAGGCCGCGAATGGCAGGACTTGCAGTCCAAAATTCGGGAACACGTCCTGCCGCGCTCCGAATTGATGCTGGGGCTACACAGGATCGACTCCGGATTGCCCTTTCAGCGTTTCGGGTTGCACGGCGGTGGATTCCCTGGCACCGCGCAGTTCGGCGAGCTGTCCACAGAAATCATGAGGCTTCAGGTTAAAGAGATTTATCCTGCTTTTACGACTGAACAAGCGGATGAGTTTCTATTGAATGCAGGCGCCCAGGCTCAGGCTGATCTTTATCGGCTGAGGTTGCAGTCAGAGCAACTACGTTTCGATATCACCGGTTGGATCGAAAACATCACCGATGATATCGAAGAGATGGATATAGATATTCTGCTCGCGGGTGATGAGGGCACGGAGGGAATGAGCGACGCCGAGATTAAGGCGGAGAACGACGCGCGCATAGACGAATGGATGGATATTGAACGTGATACCCGATATGAGCTGGCCGAAGACCTGATCGCCATTTGGCAAAAGCGTAGCGGGCCAGAAAGCCGGGTTTATCGGGACGGACAGTTCATCGGCTTTCACCTGGATATGGACTTCGAGCAGATGCACTACCTCCCGCAGCTCAACGTAAAGTTGAATGACGTAGTCTCTCTCACCATGCCGAATTTCAAGTTAACGCAGCGCGGCAGCCTTAACGGATTCCTTGAGTGTTTCCCCAACCTTCGCACATTGAATATGCAGGGCGTTGATCTACGACTCTTTGACCAGAATGGCATAGCGGTTGGTCGATTGCCGCCTGCCATCGGCCAGTTGTCTCGGCTTGAGGTCTTGAACCTGAAAGCGACCCGGCTGGTCCTGACGGAGGGAACCGTAGGCCAACTCGCCGAGCTCACCCGACTTCAGGAGCTCGATCTAAGCGAAAATCCGTTGGGTCTCCCACCGCCAGTGTTTGAGATGTCCGAATTGCGTCAACTCAAGTTGAGGCGTGCGGAGCTTGAGTCTTGCCCGACTTTTGCTCTGGATTTTCCTGGCCTGGGGCGCTTGGATCTACGTGATAACCAGCTTGTCCGAGTGCCTGAATCGGTTCGTAAGCAGTCGGTGGCCGTGGGCAACGTCTTGCTTTCAGGCAATCCGTTAACCGACGCAGACAGTTTGAAATGGATCATGGAACACCGTAAGCAGACCCGGATCAACCTGTGGATGGGGGCTGCGGCACGCGATTTTGCCAGGCCAAACGCTTGGTTGACCGGGCTTCTCCCTGAGCAGGCGGCACAACAGACCGCACGCTGGGAGCGTCTTTTTGCAAAAGAGGGGAGTAATCGTTTCTTCGACACTTTGGACGTACTGACGCGCACGGCCGATTTCCTGGTGGACTATGCACCTTTGCAACAGCGAGTGTGGCGAATGGTTAATGAGATGGATGCTTCGCAGGAGCTTTGCCAGCACCTGTTCGAGGGCGTGGAATGGTCGCCTCTCGATGGGGATGACCCGTTTGCCAGTTTTGTACGACTGGAAGACAGAATCACTTTATTCAAGGAGCCGCCTGTGAAAAAAGCCAGTCTCGACGGCGAGACTTTTCAAGCGTCGTAGGTGGAGCGAGGAGTCTGTAGCCACAATAAAAAACCTTGAGCCCGGCACAGGCGCCGGGCTCAAGGTTTTTTTCGATCAGCGGCGACGAAACAGTGGCAGCGGTTCGTCGGTGGCGGCCTGGTAGGTCACCGAGAAGTCCTTGAGGCTTTCAAGGGCTTCGTACGGGTCCTTGTCGGCGCGCAATGCATACGCGTCGAAACCGCAGCGGTGCAGGTAGAACAACTGGTCGCGCAGCACATCGCCAATCGCCCGCAGTTCGCCCTTGTAGCCGTAACGGTCACGCAGCAGGCGCGCGTTGGAGTAGTTGCGCCCGTCGGTGAAGGCCGGGAAGTTCAAGGCAATAACCTGGAACTGATCGACGTCGTCACCGATTTCCTCGGCTTCTTCATCGGCATCCAGCCACACGCCCAAACCGCCATCGCGAGCCTTGAGCGCATGCGCGTGATCGCGCCACAGGGCCAGCGGGACGATCAGGTCGTCGCAGTTGGAAATGCCGTCGAAGGTAGCGTCCTTGGGCAGCAAGTGCCAGGTTTCGTCGATGACTTCGTTGTTCTTAATTATTCGCTGCATAGACGCGTTCCTTGAAGAGGTCGATGCCGATACGTTGATAGGTGTCGATGAAGCGTTCGTCTTCGGTACGTTGTTCCACGTACACGTCGATCAGCTTCGAGATCACGTCAGGCATGTCGTCCTGTGCAAAGGACGGGCCGAGGATCTTGCCCAGGCTGGCGTCACGGCTGGCGCTGCCGCCGAGGGATACCTGGTAGAACTCTTCACCTTTCTTGTCCACTCCGAGGATGCCGATGTGCCCGACGTGGTGGTGACCACAGGCGTTCATGCAGCCGGAAATGTTCAGGTCCAGTTCGCCGATGTCGAACAGGTAGTCCAGGTCATCGAAACGGCGCTGGATGGCTTCGGCGATCGGGATCGACTTGGCGTTGGCCAGGGAGCAGAAGTCGCCACCGGGGCAGCAGATGATGTCGGTCAGCAGGCCGATATTCGGTGTAGCGAAGCCTTGCTCGCGCAATTCACCCCACAGGGTGAACAGTTGGCTCTGCTCGACATCAGCCAGAATGATGTTCTGCTCATGGGAGGTGCGCAGCTGGCCAAAGCTGTAGCGGTCGGCCAGGTCGGCAACGCCATCGAGCTGCTTGTCGGTCAGGTCACCCGGAGCAACGCCGGTCGGCTTGAGCGACAGGGTCACCGCGACATACCCCGGCTTCTTGTGAGCCAGGGTGTTGCGGGTGCGCCAGCGAGCAAAGCCCGGATATTGCTTGTCGAGTTCAGCCAGTTCTGCCGTCTGATCGTTCAGGGCTTTGTAGTCCGGATCGACGAAGTGCTTGGCGACGCGATGCACTTCAGCCTCGGTCAGCGTGGTCTGGCCACCGCGAAGGTATTCCATTTCCGCGTCGACTTTTTGTGCGAAGACTTCAGGCGTCAGGGCCTTGACCAGAATCTTGATCCGCGCCTTGTACTTGTTGTCGCGACGACCATAGCGGTTGTACACACGCAGGATGGCGTCGAGGTAGCTCAACAGGTCTGGCCACGGCAGGAATTCATTGATGAACGCGCCAACGACAGGCGTTCGGCCGAGGCCACCACCGACCAGCACGCGGAAACCCAGTTCGCCTGCGGCGTTGTGCACTGGCTCAAGGCCGATGTCATGGACTTCAATGGCTGCACGGTCCGAGGTCGAACCGTTGATGGCGATCTTGAACTTGCGCGGCAGGTAGGCGAATTCCGGGTGGAAGGTGGTCCACTGACGGACGATTTCGCACCACGGACGCGGATCGATCAACTCGTCGGCAGCGACACCGGCGAACTGATCGGTGGTGACGTTGCGCAGGCAGTTGCCGCTGGTCTGGATAGCGTGCATCTGCACGGTCGCCAGCTCAGCCAGGATGTCCGGGATGTCTTCCAGTGCCGGCCAGTTGAACTGGACGTTCTGCCGGGTACTGATGTGGGCATAGCCCTTGTCGTAGTCGCGGGCAATCTTGGCCATCATTCGCGTCTGGCGCGAAGTCAGTTGGCCATAAGGCACGGCAACCCGCAGCATCGGAGCGAAGCGCTGGATGTAAAGGCCATTTTGCAGGCGCAGGGGGCGGAATTCTTCTTCGCTCAGCTCGCCTGCCAGATAGCGTCGGGTCTGATCACGGAACTGCTTGACGCGGTCCTCGATGATCCGCTGATCGTACTCGTCGTATACGTACATATAGGTCCTGTTCTCAGGCTTGGGCCAATCAGGAACAGCTGCGTTTTCCGCTCGCTTGATTCCGATACTGCCTTGGCAATTCTGCGCGCACGGCCGCGCACTCCCCACGGAGCCGAGGCAAGATACCAGTTTGCGTTTATGCGCAAAAGTGATGTTTGAGTATATGTAAAGAACCAAATCGACTAATGAGACTGGTTATTGTCTTACCCACATTTGTGGTGCGGGCAATCCTCTACTTAACTGTGCTCGAGTCTTTCTGCAATCACCGATAAAACCGACAAGAGGCGATGCAATGAGCAACCCAACCAAAGCACGGAAAAGCGATAGCACCGTCGATGCATGGGCCATTCTGTTTCTGATCTTCCTGGTAGTGGGCACTGCGGTGTTCTGGGTCAGCCATCAATAGGTAAGCGTGTCCGGGCCCTGTCCTGACGATTGTCGGACAAAACGTCGATTAATCGCGATTTGCCAGCACTTCGCTGGCTATAATGCGCGGCTAATTGCCGGGGCTCGGATATTCAATGTTCAAGTTTTTCTGTGGGGTATTGCTGACGTTTTGCTCGGTCTATGGATCGGGTACGCAAGCGGCGTCAGTGCTGTTCCTGAGTCCTGGCACCTCTACGGAAACTTTTTGGCTGAGCTATTCGCAATTCATGCAGGCTGCCGCCCGGGATCTGGGCATGGACCTGCAGATCCAGTATTCCGAGCGCGTGCCTGAAACCACGATCAAACAGGCCCGTGAAGCCCTGCAAGGGCCAAAACGTCCGGACTATCTGGTGTTCGCCAACGAGCAATATGTTGCGCCGGAAATTTTGCGGCTGTCCGAGGGCAGCGGCGTGAAGCTGTTTATCGTCAATAGCGCGCTAAACGCTGATCAACTGGCGTTGCTCGGCAATCGCGAGAAAAAATACCCGGCTTTGCTCGGTAGCCTGGTACCCAACGATGAGGAGGGCGGTTACCTGATGCTCAAGGAGTTGATCCGCCTGCATCCTCCGGTCGCCCCCGGCCAGAAACTTGAATTGCTGGCGTTTGCCGGTTTGAAAATCACGCCGGCCTCGCAGTTGCGTGAAAAGGGCTTGATGCGGGCGTTGCGCGAGCACCCCGAGGTGCATTTGCAGCAACTGGTGTACGGCGGGTGGAACCGTCAGCGCGTCCATGAGCAGGCGACGTTGCTGTTCAAGCGCTATCCGCAGACGTCGCTGATCTGGACGGCCAACGATGAAATGGCGTTCGGCGCGATGCAGGCCTATGAAGAGGCGGGCGGCACGCCGGGCAAGGGCGCGCTGTTCAGCGCCGTCAATACCTCCCCGTCAGCCTTGCAGGCACTGCTGGATGGTCGTCTTAGTGTATTGGTAGGCGGACACTTCAGCCTGGGCGGTTGGGCGCTGGTGCAGTTGCATGACTATGACCAGGGCGTCCATGTCGAACGATATGGCGGTCGTGACCGGCAGGTCCCGCTGTTGCAGTTGATTGATCGGGAACAGGCCAGGCGCTTGTTGGCCATCGGTGCCACGCAGAACTACGGTGTGAACTTTCGCAGCTTTTCGGCCAAGGATCGTCCGCTGAGCTATCGCTATCCGTTCAGCCTGCAAGCACTGATGCACTGACGTCGGGCTAAACCCCGGCCAGATGCAGGACCAGTTTCACGATACCGAACAGCGTCAGCGCAAAGACTGCGGTGAACAGAATGCCCAATATCACGAAATGACTGGGTTTGCCGTGTGTGAAGTCGCGGGCGCGGTTCTTCCCGCTCTGCACGCCGAACGCCGCCGCCATCACGCTGTGCAGCATCTGCCAGAAGCTGGGTGGTTTGTTGTCGACTGGATCGTCCATAAATCCCTCGTCACCGGAGTGTATTAGGCAAGCATAGTCAATCTTCCCGGGGCCGTGAGGCCACCCACCCGCCAGGGTCAGCTCAACTGGCTCACATAAGTGCCCGTGCCCTTGAGAATGTTCTGCAACGTTTCTTCCACTTCAGCCAGATCCGCCGGCGCGGTGCTGTGGTGGATTTCCAGATGATCGTCGCCATTCAGCGCATCGGCGTCAGCGGCGGCTATTTCGATCAGCAGGCGGGTAGGGCTGAGGGTGACTTTCACGCCGTCGAGGGTCGACGGTTCGCCATCAAGGGTGATCTCCAGCTCATCTTCATCCGGGTAGCGAGTCATCAAAAACATCTCGCCCTGATTGCTGTGGCAGCAGAGCATGGCCAGGTTGTCTTCTTCGTCATCGCACGGGTTGGCGATAAGGTGGGCGGTGGTCAGTTGCATGGGGAAAATCCTCGCTCAAGGAGCGTTATGAAGACGACAAAAGCCGATTCTGCCAGCCCGAGTGAATTTCTGCTCGGATGTGTGTCTGAAAGTGTGTTGTGAACACTACAAGGGGAGTCGGTCATTTCTGGTACGAAGGCACCGTAAATCCGGGCATAAAACCGTCTTTTTTTCACGCAACTGCTAGTGTTGTTCGATGCGCTGCCGATGAGTTACGTACCGATGACCGAATATGTCGCAGCATCGCAAGCAGGCAGGTTGTCGCACCCGATAAGCTGCGCAACCAATGGGCACCTCTAAAGACATTGCTTGTCTATCCGGTAGTCGTTTTTACAGATGCCCTTTCATGGAAGGTGAATGTGACCTGAGTGTCTCGTCCAGCTTCACCCATCTGTCACCCTGTTAACCTCTGCCCGAGATTCAGGAACTGGGTGACGGATTGCCCCGACAGGGGTTTTGCACGCGACGCTTCCATCAATAACAAGCCCAAGCGGAGTACCACAGATGGCGTTCTTCACCGCAGCCAGCAAAGCCGACTTCCAGCAACAACTGCAAGCGGCACTGGCGCAGCACATCAGTGAACAGTCACTGCCACAAGTGGCGCTGTTCGCTGAACAATTCTTCGGCATTATTTCCCTCGATGAGCTGACCCAGCGCCGGTTGTCCGACCTCGCCGGCTGCACCCTTTCTGCCTGGCGCCTGCTTGAGCGCTTTGATCACGCGCAACCGCAAGTGCGCGTTTACAACCCGGATTACGAACGTCACGGCTGGCAGTCGACCCACACGGCGGTCGAAGTGCTGCACCACGACTTGCCATTTCTCGTGGACTCGGTGCGCACCGAGCTGAACCGTCGCGGCTACAGCATCCACACCTTGCAAACCACGGTGCTGAGCGTGCGTCGCGGCGCCAAGGGCGAGTTGCTGGAAATCCTGCCTAAAGGCTCCCAGGGCGAAGGCATTCTGCAAGAATCGCTGATGTACCTTGAGATCGACCGTTGCGCCCATACCGCCGAACTCAATGTATTGAGCAAGGAACTGGAGCAGGTTCTCAGTGAAGTCCGCGTTGCGGTCGCCGATTTCGAACCGATGAAAGCCAAGGTCCAGGAACTGATCGAAGGCATCGACAAGAGCAAGTTTGCCGTCGATGCCGAAGAAAAGAGCGAGATCAAGGGCTTCCTCGAGTGGCTGGTGGGCAACCACTTCACGTTCCTCGGTTACGAAGAGTTCGTGGTTCGCGATGACAAGGATGGCGGCCATATCGAGTACGACCAGAGCTCGTTCCTGGGCCTGACCCGATTGCTGCGCGCCGGCCTGACGGCTGACGACCTGCGTATCGAAGACTACGCCGTGAACTACCTGCGCGAACCGACGCCGCTGTCGTTCGCCAAGGCTGCGCACCCAAGCCGTGTACACCGTCCGGCTTACCCTGACTACGTGTCGATCCGCCAGATCGATGCCAACGGCAAAGTCATCAAGGAATGCCGTTTCATGGGCCTGTACACCTCGTCGGTGTATGGCGAAAGCGTGCGGGTCATTCCGTACATCCGTCGCAAGGTCGATGTCATCGAACAGCGCTCCGGCTTCCAGTCCAAGGCGCACCTGGGCAAGGAACTGGCCCAGGTACTCGAAGTACTGCCGCGTGACGATCTGTTCCAGACTCCGGTCGACGAGCTGTTCAGCACCGTGATGTCGATCGTGCAGATCCAGGAACGCAACAAGATTCGCGTGTTCCTGCGCAAAGACCCGTACGGTCGCTTCTGCTACTGCCTGGCCTACGTGCCACGCGACATCTATTCCACCGAAGTGCGTCAGAAGATCCAGCAAGTGCTGATGGATCGCCTGAAAGCCAGCGATTGCGAATTCTGGACCTTCTTCTCCGAGTCCGTGCTGGCCCGTGTGCAACTGATTCTGCGGGTCGACCCGAAGAATCGTCTGGACATCGATCCACTGCTGCTGGAAAAAGAAGTGGTTCAGGCCTGCCGCAGCTGGCAGGACGACTACGCAAGCCTGGTGGTCGAAAGTTTCGGCGAAGCCCAGGGCACCAATGTGCTGTCCGACTTCCCGAAAGGCTTCCCGGCCGGCTACCGCGAGCGTTTCGCTGCGCATTCGGCTGTGGTCGACATGCAGCACCTGCTGAGCCTGAGCGAAAAAAATCCGCTGGTCATGAGCTTCTATCAGCCGCTGGGTCAGGTGTCCGGTCAGCGCGAGCTGCACTGCAAGCTGTACCACGCCGATACCCCGCTGGCCCTGTCCGACGTCTTGCCAATCCTGGAAAACCTCGGCCTGCGCGTGCTGGGCGAGTTCCCGTATCGCCTGCGTCACAGCAACGGTCGCGAGTTCTGGATTCACGACTTCGCGTTCACCGCTGCTGAAGGCCTGGAACTCGACATCCAGCAGCTCAACGACACCCTGCAGGACGCGTTCGTCCACATCGTTCGCGGCGATGCCGAAAACGATGCATTCAACCGTCTGGTACTGACCGCCGGCCTGCCGTGGCGCGACGTTGCGCTGCTGCGTGCTTACGCCCGTTACCTGAAGCAGATTCGTCTGGGCTTCGACCTGGGCTACATCGCCAGCACCCTGAACAACCACACCGATATCGCTCGCGAATTGACCCGGTTGTTCAAGACCCGTTTCTACCTGGCGCGCAAGCTGACCAGCGACGACCTCGACGACAAGCAGCTGCGCCTGGAACAAGCGATTCTGAGCGCTCTGGACGACGTTCAAGTGTTGAACGAAGACCGCATCCTGCGTCGCTACCTGGACCTGATCAAGGCTACCTTGCGGACCAACTTCTACCAGACCGACGCCAACGGTCAGAACAAGTCCTACTTCAGCTTCAAGTTCAACCCGCACGCTATTCCAGAGCTGCCGAAGCCAGTACCGAAGTTCGAAATCTTCGTTTACTCGCCACGCGTCGAAGGCGTGCACCTGCGCTTCGGCAACGTGGCTCGTGGTGGTCTGCGCTGGTCCGACCGTGAAGAAGACTTCCGTACCGAAGTCCTGGGCCTGGTAAAAGCCCAGCAAGTGAAGAACTCGGTCATCGTGCCAGTGGGCGCCAAAGGCGGCTTCCTGCCGCGTCGCCTGCCGTTGGGCGGCAGCCGTGATGAGATCGCAGCAGAAGGCATCGCCTGCTACCGCATCTTCATTTCCGGTCTGTTGGACATCACCGACAACCTGAAAGACGGTGCGCTGGTACCGCCGGCCAACGTCGTGCGTCATGACGACGATGACCCGTACCTGGTGGTGGCAGCGGACAAGGGCACTGCGACCTTCTCCGACATCGCCAACGGTATTGCGATCGACTACGGCTTCTGGCTCGGTGACGCCTTCGCGTCGGGCGGCTCGGCCGGTTACGACCACAAGAAAATGGGCATCACCGCCAAAGGCGCGTGGGTTGGCGTACAACGTCACTTCCGCGAGCGCGGCATCAACGTCCAGGAAGACAGCATCACTGTCGTGGGTGTCGGCGACATGGCCGGTGACGTGTTCGGTAACGGTTTGTTGATGTCCGACAAGCTGCAACTGGTCGCAGCGTTCAACCACCTGCACATTTTCATCGACCCGAATCCACAGCCAGCCAACAGCTTCGCTGAGCGTCAGCGTCTGTTCGACCTGCCGCGTTCGGCGTGGTCGGATTACGACACCAGCATCATGTCTGAAGGCGGCGGGATCTTCTCCCGTAGCGCGAAGAGCATCGCGATTTCCCCGCAGATGAAAGAGCGCTTCGACATTCAGGCCGACAAGCTGACCCCGACCGAACTGCTGAACGCCTTGCTCAAGGCACCAGTGGATCTGTTGTGGAACGGCGGTATCGGTACGTACGTCAAAGCCAGCAGCGAAAGCCACGCCGATGTCGGCGACAAGGCCAACGATGCACTGCGCGTGAACGGCAACGAACTGCGCTGCAAAGTCGTGGGCGAGGGCGGTAACCTCGGTATGACCCAACTGGGTCGTGTCGAATTCGGTCTCAATGGCGGCGGCTCCAACACCGACTTCATCGACAACGCCGGTGGCGTGGACTGCTCCGACCACGAAGTGAACATCAAGATCCTGCTCAACGAAGTGGTGCAGGCTGGCGACATGACCGAGAAGCAACGTAACCAGTTGCTCGGCAGCATGACGGATGAAGTCGGCGGTCTGGTTCTCGGCAACAACTACAAGCAGACCCAGGCCCTGTCCCTGGCAGCCCGTCGCGCCTACGTGCGGATTGCCGAGTACAAGCGCTTGATGAACGACCTGGAAGGCCGTGGCAAGCTGGACCGTGCCATCGAGTTCCTGCCGACCGAAGATCAACTGAACGAGCGCGTTGCGGCAGGCCATGGTCTGACCCGTGCCGAGCTGTCGGTATTGATCTCCTACAGCAAGATCGACCTCAAGGAGCAGTTGCTCAACTCCCTGGTGCCGGACGACGACTATCTGACCCGCGACATGGAAACCGCTTTCCCGCCGATGCTGGTCAGCAAGTTCTCCGAGGCCATGCGTCGTCACCGTCTGAAGCGTGAGATCGTCAGCACCCAGATCGCCAACGATCTGGTCAACCACATGGGTATCACCTTCGTTCAGCGACTCAAAGAGTCGACCGGCATGAGCCCGGCGAACGTGGCCGGTGCGTATGTAATCGTGCGTGACATCTTCCATCTCCCGCACTGGTTCCGTCAGATCGAGGCGCTGGATTACCAGGTTTCGGCCGACGTACAACTGGAGCTGATGGATGAGCTGATGCGTCTGGGCCGTCGTGCCACTCGCTGGTTCCTGCGCAGCCGTCGCAACGAGCAGAACGCAGCGCGCGACGTCGCACACTTCGGTCCACATCTGGCAGCGCTGGGCCTCAAGCTCGACGAACTGCTGGAAGGTCCGACGCGCGAAGGCTGGCAGACTCGCTATCAGGCCTACGTCGCCGCTGGCGTACCCGAGTTGCTGGCGCGCATGGTTGCAGGCACCAGTCACCTGTACACCTTGTTGCCAATCATCGAGGCAGCGGACGTGACTGGCCAGAATGCAGCGGACGTGGCCAAGGCCTACTTCGCCGTGGGCAGCGCGTTGGACCTGACCTGGTACCTGCAACAGATCAGTGCTCTGCCGGTGGAAAACAACTGGCAAGCGCTGGCCCGTGAAGCGTTCCGCGATGACATCGACTGGCAGCAACGGGCGATCACCATCTCGGTCCTGCAAATGGGCAACGGCAAGCAGGACGTGGAAACACGTCTGGCCTTGTGGATGGACCAGAACCAGACCATGGTCGAGCGCTGGCGCGCCATGCTGGTGGACATCCGTGCCGCCAGCGGCACCGACTACGCCATGTACGCGGTCGCCAACCGCGAACTGCTGGACCTGGCGTTGAGCGGTCAAGCGGTGGTGCCTGTCACGGCCACTGCAATCGCTGAACTGGAGCCTGCTGCCTGATCATCAGGCGCTGAATAAAAAAGCCCCGTCTCGAGAGAGGCGGGGCTTTTTTTTTGTTGCAAGTGAGCATGGTCGGTCAGGCAGGGAAATTCAGGTCAATCACTTGATAGAAGGCTTTATCGGTATTTGCCACGTCCCAAATGGCGAGAAGGACGTGGTATCCCTTGCGCGGAGGCAAAGTCACTTCGTGTCGTTGAAGAGGACCAGGCATCAGTTCTTTGTCGGCCTCAGGTCCCCAGTATGGCTGGTAACTGTTGAGGTACCTCTTGAGCGGGGTTTCTTCGAAATGTCTCCTCGCCAATGGTTCATTGGAGTTCCAGTCCGCTTTGGTGATCAAGTACTTCCATCGGCGGGTCAAATGGCCTTGGCTTAACTCCCACATGAGCACCAGGTTTTGGCCCGACATGACGTCATGTTTTTTCCAGTGGGCGCCTGGTGCGTTGAGCAGGGCGCGTGCATCGCTATGCCCGCCACTGGCAATCATCCCGTCGAGGGGAGGTGCGATGTTGCGCACATCTTCCGGAGCATCAGGGTCCTGCAAGTTACCTTCAGTCGCAGGAAACAGTTTTCCGCCCTCAAGTGCGTTGGCTTGACCGGGATCCAGCTTACCTTCCTCAAGAAGGAACTGAGCGCGGGATTTTGGCGTGGTGATTCGGCCATGCCTGGGCCCAATTTCTTTCCTGTGGCTTAGCTCACTTAACAAACTCTCGATGAGTTTGTTTACCTCACCTGACGAGAGTTTTTCCAGCCCACTTTCAGAAGATTGTTCGTTTTTTGAAGTCATCGCATTGACACTCCATTCAATGAAACCACCAAAGACCGGACGAAAGTCCATCGGCCCGTCACCTGTCTGTCGAGGTGGATTAGAGAAGGAAGGATCGATCACTGTCTACTGTCAGAGTTGACAGTAGACAGTTGTATCTAGCTGTGTTTTTCAGGTTTGGCAGGGTGGTCAAAGTTGGTTATTTGACGGTGCGTAAATCTTCGCTCGATAACGAAAGTTTATCTGACGGTTTGCTTAGTAAATTGCTGAGCGACTGGTCAAACTTTTGTAAGGCGCGAACTTGAATGTTTTGCTGTTCATTGATATCGGCAACTATCTCGCGCGTAGGTTTGAAATCGGCCCACACCGGGCTCAGGCTTTTTGCCTCGTGACCTGGAGCGGTTCCGATGTAATTGAGCCCGGCGTCATAGAAGTTCGCCATGACGTCGGCCTGTACATCGGAACTGCGCGAGGTGATGAGCTGACTATGGGTGTCAATGACCGCCACGACATCCGGTTTCGCGGCTTTAAGACTTTGCATGTCCGGGTAAACCGTTACCGAGCCGAACTGCCGTTGCAGGGAGGCCTTGATCCAATTCACCGCCATGTCCGGTTGGGAGGTGGAAACATAGGCGTCGTGGATCGGCTGCACCAGCAAGCTCTGGCCAAAACCGGTGCCGGCGTTGGCCTGGTAGTCCTTGAGGTAGGCACGGCTGTTCTGGGTGTTCTGACTGTAGACAATGCCCAGTGACACGTTCGGACCGCTGGTGACATGGGTGGCGCTGGAGTGCACGAGTGGTGCAGTGAAGTAATTGCTCAGCGCGGCTTGCTCTTCTGGAGCGGTGGGCACCGAACAGCCGGTTAATAAGGCAGTGAGGCTGATGCTGGTGACCAGGACTATGTTCATGGTGTGTCTCCAGTGAAACACATTCAATCGGGAAGTTTAACGGGTCGAACAGTGTCGACGTAGTTCCAGACTAAACCTGTTGGCGGGAAATTAAATAGCCAATAGTTCCACTGGTCGGAGGGCTGATTTATTAGGGATTTAAAAGTGCGTAGTTGATTTCCGAAGGAAATAAACAGGGCCCGAATATAGAGTTCAGGCCCTGTTACTTATGGCTGGAAGCGCGGGTATTAGTTTTTCAATAGCGTTAGTAGTGCATCGTGTCGACGCGTTAAACGATGGGGAAACAGTTGAAGTCGACGCTGCTGGCCAGTCGGCTGTCGATCAGGCTGATGAAGCCTTGAACTTGCGGGCAGTAGAAGTGTGATTGCATGGCGGTTTCGGACTGCCAGCGGGCACTGACCGTCCATCGATTGTCATCCTCCGGACAGCGGTCGACCATGTAGGAATCGCAGCCTGGGAGCTCACGCAATGTTTCGACGATCTTCTGCAATTGCTTGCCCAGTTCATCCGAGCGGCCAGCGGCGGCCTGTACCTGGACCGTATTGATTATTTCGTTGGGCATCGCACACGCTCCTGTATCAAGCCGGACGAGGCTCGCTCAAGGTGGGATAACGCATGTGCAGGATAGGCCTGTGGCTGGTAGCGGCCAACAGCCAATTGGCAGTAAAAGTGCCATACCAATAGACCTCAACAGACTTGCTGCAAAATGTCCCGCAGGCGGTCAAGGGCACTATCGATGTCCAGGGTTTCGATGGAGCCGAAGCCCATGAACAGCCCGGCCCGTGGCGGTTGCTGATAGTAAAAACCGCTCAGGCCATACAGCCCGACGTCGAGTTTTTTCGCCAATGTGATGACCAACGGGACATCCACCTCGACTTTGCACAGCAAGGCCATGTGAAAGCCGGCAGTGGTTGGCACCGCTTCGAGCCAGGGCGAAAGGTCCCCGGCGACGCGTGCGAGGATTCGCTCGCGCCGCCCGGCATAGACCGTATGGCAGCGGCGGATGTGTTTCAGCAGACAGCCTTCGGCGATGAACTTGGCCAAGGCCCATTGCGGCAGGGTCGAGGTGTGCAGGTCGGTCAGTTGCTTGGCGCGGATCACCGCGTCGAGAATGGCCGGCGGCAGAATCGCGTAACCCAGGCGCAATTCTGGCAGCAGGGTTTTCGAAAAGGTCCCGACGTAGGCGACGATCCCGCGCTCATCCATGCTTTGTAGGGAGTCGGTGGGTCGGCCCGCGTAGCGGAACTCACTGTCGTAGTCGTCCTCGATAATGATCGCGCCCAGCTCATGTGCCCTTGCCAGCAAGGCTTCGCGCCGTGCCTGGCTCATCGGCATGCCGAGCGGGAACTGGTGAGAGGGTGTGACATAGATCAGCCGGGTTCCATCGGGAATCAGCTCGACTTGAATGCCTTGCTCATCCACCGGCACCCCGACCACTTCGGCGCCGTGAGAGGCGAACAACAGGCGTGCCGGCGGGTAGCCGGGATCTTCCATCGCGACGAGGCTACCGGGCTCGGTCAGTACGCGGGAGATCAGGTCCAGCGCTTGCTGCGCGCCGTTGCACACCACCACGTCGTCGTCCTGGCAATTGACCCCGCGAGAAAAGGCGATATGCCGGGCGATCGCGTTGCGCAGCGTCGGCAGGCCTTCCGGCTCGCTGTAAAAACCCTTGGAGCCAGCAATCTGCCGCAGCGCATGGGCGGTGCAGCGGCGCCAGTCATCCTGAGGAAACAGGCCCTTGCTGGTGGCACCGCCGATGAACTCGTAACGCAGCGAACCTTCCTGGGTGGGGTGGCGCAAGAACCACGGCATGTTGCGCCAACGCTCGAGGATGTCGGCGCTCGCCAGTTCGCAATGGCTCTGTTTGCGGACGATTGCCGAGGGGCGGGGATTGACGTAGGTGCCTTTGCCGATCCTCCCGGTGAGGAAGTTCTCGTAGGTCAACTGCGCGTAGGTGTCGGAAATGGTCTTGCGTGAGATCCCCAATTGCTCGGCGAGCAAGCGGCTCGGCGGTAGCTGTGTCCCGGCGGCCAGGCGACCCGACTCGATGGCGCTACGCAGTTGCTGATACAGCTGACCGGCGAGGTCCTTGCGGCCGTTGATCACAACATGAAGTTCCATACCCGCGAGGCTCCTGCGGCAGTTGGTGTTTCGGGTTGACGTGTCTGACATCAGATTACCCGTATTGCGGTGTCGGGAAGAAGTTGCAGCGCATCCATATTCGCGCCTCGTCGCGCTATGGCTGTCGTCATCCGGGTGATGATCCGTTTAGACTCGATGGCCATGCTACTTTCAAGGAGGAATCACCATGTCAGCCATCGATCCTGTGATCAGCATTGAGCGTATGAGCGAAGCCCACATCGAGGGCATTACCGCGCTTTACAACGATCCGGCGGTTGCCCGCCAGGTGCTGCAAATGCCGTTTCAGTCTACTGAAGTCTGGCGCAAGCGCCTGGCGCCGGAGAACGAGCGGGTGGTGCAACTGGTGGCGTTGCATCAGGGCCAGGTGATCGGCAACATCGGCCTGGAGCAGGTTTCGCGGATTCGTCGCAGTCATTGCGCCAACATCGGCATGGGCGTGGCGGTCGCGTGGCAAGGCCAGGGCGTTGGCTCGCGGCTGCTCGCGGCGGTGCTCGACCTTGCCGACAACTGGATGAACGTGCAACGGGTCGAACTCTCGGTGTATGCGGATAACGAAGCGGCGATGGGGCTGTATCGCAAGTTTGGTTTCGACACAGAAGGCTTGTTTCGCGAGTATGCGGTGCGCGATGGGGTGCTGGTGGATGCCCTGAGCATGGCGCGCTTGCGCCGTCTGCTCAAGGCGCGCTGAGTCAGCCGCCGAGGGCGAACGCCAGCGCAGCTTGCGCATACCGTTCGGCGGCATCCGGGACCAATACGCTCCTGTTGATGACGTAGTGCGGCCTACAATGTCCGCGATCCGGCAGCGGAGTAAACCCTTGGCGCGGCGCTGAAGTGTCAGCAAGGTGTGCATGCCCGGTTTTAGTCGTACGCCGGCAGCGTGCATCTGCCATGCTCAAAGTCCGCAGTACTGCTTCAACCAAAGGAACACAGCAATGGATGACGTACAGCAACTGGGTGAGATGCTTCGCCACTACGCAGAAAGCGAAGCGCACAAGAAGCAGCTGTTTGAAACCCAATCGGCAGTCTGGGCAACACGAATTGGCGAGTTGTTCGGGCAGATCGAGCAGTGGCTGGCCCCGGTCAAGGCCCCGCATTTGCTGGAGGTGAACCGCGAAGCCTATGTGGCGTTCGGGGCGAACGTGCCGGTCGAAAGCTCGACCTTCAAGACCGAAAAACTGAGCATTCTGATTGCCGGCAAACCGGTGGAAATCGTCCCGGAAGTGATGGGTGCCGGTGGGCTGATTACACTGGCGGTCATGGGCTTGACCGCTGCGCGTTACGGCAGCGTGTCGCTGGTGTGCCAACCCCCTTCGACTGACTGGCAGTGGCGCAAGACCAATGGCCTGAAAGACCCGGACACCTTTGCCTTCGACGCGAATTTCCTGGCGCAGCAGTTGCAGAGCCTGATACCGCGCGATCGGGGTTGAGTCGAGTTCTGGCAGGTGTGAACTTTTGTGGCGAGGGGGCTTGCCCCCGTTGGAGCGCGAAGCGGTCCAAAAGTCGATGATCGTATTGTGTCAGGGAAAATGCATCTGCCGGTTTTACGACTGCTTCGCAGCCGAACGGGGCGGTGCGGCGTTCCGGCAAGCCCCCTCGCCACAGGGGGTGTGGTTTGACTTCAAACCTCCAGATTCCCCCAACCCGGCCTGGCTTCTTCGGGTGCAACGGCTTTCACAGTCTTGCCCGTCGCCAACTCCACCCGCCGTGCCACTTCCGGGTCATCGGCAAACGGCATCAGACTGGCATCTTCCAGGCTTTCGGCCGACTGATGCTTCAAGCAATACTCCACCGATAAATACAGGCACGCCACGCCCAACAGATCCAACATGACTTCGATCATGGCAAACATTCCCTGAGGTGAGAGACGCAAGCCGGTGGGCTTGCGTCATGGGCCGGATCAAGCGATCTGCGCTTCTTGCTCAGCGATTTTCAGGTCGGCGACCCGCACGGTGCGCCAGGTGTTGTAAGCCATCAGCAGCATGCCGCTGAGGAAGAACACGCCGCCGACGAAACGCACAATGAAGCCAGGATGGCTGGCCACCAGGGTTTCGACGAAGGAATAGGTCAGCGTGCCATCGTCGTTGATGGCGCGCCACATCAGGCCCTGGGTGATGCCGTTGACCCACATCGAGGCGATGTACAGCACGGTGCCGATGGTTGCGAGCCAGAAGTGCGTGTTGATCAGACTGATGCTGTACATCTGCTCGCGGCCAAAGACTTTCGGGATCATGTGGTACAGCGAACCGAAGGTGATCATCGCCACCCAGCCCAAGGCGCCGGCGTGTACGTGGCCGATGGTCCAGTCGGTGTAGTGGGAGAGGGCGTTGACGGTTTTGATCGCCATCATCGGCCCTTCGAACGTCGACATGCCGTAGAACGCCAGCGACAGCACCAAGAACCGCAGAATCGGGTCGGTGCGCAACTTATGCCAGGCGCCCGAGAGCGTCATCATCCCGTTGATCATCCCGCCCCAGCTCGGCGCCAGCAGGATCAGCGACATCGCCATGCCCAGCGATTGCGCCCAGTCCGGCAGTGCGGTGTAGTGCAAGTGGTGTGGGCCGGCCCAGATGTACAGGGTGATCAGCGCCCAGAAATGCACGATCGACAACCGATAGGAATACACCGGCCGGCCGACCTGTTTCGGCACGAAGTAATACATCATCCCGAGGAAGCCGGTAGTCAGGAAGAAGCCCACTGCGTTGTGCCCATACCACCACTGCACCATCGCATCGGTGGCCCCGGAATACACCGGATAGGACTTGAACCAGTCCACCGGAATCGACAGGTGATTAACCACGTGCAGCATGGCGATCACCACAATGAACGCACCGAAGAACCAGTTGCCGACGTAGATGTGCTTGGTCTTGCGCTGCACCACTGTGGTGAAGAACACAATGGCGTAGGCGACCCAGACCACCGTCATCCACACCGCGCCGGAGAACTCGATCTCGGCGTATTCCTTGGTGGTGGTGTAGCCCAGGGGGAGGGTGATCAGCATGCTGACGATCACCGATTGCCAGCCCCAGAAGGTGAAGGCGGCGAGTTTGTCGCTGTACAGTCGCACCTGGCAGGTGCGCTGAACCGCGTAGTAGCTGGCGGCAAATTGTGCGCTGCCGGCAAAACCGAAAATCACCAGGCTGGTGTGCAGCGGGCGCAAGCGACCAAAGGTGGTCCAGGGCAAATCGAGGTTCGCCTCCGGCCACACCAGTTGCGAGGCGATCCACACGCCCATCGCCATCCCGATAACACCCCATACCACTGTTGCCACGACGAATTGGCGGACGACCTTGTAGTTATAGGCCTGTCCGATTGCTGCTGTGCTCATGGTCAATGCTTCCACGGTTGCAAAGTCTTGCCAGGCCACCCGGTCTGGCATGCGGTCAACTGTAGAAACCCTGGTCGAAACAAAACAGACTCAGAAAAACTGCATTAATGCGGATCAGATGTAAGGCCTGCCTGCGGTGATCTGCCGCGCCCTGATATGGTTTTTTAGTCTTTAGCTGAATCTGTAACCACCTGAGCCGCTACTGCATAGTCACTCCCCCAGAAACGAGCCGCAGAGCCCGATCAACCCTGATGAGGTAGCGACATGTATCAGTACGATGACTATGACCGGGCCCTGGTCTTTGAACGGGTTGCGCAGTTCCGCGATCAGGTCGAGCGGTTCATGGCTGGAGCCTTGAGTGAGGAAGAGTTTTTGCCGTTGCGCCTGCAGAACGGCCTGTACATGCAAAAGCACGCCTACATGCTGCGGGTGGCCATTCCTTACGGCACCCTGAGCGCCCGGCAGATGCGTACGCTGGCGAGCATCGCCCGGGATTACGATCGGGGTTACGGGCACTTCACCACCCGACAAAACATGCAATTCAACTGGATCGAACTGGCCCAGGTGCCGGACATCCTCGAGCGCCTGGCCCAGGTCGAAATGCATGCGATCCAGACCTCCGGCAACTGCGTGCGCAACATCACCACCGAAGCCTTTGCCGGGGTGGCGGCCGATGAGCTGATCGATCCGCGGCCCTTGGCGGAAATCCTCCGGCAGTGGTCGACCATCAACCCCGAATTCCTGTTTTTGCCACGTAAATTCAAGATCGCCATCTGCTCGGCGGAACAGGACCGTGCGGCGATCATGATGCATGACATCGGTCTCTACCTTTACCGCGACGCGGCAGGGCAGATGCTGCTGCGGGTGATCGTTGGCGGCGGTCTGGGGCGCACACCGATCCTCGGTTTGCAGATCCGTGAAGGATTGCCGTGGCAGCATTTGCTGTCCTACGTCGAGGCGGTGTTGCGGGTCTACAACCGCCATGGTCGACGTGACAACAAGTACAAGGCGCGGATCAAGATTCTGGTCAAGGCGCTGGGCATCGAGGCCTTCGCCCAGGAAGTCGAACAGGAGTGGCAACACCTCAAGGACGGCCCGGCGCAGTTGACCGACGTCGAATACCAGCGCGTCGCCAGCGCGTTCGTGCCGCCCACCTATGCGCCACTGGCCGACACCGACCTGGACTTCGGTACTCGCCTGACCGAGAACCCGGCATTCGCGCGTTGGGTTGCGCGTAACGTGCAGCCGCACAAAGTACCTGGCTACACCAGCGTGGTGCTGTCGACCAAACCTGGCATGGCCTCGCCACCCGGTGATGTCACCGATGCGCAGATGGACGCGGTGGCCGACTGGTCCGAGCAGTTCGGTTTCGGCGAAATCCGCATTGCCCATGAACAGAACATTGTCCTGCCGGACGTGCCCAAGTCTGACCTGTACGCGTTGTGGTGCCTGGCCTGCGAGCATGGACTGGGCTGCGCCAATATCGGTTTGCTGACGGACATCATTGCCTGCCCCGGCGGCGATTTCTGCGCGCTGGCCAATGCCAAATCGATCCCCATCGCCCAAGCGATTCAGGCACGTTTCGATGACCTGGATTACCTTCACGACCTGGGTGACATCAGCCTCAACATTTCTGGCTGCATGAATGCCTGTGGTCATCACCACATCGGCAATATCGGCATTCTCGGCGTCGATAAGAATGGCAGCGAGTGGTACCAGATCACCCTCGGTGGATCACAGGGCAAGAACAGCGCGTTGGGCAAGGTCATCGGTCCGTCGTTCAGCGCCGCCGAAGTACCGCAAGTGATCGAGCGGATCATCGCGACCTTTGTCCGTTACCGCGAGAGCGAAGAACTGTTTGTCGACACCTTGCAGCGCATCGGTCTGGAGCCGTTCAAGGAGCGCGTTTATCCCAAGAGCCTGGAGGTCGTTGCATGAATAATCTGCTGCGGTTGGAAGATGGTGCTGCGCTTAAGGTCGACGACGATCCGTGGACCCTGGTCAGGGACCTGGAAAGCCAACTGCCAGCGGGGCCGCTGATTTTGCCGCTGGCTCTGTGGCTGACCCGCCGTACTGAACATCATCCGTCACGAGACGCGGTGTGGTTGGGGCCGGATGACGAGGTCGACAGTCTCAAGCCGTGGCTCAAGCTGATACCCATGATCGCGCTGGAGTTTCCAAGTTTTCGCGATGGTCGGGCTTACAGCCAAGCTTACCTGTTGCGCACGCGTTTGGGTTGGGCGGGGGAGTTGCGGGCGATTGGCGATGTGCTGCGCGACCAGCTCAGCCATATGCGCCAATGCGGTTTCGATGCGTTCGCGGTGCGTGAAGACAAATGCGCTGAAGATGCCCTGAAGGGGCTGGTGGGGATGAGCGTGCATTACGGTCGCTCGGTGATCGAGCCACGACCGTTGTTTCGCCGACGCTGATCAATACGTTCAACAGATCCGGGTGATGTGTGCACCCACGGTTGCGGGGGTGCACACGGTTTGCGTATCACTTCAACTTACGGGTTGATCGGCGTCAGCGGCGGCAGTTTCCATTGACCGTTGCCGACCTGAGGCTGGGGCAGGTACAGGCGCAACACCGCGTAGAACGGACCGTGCGGCGCCGGCAGCCAGTTACTGCGCTGATCCTTGAGCGGCTCGGAGTGCTGCAGGTAAAGCGTCAGTCCGCCGTCCGGGTCGCGCTTGAAGGTGGACAGCATGCGCGAGTTGAGCAGGTAGCGTTTCTTGTGGTTGGGTACCAGCAGCTTGGTCTTGCCGTCGTACATGGTCAGTGACCAGAACGCGTCGGCTGGCGGTAACTGATCCTTGTCAAAGTGCACGGTGTAGCTGTGTCTCGCGCCGTTAGCCGGTTTGCCCAGGCTGTCGACCAGGTAACTGAACTTGGCTGCTTCATCGGCCGAGTTGCCAAAGATCCCCAGGTTGGCGCCGGCGTAGCGGTACAGATAATTGTTGTTCAAGTGGTCGCGGGTACCGAACAAGTCACCGTTGTTGACCTGATGGGTATCGATCTTGTCTTTCTTGAACGCCGCGTACTCGGCCTTGGCATCGGCAATCCCGTCGTCGAGGGCTTTGCGCTGTTCGGCGGTGAGAGTTTTAAGGTCGTACGGCTGGCCGGCAACAATGCCGATTTTCGCGAAACGTGCCAGTTGGTCTTTTTCAACGTCTTGCGCCGGGGCGAAGCCGAGCATGAAGTTCAGGTAGCGGAACAGCTCCGGGCTGTCGCTCATGGTCGGAGTTGGCTTTGGCCAGTCGATTTTTGGTGCAGCAGCCGGTGCCGGTTGCCCCAGGTATTGGCTCAACGTCTGAACCTTGTAGCCGTGCTGGATTTTCTTGACCTTCTCCAGGTCCTTTTCATCAAACAACTGCGTGCGGTACAGCGCATAGGCAATATTGGTTTCGCTACGTACCAGGCGATCGATCTTCAGCGGTTGCTGACCTTGCCAATTGGGACCGGCAATCATGAAGGTCCCGCCCTTGTTGCCCGTGCTGCGGGTGCCCAGGTAAGCAAAGTTCTGGGTGTAGAGGTCGACCAGTTGTACCGAGTAGTAACGCTCTTCGGCGATCTGCGGCAGGGTCACAACCACAGGCTCGGCGCGCAGGTCCATCCAGAGAAATGAGCTGGGAGTGTCCGGGTTTGGGCTAACGAACGCGGTGTCCTTGGGGGTGAACGCTCTTGCCGTATTGCTGATATGGTTGAGCGGTGCCTTGAAGTTCGGACCGTTCTTGTCCACCGCCTGGGTGTACAGGGTCTTGTACATCTCAACCACCGGGAAGCCGTAGAGATACGCGTCTTTGGCGATCCCCCGGGCTTCTTCGGGGCTGGCGCTGAAATCTGCCCAGGCGCTTGCGCTCAGTAGCAAAGAGAGGCCGGCGAGCAACAGGCGGGTCGGTTTTTCGATGGTCATTGCACAGTCCTATGGATAAGCGCGATTCAGGTGTCATTGCACGGGCGTAATGTCGTCGAGTTTGCGGTTTTTGTCGAAACAAGTTTCCGTTACCGAACAAAGGTGCACGTCATTGCGGGTCGTTACCTGGTCACTTTGTACATAAAGTCCCCTAAATTTCGTGCGCCAAAATAATAAGCCTATTCACAGGCTTGCATGTGAAAAGCGCTGTAATACGGTAAATGTCGAGTGCTAATCTGCCGGCATTCGTGCTCAAGGAAGGACACTGTCAATGCCTGTTCTGGAACTCTCCACGCTGATCAGAGGACAAACACCCGCACAGGTTCTCGATTTTTGCCTTGAAGGCAGCAATTTCCCGAAAATCTTCCCGGAACGGGTGACGCCATTAGGCAACATCGACGTGAATGACTTGCGCATTGCTGCCGGTCGCGAGTTCAGTTTTCGTCACTGGATGTTCGGCTGTATTCCGGCGACCTGGACCGTGACGATTCGCGAGGTCAGCGACAGCCATTTCATCGACGAAATGCTCAAGGGCCCGATGGCTGCATTTCGTCATGAGCACCGGGTCGCGGCGGCGGAGGGGGGGACGCTGTACACCGATCGCGTGACCTATGCGGCCATTGGCGGTGCACTTTTCGAGTGGTTGATGGTCAATGCCTACATGCGGCGGATTTTCGAGGCGCGGCACCGCAATATGCTTCGTTTGCTGGGCTGAATCGCGCGCCCGTAGGAGCAAGGCTTGCCCGCGAAGAACGATAACGCGGTGAGGCTGTTGCACCGCAGTGTTCCAATCGCGGGCAAGCCTCGCTCCTACAGAAATCGGCATATCTCCAATGTACGCAACGACCTATCACAATTTGCATCTGGCCATAGGTCGTCGGACAATTTCGTGGTTAACTTCGACCTCTTCGATATTTTCCAAACAACGTTCAGAAGGACTCCGTTCATGGCTCAAGTCACCCTCAAAGGCAATCCGGTTCAAGTCAACGGCCAACTGCCACAAGCCGGTTCCAAGGCGCCAGCCTTTTCCCTGGTTGCCGGCAATCTGTCCGACGTGACCCTGGCAAGCTTCGCCGGCAAGCGCAAAGTGCTGAACATCTTCCCAAGCATCGACACTCCGACCTGCGCCACGTCGGTACGCAAGTTCAACGCTCAGGCCAACGACGTGGCCAACACCGTTGTCCTGTGCATCTCGGCTGACCTGCCGTTCGCCCAGGCACGTTTCTGCGGCGCTGAAGGCCTGGAAAACGTCCAGAACCTGTCGACCCTGCGCGGCCGTGAGTTCATCGAAAACTATGGCGTTGCCATTGCCGACGGCCCGCTCAAAGGCCTGACCGCCCGCGCCGTGGTGGTACTCGATGAAAACGACACTGTGCTGCACAGCGAACTGGTTAAAGAAATCGCTGAAGAGCCAAACTACGAAGCGGCGTTGGCCGTTTTGAAGTAACCGCATTTTACAATTATTAACGGCCTGGCTCTGTCCAGGCCGTTTTCATTTGTGCTTCAGTGCCTTAGCAAAAAATCGCAAAAGCAGGCTGAAGGTAAATTGCCGGTAAAGGCGCTTTGCTTCAATGCCGTCAGTGCTTATCGTTCACTCTCCCGTATAAAGATGCCCACACGCGCCCAATGGTTGATCATTCCATGCAATCCTCTGCTTCCCGTCATCCCCGTCGCTGGCTATTTGGCCTGCTGGTCCTGTTGGTCATTGCCGGCCTGTGCTGGAAGTTCTGGCCAGGCGGTACGGCTCACAAAGACGCCCCAGTAGCTAAAGCGGCGGCGGGGCATGTCGGCAAGTCTGGCGGGATGCGTCCGGGTTTTGGTGGCGCCACAGGACCGGTCCCGGTTCGGGTCGCGCCTGCTGTCGTGGGTGATTTCCCGCTCTATTACAAAGCGCTGGGCACGGTCACTGCGCTGAACACCATCAATGTGCGCAGCCGTGTGGGCGGTGAACTGGTGAAGATTGCGTTTGAAGAAGGGCAAATGGTCAAGGCAGGCGATCTGCTCGCCGAGATCGACCCGCGCCCTTACCAGAACGCCTTGCTGCAAGCCGAAGGCACGTTGCTGCAGAACCAGGCACAGTTGAAAAACGCGCAGGTGGATCTGGAACGCTATCGCGGTTTGTATGCGCAAGACAGTATCGCCAAACAGACCCTCGACACCGCAGCTGCGCTGGTGGGGCAGTACCAGGGCACGGTCAAGACCAATCAGGCGGCGGTCAACGACGCCAAACTCAATCTGGAATTCACCAGGATCCGTGCGCCGATTACCGGGCGTGTCGGTCTGCGGCAGCTGGACGTTGGCAACCTGGTGTCCGCCAATGACACCACGTCCCTGGCGGTCATTACCCAGACCCAGCCGATCAGCGTGGTCTTTACCTTACCGGAAAACACGCTCGATACCGTGCTGACCCGCTACCACTCCGGTGCCAAACTGCCGGCTGAAGCCTGGGATCGTGGCGATACCAAAATGCAGGCCAGCGGCGTCTTGCAAAGCCTCGACAACCAGATCGACACCACCACCGGCACACTGAAGTTCAAGGCACGCTACGACAATCGCGATCTGGCACTGTTCCCGAATCAGTTCGTCAACGTCCGACTGCTGGCCGACACCCTCAAGGGCGTGGTGCTGGTGCCTTCGGCAGCCGTTCAGTTTGGCACCAACGGCACCTTTGCCTATGTCCTGGACGGTGACAAGAAAGTCACCATTCGCCCGTTGAAGATCGGTGCCAGCGATGGTGACAACACGGTGATCCAGGAAGGCTTGAAAGCCGGTGATCGCGTGGTTCTGGAAGGCACTGACCGCCTCAAGGAGGGCAGTGAAGTCGAGGTGGTCAACGACAGCAGTAATGTCGCCCCCGCGACCCCGACCCCGACCGAAAGCCAGGACCCATCGACCAACGCCACGACTGATCCGAAAGCCACCGGCAAGGCGCACAAGGGTCGCGCATGAACATCTCGCGGCTGTTTATCCTTCGCCCGGTAGCCACCACCCTGAGCATGCTGGCCATCGTTTTGGCCGGCATGATTGCCTACAAGTTGCTGCCGGTCTCGGCATTGCCTCAGGTCGACTACCCGACCATTCGGGTCATGACCCTGTACCCGGGCGCCAGTCCGGATGTAATGACCAGTGCGGTGACTGCGCCACTCGAGCGCCAGTTCGGGCAAATGCCCGGCCTGACCCAAATGGCCTCGACCAGTTCCGGCGGCGCCTCGGTGCTGACCCTGCGCTTCAGCCTCGACATCAACATGGACGTCGCCGAGCAGCAGGTGCAGGCGGCGATCAACGCGGCGACCAATCTGTTGCCCAAGGACTTGCCCGCTCCACCGGTGTACAACAAGGTCAACCCGGCGGACACCCCGGTGCTGACCCTGGCGATCACCTCCAAAACCATGCTGCTACCCAAACTCAATGATTTGGTCGACACGCGCATGGCGCAGAAAATCGCCCAGATCAGTGGCGTCGGCATGGTCAGCATCGCCGGCGGCCAGCGTCAGGCCGTGCGGATCAAGGTCAACCCGGAAGCCCTGGCGGCCAACGGCTTGAACCTGTCGGACGTACGCACCTTGATCGGCGCGTCCAACGTCAACCAGCCCAAAGGCAACTTCGACGGCCCGACCCGGGTCTCGATGCTCGATGCCAACGATCAGTTGACCTCGCCCAAGGACTACGCCGAACTGATTCTGGCCTACAAGAACGGCGCGCCGTTGCGACTCAAGGACGTCGCGCAGATTGTCGATGGCGCCGAAAACGAACGCCTCGCTGCGTGGGCCAATGAAAACCAGGCTGTGTTGCTGAATATCCAGCGCCAGCCGGGTGCCAACGTGATCGAGGTGGTCGACCGGATCAAGGCCCTGTTGCCGAGCATCACCGACAACCTGCCGGCTGGCCTCGACGTTACCGTGCTGACCGACCGTACCCAGACCATCCGCGCGTCCGTCACCGACGTGCAGCACGAATTGCTGATCGCCATCGCCCTGGTGGTGATGGTGACGTTCCTGTTCTTGCGCCGGGCCAGCGCCACGATCATTCCGTCGATTGCCGTGCCGTTGTCGCTGATCGGCACCTTCGGCGTGATGTACCTGGCCGGTTTTTCGGTCAACAACCTGACCTTGATGGCGTTGACCATTGCCACCGGTTTTGTGGTGGACGACGCGATCGTCATGCTGGAAAACATTTCGCGCTTCATCGAGGAGGGCGACAGCCCGTTGCAGGCGGCGCTCAAGGGCGCCAAGCAGATCGGTTTCACCCTGATATCGCTGACCTTGTCGCTGATTGCGGTATTGATTCCACTGTTGTTCATGGCCGATGTAGTGGGGCGGCTGTTCCGCGAGTTTGCGATTACCCTGGCGGTGGCGATCCTGATTTCCCTGGTGGTTTCGCTGACCCTGACGCCAATGATGTGCGCGCGGCTGCTCAAGCGTGAACCCAAGCCAGAAGAACAGGGCCGCTTCTACCGGGCCAGCGGTGCGTGGATCGACTGGCTGATCGCCGCCTACGGGCGCAAGTTGCAGTGGGTGCTCAAGCATCAGCCGCTGACCTTGCTGGTGGCCGTCGCTACCCTGGGCCTGACGGTGTTCCTGTACATCGTGGTACCCAAGGGCTTTTTCCCGGTGCAGGACACCGGGGTAATCCAGGGTATTTCCGAGGCGCCGCAGTCGATTTCCTTCGCCGCCATGAGCCAGCGCCAGCAGGAGCTGGCCAAGGTCATCCTGGCCGATCCGGCGGTGCAAAGCCTGTCGTCCTATATCGGAGTCGACGGCGACAACGCGACCCTCAACAGCGGGCGCTTGCTGATCAATCTCAAGCCGCACAAAGAGCGTGATCTGAGCGCGGCCCAGGTGATCAGCCGGTTGCAGCCGCAGCTGGACAAACTGGTGGGCATTCGTCTGTTCATGCAGCCGGTGCAGGACCTGACCATCGAAGACCGGGTCAGCCGCACACAGTACCAATTCAGCATGTCGTCGCCGGATGCCGAGATGCTCAGCCTGTGGAGCGGGCGACTGGTCGAGGCGCTGCGCAAACAACCCGAGCTGACCGACGTTGCCAGTGATTTGCAGGACAAGGGCTTGCAGGTCTATCTGGTGATCGACCGTGACGCGGCTTCGCGAATCGGCGTTTCGGTGTCGAACATCACCGACGCGCTGTACGACGCTTTTGGCCAGCGCCAGATCTCGACCATTTACACCCAGGCCAGCCAATACCGCGTGGTGATGCAGGCACAGGACGGCGAAAAGATCGGCCCGCAGGCGCTGGAGCAGATTCACGTCAAGACCACCAATGGCGGCCAGGTGCGGCTGTCCAGCCTGGCCCACGTCGAAGAGCGCCAGGCGCAATTGGCGATTGCGCACATCGGCCAGTTCCCGGCAGTGATGATGTCCTTCAACCTCGCGCCCGGCGTGGCGTTGGGGCAGGCCGTCGAGCTGATCAACAAGGTGCAGCAGGACATCGGCATGCCGCTTGGCGTGCAGACTCAGTTCCAGGGTGCGGCCCAAGCGTTCGAAGCCTCGCTGTCGAGTACCTTGCTGCTGATTCTAGCGGCGGTGGTGACCATGTACATCGTGCTCGGCGTGCTGTACGAGAGCTACATTCACCCGATCACCATTCTCTCGACGCTGCCATCGGCGGCGGTCGGCGCCTTGCTGGCGTTGATTCTCAGCGGCAACGACCTGGGCATGATCGCGATCATCGGCATCATCTTGCTGATCGGCATCGTCAAGAAGAACGCGATCATGATGATCGACTTCGCCCTCGACGCCGAGCGTAATCAGGGCATGGACCCGGCGACCGCGATTTATCAGGCGGCGCTGCTGCGTTTCCGGCCAATCCTGATGACCACCCTGGCCGCGTTGTTTGGCGCGGTGCCGTTGATGCTCGCCACTGGTTCGGGGGCCGAACTGCGCCAGCCATTGGGTCTGGTGATGGTCGGTGGCCTACTGGTGAGCCAGGTGCTGACGCTGTTTACCACGCCGGTGATCTATCTGTACTTCGACCGCCTCGGTCGGCGCTGGCGACGTGCGCCTGAGCGCCTGGAGCCGGTAGAGCAGCCATGAACCTGTCCGGACCTTTCATTCGCCGGCCGGTAGCGACGATGCTGCTGAGCCTGGCGATCATGTTGCTGGGCGGTGTGAGTTTCGGCTTGCTGCCGGTGTCGCCGCTGCCGCAAATGGATTTCCCGGTGATCGTGGTGTCGGCGAGCCTGCCGGGCGCGAGCCCCGAGGTCATGGCCTCCACCGTGGCGACGCCGCTGGAGCGATCCTTCGGCGCCATCGCCGGGGTTAACACCATGAGCAGCCGATCCAGCCAGGGTTCGACCCGGGTAATCCTGCAATTTGACATGGACCGCGACATCAATGGCGCGGCGCGAGAAGTGCAAGCGGCGATCAACGCCTCGCGCAACCTGCTGCCCAGCGGTATGCGCAGCATGCCGACCTACAAGAAGGTCAACCCGTCCCAGGCGCCGATCATGGTGCTGTCGCTGACCTCGGATGTACTGGAAAAAGGTCAGCTTTATGACCTGGCCTCGACCATCCTTTCGCAAAGCCTGTCTCAAGTGCCCGGTGTCGGCGAGGTGCAGATTGGCGGCAGTTCGTTGCCGGCAGTGCGCATCGAGCTTGAACCGCAACTGCTGAACCAGTACGGCGTGGCGCTGGATGATGTACGCAACACCATCGCCAACGCCAACGTGCGCCGGCCCAAGGGTTCGATCGAAGACGACCAGCGGATGTGGCAGCTCCAGGCCAACGACCAGTTGGAGAAGGCCAAGGATTATGAACCGCTGATCATTCGCTACCAGAATGGCTCGGCGTTGCGCCTGGGCGATGTGGCCAAGGTTCGCGACAGCGTCGAAGACCGCTACAACAGCGGTTTCTTCAACGATGACGCGGCGGTGCTGTTGGTGATCAACCGCCAGGCCGGCGCCAACATCATTAAAACGGTCAACGATATCAAGGCGCAGTTGCCGGCGTTGCAGGCGGTGTTGCCGGCCAGCGTCAAACTGAACCTGGCGATGGACCGTTCACCGGTGATCAAGGCGACCTTGCACGAAGCGGAAATGACCCTGCTGATTGCCGTGGCGCTGGTGATTCTGGTGGTCTACCTGTTCCTCGGTAACTTCCGCGCGTCGTTGATCCCGACGCTGGCGGTACCGGTGTCGTTGGTCGGTACGTTCGCGGTGATGTACCTCTATGGCTTTTCGCTGAACAACCTGTCGCTGATGGCGCTGATTCTGGCCACGGGGCTGGTGGTGGACGATGCCATCGTGGTGCTCGAAAACATTTCGCGGCACATCGACGAAGGGATCGCGCCGATGAAGGCGGCGTACCTGGGCGCCAAGGAAGTCGGTTTTACCCTGCTGTCGATGAACGTCTCGCTGGTGGCGGTGTTCCTGTCGATTCTGTTCATGGGCGGGATCATCGAGAGCCTGTTCCGCGAGTTTTCGATCACCCTGGCGGCGTCAATCGTGGTGTCGCTGGTGGTCTCGCTGACCCTGACGCCGATGCTCTGTGCCCGCTGGCTGAAACCCCACACGCCAGGTGAAGAAAACCGTTTGCAGCGCGCCAGTCGGCGCGCCAACGACTGGATGGTCAAGCACTATGCCAGCGGCCTGGATTGGGTGCTGCGTCACAAGCGGCTGACGCTGCTCAGCCTGTTTGTCACCATTGGCGTCAACATCGCCTTGTATGTGGTGGTGCCCAAAACGTTCCTGCCGCAGCAGGACACCGGTCAACTGATCGGTTTTGTCCGCGGCGACAATGGCCTGTCGTTCAACGTCATGCAGCCGAAAATGGAAACCTTCCGCCGCGCGGTGTTGAAAGACGCGGCGGTGGAAAGTGTCGCCGGTTTTATCGGCGGGACCAACGGCACCAATAACGCTTTCATGCTGGTACGCCTGAAGCCGATCAAGGAACGCAATATTTCTGCGCAGAAGGTCATCGAACGCCTGCGCAAGGAAATGCCCAAGGTCGCCGGTGCCCAATTGATGTTGATGGCTGACCAGGACTTGCAGTTTGGCGGTGGCCGCGAGCAGACCACCTCGCAATACACCTACATCCTGCAAAGCGGCGATTTATCGGCGTTGCGCGAGTGGTATCCAAAGGTCGTCACCGCACTCAAGGCATTGCCTGAACTGACGGCCATCGACGCCCGCGAAGGGCGAGGTGCCGCGCAGGTGACACTGGTGGTCGATCGTGACCAGGCCAAACGCCTGGGTGTCGACATGTCGATGGTCACCGCGGTGCTGAACAACGCTTATAGCCAGCGCCAGATCTCGACCATTTACGACAGCCTCAACCAGTATCAGGTGGTGATGGAGGTCAATCCGAAATACGCCCAGGACCCGATCACCCTCAATCAGGTCCAGGTGATTACTGCTGCCGGCGCGCGCATTCCGTTGTCGGCAATTGCCCACTATGAAAACAGCCTGGAAAACGACCGGGTCAGCCATGAAGGGCAGTTCGCGTCCGAGAGCATCTCTTTTGATATGGCCGAAGGCGTCACCGTTGAACAAGGCTCGGCCGCCATCGAACGGGCGATTGCCAAGCTGGGGTTGCCGGAAGAAGTGATCGCCAAGATGGCCGGCACTGCCGACGCTTTCGCGGCGACCCAGAAGAGTCAGCCGTGGATGATTCTCGGTGCGCTGGTGGCGGTGTATCTGGTGTTGGGCGTGCTGTACGAAAGTTACGTGCACCCGCTGACCATCCTCTCGACGTTGCCTTCGGCAGGTGTCGGTGCGTTGTTGTCGATCTATGTGCTGGGCGGCGAGTTCAGCCTGATTTCGCTGCTCGGGCTGTTTTTGCTGATCGGCGTGGTGAAGAAAAACGCCATTCTGATGATCGACCTCGCGCTACAGCTTGAGCGCCATCAGGGCATGGAACCGCTGGAGTCGATTCGCAGTGCGTGTCTGTTGCGTCTGCGGCCGATTCTGATGACTACCCTGGCGGCGATTCTGGGCGCCTTGCCCTTGTTGCTCAGCACCGCCGAAGGCGCGGAAATGCGCCAGCCATTGGGCCTGACCATTATCGGCGGGTTGATTTTCAGCCAGGTGCTGACGCTTTTCACCACCCCGGTGGTTTACCTCTACCTCGACCGTTTGCGCCATCGGGTCAACCGCTGGCGTGGGGTTCGTACCGATGCTTCTCTGGAAACTCCGCTATGACTGACCGTTGCCCACTCAACCTCGACGCACCGATGGCCCGGCGCCTGGTATCGGCCCGCGGTTCGCGTTTACTGAGTCTTTCGCTCAGCGTCTTGATGCTCAGCGCCTGCGCCATCGGCCCGGACTATCAGCGCCCGACAGTGGCCGAGCCGGCACAGTACAAGCAGGCCGACGGCTGGCGTCAGGCGACGCCGAGTGATTCATTGGCGCGTGGCGCCTGGTGGGAACTGTACGGTGATCAGCAGCTCAACGGGCTGGTCGAAAAACTCAACAGTGCCAACCAGACCGTTGCCCAGTCCGAAGCCCAGTACCGCCAGGCTCAGGCGTTGGTACGCAGTGCCCGAGGTGCGTTTTTTCCGACGGTTGATCTGAGCGCCGGGAAAACCCGTTCGAGTCAAGGCACCGGTAGCAGCAGTTCGAGCCTGAGCAGTACCAACAGTGGTATCCGCGACACCTATAACACTCAGCTTGGGGTGAGTTGGGAAGCGGACGTCTGGGGCAAATTGCGTCGCGGCCTGGAAGCCGACAAGGCCAGTGCCCAAGCGAGTTTTGCCGACCTGGCCGCGATGCGCCTGAGCCAGCAATCGGAGCTGGTGCAGAACTACCTGCAATTGCGAGTGATCGACCAGCAAAAGCGCCTGCTGCAAGCCACGGTCGAGAATTATCAGCGCTCGCTGCAAATGACCGAAAATCAGTACCGCGCGGGAGTGTCCGGCAAGGACGCGGTGGCCCAGGCGCAAACCCAACTGAAAAGCACACAGGCCGACATGGTCGACCTGATCTGGCAGCGTGCGCAGTTCGAGAACGCGATTGCGGTGCTGATCGGCTTGCCGCCGGCTGACTTCAACCTGGCAGAAACCCAGAACATTCCAGCATTGCCGCAGGTTCCGCTGAGCCTGCCCTCGCAACTGCTGGAGCGACGCCCGGACATTGCCTCCGCCGAGCGTTCGGTGATTGCCGCCAACGCCAACATCGGCGTGGCCAAGGCAGCCTACTACCCGGACCTGACCTTGAGCATGAGTGGCGGCTACAGCAGTAGCACTTACTCTAACTTGATCAGCTTGCCGAACCGTTTCTGGTCGGTAGGGCCGAAACTCGCCATGACCTTGTTCGATGGCGGCCAACGCTCGGCGGAAGTCGACCGAACCGAGGCGGCCTATGACCAGACCGTGGCCAAGTATCGGCAAACCGTGCTCGACGGGTTCCGCGAAGTCGAAAACTACCTGGTGCAGCTCAAGGTCATGGAAGACGAAGCAGCGGTGCGCCAGGAAGCGCTGGATGCGGCCCGCGAGTCGTTGCGCCTGACCCTGAACCAGTACAAGGCCGGGTTGATCGCCTACCTTGATGTGGTGGTGGTCCAGGCCACAGCGCTGAGCAACGAGCGTAGCGTGCTGACCTTGCAGCAAAGCCGGCTGATTGCCAGCGTGAACTTGATCGCCGCGTTGGGCGGTGGCTGGGATGGTCAGACCCAGATCAGCGAAAAAAACTAGGGTAGAGCGTTTCTGTGGCGAGGGAGCTTGCTCCCGCTGGGCCGGTCCGCGTTCGGGCGAAGCGGCCCCAAAACCTGCGACCGCGTCATTTCAGTCACACCGCAATGGCTGGCTTCACGACTGCTGCGCACCCGAGCGGGAGCAAGCTCCCTCGCCACAAATTGCAGTCAGCCTTACGCTCTGTAAGGGTATGTCCTGCCTTGTTTCAGACTGTCCGTCGCGCTAATGGCCTTTTGGTTACTTTGTGAGTGCGTTCGTTGATGGAATCAGTACAATCGCGCACTTTGCCCCAACGAGCATGGATGCAGTCCAGCGGGGGCGTCACGAGAAGTTCTGATGCTCATCGGTAGCTATTCCCCCGCGCTGGTTCTGATCTCCCTTTGCGTGGCGATTCTTGCCTCCTATACCGCCCTGGACCTGACCGGTCGTATCGCAACCGCCAAAGGCCGCGCAGTTCATTTTTGGACGGCGGGTGGCGCGTTGGCGATGGGTATCGGCGTCTGGTCGATGCACTTCATTGGCATGCTGGCATTCAGGTTGCCGATCATCCTCGGCTACGATATCGGTATCACCGCGTTGTCGCTGGTGATCGCCATTCTGTCCTGCGGGTTCGCGCTGTGGCTGGTCAGCCAGCCGCGTATGCCGGGCTGGCAACTGGCGTTCGGCGCATTGATCATGGGCGCGGGCATCAGCGGCATGCATTACACCGGCATGGCCGCCATGCGCATGCAGCCGGGTATCGATTACGATCCGACATTGTTTGGTGCTTCGCTGGTGATCGCGGTCGGCGCTTCAGCCGCGGCATTGTGGATTGCCTTTCGTTTACGCCAGAACACCCCGTATGTGCGCCTCGTTCGTGGCGGCGCCGCGGTGATCATGGGTATCGCAATTGTCGGTATGCACTACACAGGGATGGCGGCCGCACGATTTGCCGAGGGCAGCTATTGCGGCGCGACAGTCGACGGTTTGAGTGGCAAGGGCCTGGACAATCTGGTGCTGGTCACCACTCTGGCAGTGTTGAGCATCGCGCTGCTGACGTCGATCCTCGATGCACGCCTGGAAGCACGCACCGCCGAGTTGGCCAATTCCTTGACCCTGGCCAACCGCGAACTCACCCAGCTGGCATTGCACGACCCCCTGACCGGGTTGCCGAACCGTGTACTGCTGGCCGATCGCATCGATCAAGCCATGCATGTGGTGCAGGAGCAGGGCGGCTGTTTTGCGTTGATGTTCATCGATCTCGATGGTTTTAAACCGGTCAACGATGCCTTTGGTCACCATATAGGCGACCAGTTGCTGCGCGAAGTCGGCGTACGTTTGCGCGAGGACCTGCGCGGCCAGGACACGCTGGCGCGGATAGGCGGCGATGAATTCGTGTTGCTGGTGCAGCTCGCCGAACCTGACGATGCCTTGCGCCTGGCGGCGCGTCAGGTGGGGTTGATCTCGCGCGCATTCCGGGTCGCCGAGCACGATTTGCAGATCTCTGCCAGCGTTGGCATTGCCGTATACCCTGGCAACGGACAGACCCCGCAAGAACTGCTGATGAACGCCGACGCGGCGATGTATCACGCCAAGGGCGCGGGCAAGAACGGTCACAGCTTCTTCGATGCCTCGATGAATACCAACGCCCGCAAGCAACTGCAAATGCTTCAGGATTTGCGTAATGCGCTTGAGCAACAGCAATTCAGCCTGCACTACCAACCCAAGTTTGACGCCAGCAATGGTCGGCCGGTCGGCGCCGAAGCCTTGCTGCGCTGGGAACACCCGACCCTGGGCATGCTGCTGCCGGACAAGTTCATCGAACTGGCGGAGAAAACCGGGTTGATCATTCCGATCGGCGACTGGGTGCTCAACGAAGCGTGCCGGCAAATGAGCCTCTGGCACAGCCAGGGTTACACCCATTGGCGTATTGCAGTGAATCTCTCGGCGTTGCAGTTCTGTCATGCCGGGCTGGTTCAAAGCGTCGCCAAAGCCTTGGCCACTCACCGTTTGCCGGCTAACAGCCTGACCCTGGAAATCACCGAAACCACCGCCATGAGCGATGCCGACGCGAGCATGACGGTGCTCCAGCAACTGTCGGAAATGGGCGTCGACCTGTCCATCGACGACTTCGGTACCGGTTACTCGAGCTTGATGTACCTCAAGCGCCTGCCGGCCAATGAGCTGAAGATCGACCGTGGTTTTGTCCGTGACCTTGAGCGCGACAGCGATGACGCGGCGATCGTCTCGGCCATCGTCGCCCTTGGGCAGGCGCTGGGTTTGCGCATCGTCGCCGAAGGCGTGGAAACCGATGTGCAACAGGACTTCCTGACTCAGCTAGGCTGCGATTCCTTGCAGGGCTACCTGCTCGGCCACCCGTTACCGGCCGACAGGTTCATGGTCGATATACACCGGGCCGAGCAATTGGTGACGGGTTGATTGACCTCTGTGGCGAGGGAGCTTGCTCCCGTCGGCCGGTCCGCGTTCGGGCGAAGCAGTCGTAAACCTGGCTTGCCGTGGTGGAGGTCAGGAGCGCTGCGCACTCCAGCGGGAGCAAGCTCCCTCGCCACAGTGGCAGTGACAGGCCATGCAAAACCCGGCGTTGGCGGTTATTCTTGCGGCGCAAGGCTTTGGGTTCGAATGGGGGGATTGAGCATGGACAAAGTCATCGTTATCACTGGCGGCAGTCGCGGTATCGGCGCTGCTACGGCGCTCCTGGCGGCTGAGCAGGGCTATCGAATCTGCATCAACTACCAGGCCGATGAGCAGGCTGCGCAACAGGTCCTCGAGCAAGTCCGCGCGCTCGGCGCCCAGGCGATTGCGGTGCGCGCTGACGTCAGCATCGAAGATGAAGTGATCAGCCTGTTCCATCGCGTCGACACCGAGCTGGGCCGAGTCACCGCACTGGTGAACAACGCCGGCACCGTCGGACAAAAGTCGCGGGTCGATGAAATGTCCGAATTCCGCATTCTGAAAGTCCTGAAAACCAATGTCCTGGCGCCGATTCTCTGCGCCAAGCATGCACTGCTGCGCATGTCACCCAGACACGGCGGGCAGGGCGGCAGCATCGTCAACGTCTCCTCGGTCGCCTCGCGCCTCGGCTCGCCGGGTGAATACGTCGACTACGCAGCCTCCAAGGGTGCGCTGGATACGTTCACCATCGGCCTGTCCAAGGAAGTCGCCGGCGAAGGCATCCGCGTCAATGCCGTGCGTCCCGGCTACATCTACACCGACTTCCATGCCCTGAGCGGCGATCCGGATCGGGTCAGCAAGCTTGAATCGGGCATTCCCATGGCCCGCGGCGGCCGCCCGGATGAAGTGGCCGAGGCGATTATCTGGCTGCTGTCGGACAAGGCTTCTTATGCGACCGGGACCTTTGTTGATTTGGGTGGCGGGCGTTAAAAAGATCGCACAATCCTGCCTAAGGTCTCCATGGCCTTTTCGGTATCCTCGGTCCACGGGCTGCCGTAGTTCAAGCGAATACAATTCCTGAAGCGCTGGGTCGGTGAAAAGATCGGTCCCGGTGCAATGCTGATGCCTTGGGCCAATGCCATCTGGAACAACTTCAACGAATCCATCTGCGAGGGCAATTCCAGCCACAGGAAGTAACCTCCGGCCGGCTGGCTGACGCGGGTCTGGGCCGGGAAGTAGCGGGCGATGGCCGCGAGCATGGCGCTTTGCTGTTCTTCGAGGGCGTAGCGCAGTTTGCGCAGGTGGCGGTCGTAACCGCCGTGTTGCAGGTAATCGGCGATTGCCGCCTGGGCCGGCATCGAGGCGCAGAGCGAAGTCATCAGTTTCAGCCGTTCAATTTTCTGCGCATAACGCCCGGCGGCGACCCAACCGATGCGGTAACCGGGCGCGAGGCTCTTGGCGAAGGACCCGCAGTGCATCACCAGCCCTTCGGTGTCGAAGGCTTTGGCCGGTTTCGGTGCTTGCTGGCCGTAATAGAGCTCGGCGTAGACATCGTCCTCGATCAGCGGCACCTGATGGCTGCGCAACAACTCGACCAGTTCCTGTTTCTTGGCCTCGGGCATGGTTGCGCCCATGGGGTTCTGGAAACTGGTCATGCACCAGCAGGCTTTGATCGGATGGCGCTCGAGGGTTTGCGCCAACACGCCGAGGTCGATGCCGTCGCGCGGGTGCACGGGAATTTCCACGGCTTTGAGTTTGAGTCGCTCAAGCACTTGCAGGCTGGCATAGAACGCCGGGGCTTCGATGGCCACCAGGTCGCCGGGTTCGGTGACCGCTTGCAGGCACAGGTTCAGCGCTTCGAGCGCGCCGTTGGTGATCAGCAGTTCTTCCATGGGCAGCATCAGGCCGCCGACCATGTAGCGCAGGGCGATTTGCCGACGCAATTGCGGATTGCCCGGCGACATGTCGGTCACCACCATGCGTGGGTCCATTTCCCGGGCGGCACTGGCCAGCGAGCGTGACAGGCGTTGCAGTGGAAACAGCGTCGGGCTCGGGAAGGCCGAGCCGAAGGGTACGGTGTTCGGGTCCTTGATCGAGTCGAGTACCGAGAACACCAGTTCGCTGACGTCGACTTCGGTGGATTCGCTGACCTGGCTGCTGATCACCGGCTCCGAGAACGGGCTCGGCGCGTGGGTGTTGACGAAGTAGCCGGAGCGCGGCCGGGCGCGGATCAGCCCGCGACGCTCCAGCAGGTAATAAGCCTGAAACACTGTGGACGGGCTGACCCCGTAAGTCTGGCTGGCGTAACGCACCGAGGGTACACGCTGGCCTGGGCCGAGCACCCCGGAGCGGATCAGTTCAGCAATGTCGTCAGCGAATTTTTCGTAGCGTTTCATCTAGGACCCGGATTTGACGGAAAACAGGCGGCGCAGATCCTGTGGTGAGGGGGCTTGCCCCCGTTCGGCTGCGCAGCAGTCGTAAACCTGTGTGCGTGTTCTACCTGACACGCCGCGGTGCCTGACTTGGGGGCGCTTTGCGCCCCAGCGCGGGCAAGCCCGCTCGCCACAGGGTTGGCAGTTTAAAGGCTCAACGATTCAACGGTGCAACAAAACGGCTCTGTGCCACGCTGTTCACTGAAGGTTCATCGCTGTCAGTGATCTTGAAGCTGATCGTCTGCGAGCTGCTGCTCGGCTTGTCGGTGGTCATGGCCACTGAAACAGGCACATCGACAATTTCTCCCGGCGCCAGGCTCAACTCGGTCTTGCCCTGTAACTGGAAGCCGTCGCCGTCCACCAGAGACAAGCGATAGTCCTGCCGCTGCTGGGTTTTGTTGATGACTTTGAGGCTGTAGATGTTTTCGATCTGGCCCTGGCTGTTTTCGCGAAACAGGCCACGGTCCTTGCTGACGTCCAGCGATACCATCGACCGCTCCATCAGCGCCAGCGTCAGTGCACCAATCATTACCACCAGCACCGCGGTGTAGCCGATCAACCGAGGCCTGAGCAGGTGCGTCTTGCCACCTTGCAACTCATGCTCGGAGGTGTAGCTGATCAGGCCACGGGCATAGCCCATTTTGTCCATGATCGAATCGCAGGCGTCGATACATGCCGCGCAACCAATGCACTCCATCTGCAAGCCGTCGCGAATGTCGATGCCGGTCGGGCAGACCTGCACACACAGGTGACAGTCGATGCAATCGCCCAGACCCGCGTCGGCAGGCTTCACCTCGCGTTTGCGCGGGCCACGGCTTTCGCCACGGGCGGCGTCGTAGGAGATGGTCAGCGTGTCTTTGTCGAACATCACGCTCTGGAACCGTGCATACGGACACATATGCATGCACACCGCTTCTCGCAGCCAACCGGCGTTGATGTAGGTCGCGCCGGTGAAGAACAGCACCCAAAACAGACTGACGCCGCCCATTTGCAAGGTCAGCAACTCATTGGCCAGCGGACGGATCGGCGTGAAGTAGCCGACAAACGTCAGTCCCGTCAGCACGCTGATGGCCAGCCACATCGTGTGTTTGGCGGAGCGACGCAGCAGTTTGTTCAGGCCCCAGGGGGCGGCTTGCAGTTTGATCCGCTGATTGCGCTCGCCCTCGGTGACCTTTTCGCACCACATGAACAGCCAGGTGAAGGAACTCTGCGGGCAGGTGTAGCCACACCAGACTCGCCCGGCGAACACGGTGATTGCGAACAGGCCGAAGGCGCAGATGATCAGCAGCGCCGAGAGCAGGATGAAATCCTGCGGCCAGAAGGTCGCGCCGAAGATGTGGAATTTGCTTTCCGACAAGTCCCAGAGCACCGCCTGCCGGCCGCCCCAGTTCAGCCAAACAGTGCCGAAAAACGCCAGGAACAGAAACCCCGCGCCGCTCAGGCGCAAGGTGCGGAACAAACCGGTGAAGCTGCGGGTGTGAATCTGGTTGTCGCTGGATTTGGCCTTCATCTTTGGACGCGAAGGCTCGAATGTCTCTACTAATCGGACGGGGATTCTATCGCTCATGGTCTTTCGCTCATCAGCCTCCATCAGGCCGATCAACTATGACCACCGAACTGTTTGCATAACAGACTCAGGTATTGGATTAAAAAGCGGATCAGATGAGTTCTTGATCCGCCCCTGCGACAACTTGATGCACCCCGGCAGGCGCGGCGACAGTGCCTGTCACAGGCGTCTGCGGCGGTCTGTGATCTGCGTCAGTCAAATCACCGAATCACTGCTGGTGACCATCAGGTGTCGGCGACCATCGGTGGCACCTGCTACGGTTAATGCGTCGGCTTCTGCTTCGGTGATGTAGAAACGCTGGCCATCGAGGTCCACCGCCGACATGGCTTTGTCCGCGTCGGTAATGATGGTGACATCGGCAGCGAGGCGAATCTCTTCGCCGTTCTCGGTAATGAAGAAGCAGACCTGGTTTTCGATTCGCATGGTCATGGGGGTCACCCTTTTCTGCGGGATCTAAAGGTTAGGGCACAGGTCTTGCTCATCGTTCTGTGTAACCGATTAGTGGTCATGGAGCGTGGCTAAAGTGAAAGGATCTGAACTTTTAGCAGAGCCCGGCGCTCGGAACCTAAGTAGCGTCATGCAAGCAGCACACGATCAAGCACAGGAGCGTCCATGGGGCGTAAGGGGCGAGGCTCGATGACGACTGAAAAACCGACGGAGCTGCAGTACAACCCGCAACTGCCACTGTCGCAGGCTTTGCTGCTGCCGCGGATTATTATCGAAAACACCATGCCGGTGATCGATGGCGGCCAGTTCGCGGCCAAGGCTATCGAACGGCAGGCGGTGACGGTGACCAGCAAGGTTTTTGCCGACGGTCACGATACGCTTGCGGTGCGCGTGCGTTGGCGTGCCGAGGCCGACTCGATTTGGCAGAGCGAAGTCATGACCGATCTCGGTAATAACACCTGGCAGGGGCAGTTCAGCGTCGCAATGCCGGGTAGGTATCGGTTTTGTATCGAGGCCTGGATCGATCAGTTCGCCAGTTTCTGTCATGAACTGGAAAAGAAGCACACAGCGGGTGTGCCGGTCAGCCTGGAGCTGCAAGAAGGGCGCATCCAGGTGCTGCAGGCGGCGGAGCGCAGTGACGGTCCGTTGAGCAAGAAGCTTACGGCGCTGCACCATGAGCTGGCCGGGCTGCTTGAAACCGAGCAAGTCGCGCTGTTTCTGCACCCACGCAGTGCCCGGTTGATGGCCGAGGCCGATCTGCGTCCCTACCTCAGCCTGAGTCTGGAGTACCCGCTGGACGTCGAGCGCGAACGTGCGCAGTTCGCCAGTTGGTATGAATTGTTTCCCCGCTCGATCACCGATGATCCGGATCGCCACGGTACGTTCAACGATGTGCACTCACGTCTGGCGATGATCCAGGACATGGGCTTCGACGTGCTGTACTTCCCGCCGATCCACCCGATTGGTCGCAGCTATCGCAAAGGTCCCAACAACGCCCTGACTGCCGGCCCCGATGACCACGGCAGCCCGTACGCCATCGGCGGTATCGAGGGGGGGCACGAGGCGATTCACCCGCAGTTGGGCAGTCGCGAGGACTTCCGTCGTCTGGTCAAGGCCGCCGCCGCACACGGGCTGGAGATCGCGCTGGATTTCGCGATTCAATGCTCCCAGGACCATCCGTGGCTGAAGCAGCATCCGGGCTGGTTCAACTGGCGGCCGGACGGCACCATCAAATACGCCGAAAACCCGCCGAAGAAATACCAGGACATCGTCAACGTCGACTTCTACGCCAGCGAGGCGATTCCCAGCCTGTGGCTGGAGCTGCGGGACATCGTGGTCGGCTGGGTCGAGGAGGGCGTGAAGATCTTCCGGGTCGACAATCCGCACACCAAACCCTTGCCGTTCTGGCAGTGGCTGATCGGCGATGTGCGGGCGTTGTATCCCGAGGTGATCTTCCTGGCCGAGGCCTTTACCACCCCGGCGATGATGGCGCGCCTGGGCAAGGTCGGTTACTCCCAGAGCTACACCTACTTCACCTGGCGTAACACCAAGCACGAATTGGTGACGTACCTCACCGAGCTGAACCAGTCGCCCTGGCGCGAGTGCTTCCGGCCCAACTTTTTCGTCAATACGCCCGACATCAATCCAGGCTTTCTCCATGAGTCGGGCCGCGCCGGCTTTCTGATCCGGGCTGCGCTGGCGACCATGGGCTCGGGCCTGTGGGGCATGTATTCGGGGTTTGAACTGTGCGAGTCGGCGCCAGTGCCGGGCAAGGAGGAATACCTCGACTCCGAGAAGTATGAAATCCGTGTCCGGGACTTTACTGCGCCGGGCAACATCATCGCCGAGATCGCCCAGCTCAACCGTATTCGCCGGCAAAACCCGGCCTTGCACAGCCATTTGGGTCTTCAGGTCTACAACGTGTGGAACGACAACATTCTGTACTTCGGTAAACGCACGGCCGATGGCAGCAATTTTATTCTGGTGGCGGTCAGCCTCGACCCGTTCAACGCCCAAGAGGGGCACTTCGAATTGCCACTGTGGGAGATGGGCTTGCCCGACGACGCGGTGACCCAGGGTGAAGACATGATGAACGGCCACCGCTGGGACTGGCACGGCAAGACTCAATGGATGCGCATCGAGCCGTGGAACCAGCCGTTCGGGATTTGGCGGATAACGGCAACTTGAAGTTGATGCAGTTTTTTGTGGCGAGGGGGCTTGCCCCCGCTGGGCTGCGAAGCAGACCTCGGTCCAGAGAGCCCATTTTCAGGTACACCGCGTGCGCAGATTTTACGACTGCTACGCAGCCGAGCGGGGGCAAGCCCCCTCGCCACAGAGAAGCCTCATCGAATCGAGCAGGAGTTTCCAATGGCGAAGAAACCCAGGTCAGCCACCTTCAGCAATGACCCGCTCTGGTACAAGGATGCGGTGATTTATCAGGTTCACGTAAAGTCCTATTTCGACTCTAACAACGACGGAATCGGCGACTTTCCCGGTTTGATCGCCAAACTGGATTACATCGCCGATCTGGGCGTCAACACCATCTGGTTGCTGCCGTTTTACCCCTCGCCACGCCGCGACGATGGCTACGACATTGCTGAATACCGTGGCGTACACCGCGACTACGGAACGCTCACCGACGCCAAGCGCTTTATAGCCGAGGCTCACAATCGTGGCTTGCGGGTGATCACCGAGTTGGTCATCAACCACACCTCCGACCAACATCCCTGGTTTCAACGGGCGCGCAAGGCCAAGCCAGGCTCAAAGGCGCGGGACTTTTATGTCTGGTCCGATGACGATCAAAAGTACGACGGCACGCGGATCATTTTTCTCGACACCGAGAAGTCCAATTGGACCTGGGACCCGGTGGCCGGCCAATACTTCTGGCACCGTTTTTATTCGCATCAACCGGACCTGAACTTCGACAACCCGCAGGTCATGAAAGCCGTGCTCTCGGTGATGCGCTACTGGCTGGACCTGGGCATCGACGGCCTGCGCCTGGATGCGATTCCCTATTTGATCGAGCGTGACGGCACCAACAACGAGAACCTGCCCGAGACCCATGCGGTGCTCAAGCAGATTCGCGCCGAGATCGACGCCCATTACCCGGACCGCATGCTGCTGGCCGAAGCCAACCAGTGGCCGGAAGACACTCAGTTGTATTTCGGTGATGTTCATGGCGATAACGGCGACGAATGCCACATGGCCTTTCACTTCCCGCTGATGCCGCGGATGTACATGGCGCTGGCCCAGGAAGACCGTTTTCCGATCACCGATATTTTGCGTCAGACGCCGGAGATTCCGGCCAACTGCCAATGGGCGATTTTCCTGCGCAACCATGATGAGCTGACCCTGGAGATGGTCACCGACAAGGAGCGCGATTACCTGTGGAACTACTACGCGGCTGACCGCCGCGCGCGGATCAACCTCGGCATTCGTCGACGCCTGGCACCGCTGATGGAGCGTGACCGGCGCCGCGTCGAGCTGCTCAACAGCCTGCTGCTGTCGATGCCCGGGACGCCGACGCTGTACTACGGCGACGAAATCGGCATGGGCGACAATATCTATCTTGGTGACCGCGATGGCGTGCGCACGCCGATGCAGTGGTCGATCGACCGTAATGGCGGGTTTTCCCGCGCCGACCCGGCGAGCCTGGTGCTGCCGCCGATCATGGACCCGCTCTACGGTTACTTGTCGGTGAACGTCGAAACCCAGGCGGGCGATCCGCATTCATTGCTGAACTGGACCCGGCGCATGCTGGCGATCCGCAAGCAGTCCAAGGCCTTCGGTCGGGGCAGCTTGAAAATGCTCTCGCCGAGCAACCGGCGGATTCTGGCGTATACCCGTGAATACACCGGTGATGACGGTAAACACGAAATCATCCTTTGCGTGGCCAACGTCTCGCGCAGTGCCCAGGCGGCTGAGCTGGACCTTTCGGCCTTCGCTGGCATGGTTCCCGTGGAAATGCTCGGCGGCAATGCTTTCCCGCCGATTGGCCAGCTCAACTTTCTGCTGACCCTGGCGCCGTACGGCTTTTACTGGTTTGTGCTGGCAGCGGAAAACCAGATGCCGAGCTGGCACGTCGAGCCTGCGCAAAGCCTGCCGGACTTCACCACTCTGGTACTAAAAAAACGCATGGAAGAGCTGCTCGAGGCGCCATCGCGCACCATTCTGGAGCAAAGTGCGCTGCCGAGCTGGTTGCACAATCGACGTTGGTTCGCCGGCAAGGACTCCCGTATCGAAACGGTGCACATTGCTTACGGTGTGCGTTTTGGTGATCCGCTGCATCCGGTGCTGTTCAGCGAAATCGAGGTGGCCAGCGACGGTCAGACCAGCCGTTATCAACTGCCGTTCGGGTTTCTCGCCGAAGACCAGGTGGGCGCCGCATTGCCGCAGCAACTGGCGTTGGCGCGAGTTCGGCGCGGGCGGCAAGTGGGCTTGGTGACGGACGCGTTCAGTCTCGACAGCTTCGTTCGTGCGGTGATCCAGGCGATGCAGGCGTACACGGTGCTGGACGCCAGTGACGGCGAAATTCGTTTCGAGCCGAGCGTCGGGCTGGCGGACCTCAATCTGCAGGCTGACTGCGATGTGCGCTACTTGTCGGCCGAGCAATCCAACAGCTCCGCGGTGATTGGCGGCAGCGTGGTGCTCAAGCTGATCCGCAAGGTCGCCAGCGGCGTGCATCCGGAGCTGGAGATGGGCGCATACCTGACGTCCGCCGGGTTCAAGCATATTTCACCGCTGCTCGGCTCGGTGATTCGCCGTGATCGGCAAGGTGAAGACACTCTGCTGATGATCGCCCAAGGGTATCTGAGCAATCAGGGCGATGCCTGGGAATGGACCCAGAACAACCTTGAGCGGGCGATTCGCGATGAGTTGGCCGAGGCCATCTCCGAGCAGGAACAGCACTACAACGCGCTCGGTGAATTGAAAGATTTCGCTGGCATGCTCGGTCAGCGGCTCGGGGAAATGCACCAGATACTGGCCGCGCCCGGTGACAACCCGGCGTTTGGTTCGCGGGTCAGTACGCACAAGGATCAGCAGGCATTGGCGAAAGCGATTGCTGCACAGCTGGAGCACGCCTTGCAGTTGCTCAAACAGCATCAGGCCCGGCTGAGCCCGGAGGACCAGGTGTTGGTGGTGCGTTTGCAGGAGCAGAAGAGAGCCATCCTCAGGCACATTCAGGAGCTGGCGGCAAAAGCGGTGGGCGGTTTGCAGATGCGTGTCCACGGTGATCTGCACCTGGGCCAGGTGCTGGTGATCAAGGGTGATGCCTACCTGATCGATTTCGAGGGGGAACCGGCGCGGCCATTGCATGAGCGAAGAGGCAAGCACAGTCCGTACAAGGATGTCAGCGGCGTGCTGCGTTCGTTCGATTACGCAGCGGCGATGGCCCTGGATGGGCAAGGGGTTGAAGTCACCGCGCAGACGCTGGCAGCACGTCAACGGGTGACGGAGCGTTATTTGCGTGAGGCCACCGCAACGTTTGTTCAGGCGTATCGGCAGGCAGCAGCTAGTCTTGCTCATGCTTGGCAGGATCCTGCAGCCGAAGACGCTGCACTGGCGTTGTTCTGCCTGGAGAAGGCGGCCTATGAAGTGGGGTATGAAGCGGAAAATCGTCCTGCCTGGTTGCCTGTGCCATTGCACGGTTTATACGGGTTGTTGAGTGGACTCAAACCCTTTTCCTATGTGAGTGGAGAGCAGTCATGACGGAGCCATCATTGAGGGAGCAGGGACAGGTGAAAGAAGCGCTGCTGCCAGCGGCGCGAGACATTGAGGCGCTGGTGCGCGCCGAGTATCAGGATCCCTTTGCGATACTCGGACCCCATGCAGATGGGGCCGGCGGTCAGTTCATTCGTGCCTACCTGCCGGACGCCTTGAGCGTGCAGGTGATCGCCCGTGACTCCGGCGAAGAACTCGGCAGCTTGAACCCGACCGAAGTGCCGGGGTTGTTCGTCGGGCATTTCGACCGGGCACAGGCTTATCTGTTGCGTACCCGATGGGCGGGTGGCGAGCAGACCGCAGAGGACCCTTACAGCTTCGGTCCGTTGTTGGGCGAGATGGATTTGTATCTGTTCGCCGAGGGCAATCACCGGGACCTCAGTGCGTGTCTGGGGGCGCAGCTGAAGAACGTCGAGGGTGTCGACGGCGTGCGTTTTGCCGTGTGGGCGCCGAATGCCCGGCGGGTCTCGGTGGTCGGCGATTTCAACGTCTGGGATGGTCGTCGTCACCCGATGCGGCTGCGTCATCCGTCCGGGGTCTGGGAGCTGTTTGTTCCGCGCTTGCAGGCCGGTGAAGCGTACAAGTACGAAATTCTCGGTGCCCACGGGATTCTGCCGCTGAAGGCTGACCCCGTGGCACTGGCGACACAGCTACCGCCTGACACAGCCTCGAAAGTCGCCTCACCGTTGCATATCGAATGGCAGGATCAGGACTGGATGCAGACACGCGGCGAGCGCCACCGGCCGAGCGCGCCGCTGTCGATCTATGAGCTGCATGCCGGTTCCTGGCAGTGCGAAGTGGATGACGTCGGTGAAGTGGCGCGCCAATACCATTGGGGCGAGCTGGCCGAGCATCTGATCCCTTATGTGCAGAAACTCGGCTTCACCCATATTGAACTGATGCCGATCATGGAGCACCCGTTCGGCGGTTCCTGGGGGTATCAGCCATTATCGCAATTCGCCCCGAGCGCCCGTTACGGCTCGCCCAGTGACTTTGCCGCGTTCGTCAACGCCTGCCACCTGGCCGATATCGGTGTGATCCTCGATTGGGTGCCGGCGCATTTTCCCACCGATACCCATGGCCTCGCGCAGTTCGACGGCACCGCGCTGTACGAGTACGGCAACCCGCTCGAAGGTTTTCACCAGGACTGGGACACGCTGATTTACAACCTCGGACGCACCGAAGTACATGGCTTCATGCTGGCGTCGGCGTTGCACTGGCTCAAGCATTTTCACGTCGATGGGCTGCGGGTCGATGCAGTGGCTTCGATGCTGTATCGCGACTATTCACGCAAGGCCGGCGAGTGGGTACCCAATCGCCATGGCGGTCGGGAGAACCTCGAAGCCATCGATTTTGTCCGCCACCTCAACGATGTGATCGACCTCGAAGCACCCGGAGCGCTGGTGATTGCCGAGGAGTCGACGGCCTGGCCGGGCGTCAGCCAGGGCACGCAGCATGGCGGGTTAGGGTTCGACTACAAATGGAACATGGGCTGGATGCACGATTCGCTGCATTACATTCAGCAGGACCCGGTCTACCGCGCCCATCATCACAACGAGCTGAGCTTTGGCCTGGTTTACGCATGGTCCGAACGCTTCATCCTGCCGATTTCCCACGACGAAGTGGTCCACGGCAAACACTCGCTGATCGACAAGATGCCCGGCGATCGCTGGCAGAAGTTCGCCAACTTGCGTGCCTACCTGAGTTTCATGTGGGGGCACCCGGGTAAAAAACTGCTGTTCATGGGCTGTGAGTTCGGCCAGTGGCGCGAATGGAATCACGATCAGCAGCTGGATTGGTACTTGCTGCAATACCCGGAACACCGCGGCGTGCAAAAACTGGTGACCGACCTCAACCAGCTCTACCGCGAAGAGCCGGCGCTGCACGATCAGGACGATGTGCCGCAGGGCTTCCAATGGCTGATCGGCGATGACGCGATGAACAGCGTCTATGCCTGGCTGCGTTGGAGCAAGGAAGGGCGGCCGGTGCTGGTAGTGGCTAACTTTACACCGGTGCCGCGTCCGGCGTATCGGATTGGCGTGCCCATTGGCGGGCGCTGGAATGAAGTGTTCAACAGCGATGCGGGCATCTACGCCGGCTCCAACTATGGCAATGGCGGCGGTGTGATGACCGAAGAGGAGGGCAGCCACGGCCAACCCTTGTCGTTGGTGCTGAATCTGCCGCCGTTGGCGGTGTTGATGTTGCGTCCAGAGGGGTGATGTTGAGCTGATGTGCTAACTGGCTTCGATTGCCGACTCCTGCGCAGGATGGTGATCCTGCGCAGGAACGGCGACCGGTTGCGCTTACTTGCCGCTGGTCACCAGTTCTTCCAGGTGATCCATGATTTCCTGTGGCTTGAGCACCAGCACATCGCTTTCCAGCGAGTCGAGTACCACTTCCGCGGTGTTTCCGATCAAGGCCCCCGAGAACCCGGTGCGCGCCACAGTGCCGATGACGGTCACCGACGCCTGCAATTTATGCGCAATGTGGGGAATCAGCACATCGGCCGGACCTTCTTCGATATGCAGGTGTTCATCGTCGATGTCGAACTCGGCCTGGAACGCCTTGCACGCTTCGCGGTAGCGGGCCTCGATGGTTTCCTTGAGCTGGAACACCGGGTCGGCCGCCGAGAGCATGGGCGATGGATGGGCGCTGATGACGTGCAGATGGGCCTTGGCCAGGTGAGCGATGTCGAAGCCATGATCGACGATGCTCGCATGCAGCACGCGGTGCTCGGGGTCGTTGTTGCCCACGTCGATGGCCGCCAGAATCGTCCCGCCGGTCCAGGGTTTCGAGGTCTTCACCAGTAACACCGGGCTCGGGCACTGGCGCAGCAGTTTCCAGTCCGCCGGGGTCAGCAGGGCCTTCTTCAGCGGGTTGTCCGGAAAGTGTTGCTTGATCACCAGCCCGCAACCCTCGGCCTGCTGCACATCGATGATGGTTTCATGCAGGCTTTTGTTCCAGGCTTGCTCGGTGGTGACACTGTGGCCGTCTTCCTGCAGGCTGGCTTTGAGCACACTCAACAGCGCCGAGTGATCATGCTCTTTATCGCAGATCAGCAAGTGCAGATGCGCCTGAGTCACCCCGGCGATCATCTTGGCGCGCTTGAGGGCCAGGCTCTCCTCGGGCAAGGGTTCGATGACCACCAGGATGCTGCGGATGGCTTGCATGGTCGGAATCTCCGATGAATGAAAAACACGTCGTTGCACAACTATAGTTGCTGGTCGTGAACTCGGGTCTTGATGCATATCAAGTCTGGCGACTGGTGGTCTGCCGGCAGGCACGTATAATCGGCCCCCTTCGCTGTGAACTTATTGCCCGTGAGCCTCATGTTACTGAACCCTGAAATCGTCGCCGTCCTGCCCAATGGTCCTGTTGAACTGTCGGAAGTGAGCCAATGATCCTTCCTGAAATTCACGAATTCCTTGGCTGCCGCACGCCCGATGGCTGGGTTCAAGCCGCATTGGCCGATCAGGAAACCCTGCTGATCGACCACAAGAACTGCGAGTTCAAGGCTGCCAGTACCGCGCTCAGCCTGATTGCCAAGTACCATTCGCATGTCGACCTGATCAATTTGATGTCACGCCTGGCCCGGGAAGAGCTGGTGCATCACGAGCAAGTCATGCGCCTGATGAAAAAACGCAAGATCGAACTGCGCCAATTGTCCGCCGGTCGTTACGCCTCGGGTTTGCGCAAAGTGGTGCGCAGCCACGAGCCGGTCAAACTGGTCGACACGCTGGTGGTCGGGGCGTTTATCGAGGCGCGCAGCTGCGAGCGTTTCGAAGCGTTGGTGCCCCATCTGGATGAAGAACTGGGCAAATTCTACTTCGGCTTGCTGAAAAGCGAGGCGCGGCATTTTCAGGGGTATCTGAAACTGGCCTACCAGTACGGCGATGCCAAGGACATTGCCCAGGTGATCGACAAGGTTCGCGCCGCCGAGCAGGAACTGATCGAGTCCCCGGACATCGAGTTCCGCTTCCACAGTGGCGTGCCTGCGGCAAGTCTGTGAAAGAAATCAGGCAAATTGTTAAAAACTCTTAAGAACATGAAAGTTCTCCGAAAACCGGCCCGCGAGGCCGGTTTTTCCTGTCTGGCATGTCGGTTGAGGGTGAGATTGGCGCCATAATGCGCGCTCTCAATCATCGGCTCACAGATTGGCACTTATGGACAATCAGGCGTTTGGCAAGGTACTGCTCGTGGAGGATGACGAAAAGCTCGCGGGGTTGATCGCGCACTTCCTCTCCCAACATGGTTTCGAGGTACGGACCGTGCACCGTGGCGATCTGGCGCTGGCGGCGTTTCTCGAATTCAAGCCGAAAATCGTCGTGCTCGACCTGATGCTGCCCGGCCAGAGCGGCCTGCATGTGTGCCGCGAGATCCGCAGTGTGTCCGAGACGCCAATTGTCATCCTCACGGCCAAGGAAGACGACCTGGACCACATCCTGGGCCTGGAGTCCGGCGCCGACGACTATGTCATCAAACCGATAAAACCACCGGTATTGCTGGCCCGGCTGCGCGCCTTGCAACGTCGCCAGATACCGGAAACCACGGTACGCGGTTCGCTGGAGTTCGGCCGTTTGCTGATTGATCGCAGCTGCCGCGAAGTGCGGCTGGCGGGTGAGGGTATCGAGCTGACCACCATGGAGTTCGAATTGCTGTGGCTGCTGGCCAGCGCCGCCGGCAAGATTCTTTCCCGCGATGACATCCTCAATCGCATGCGCGGCATCGCCTTTGACGGGCTCAACCGCAGCGTCGACGTGTACATCAGCAAACTGCGCGGCAAGCTCAAGGACAATCCCAGAGAACCGGTGTGCATCAAGACCGTTTGGGGCAAGGGTTATCTGTTCAATCCATTTGCCTGGGAGCTCTAGATGCTAAGGCTGTTTCTGCGGCTGTACGTCATTCTCGCCTTTGGCTTTGCAGGGGCGATCTGGACGGTCAATTACATTTTTGCCGAGCTGTTGCCCGAGGCCAACGAGACCTATAACCGCGAAGCCATGCGCGGGCCAGCTTACAGCCTGGTCGAATTGCTCCGTCCGGTCACCGGCATTGCGCGTGATGAGCGCCTGGCGGAGCTGAAAACCCACTACGGGCTGCGCCTGAAGCTGGTGCAGAGCAGTGAGCTGGATCTCACTGAGCGAGAGCAAAAACTGCTGGCTGACGGTCTGTTGGTCGTGCGCGGGGATTTCAACGAGTTTATCGCCAGCATCGATGGCGGCCCGCAGTTGTTGAACATCAAACTCCCGGAGGAGCCCAAGTGGCTGTATGTCTGGGCCTACGCTTTACTGGGCGTGTTCCTGGCTTTTGTCCTGTACTTCTGGGTGCGACCGCATTGGCGCGACCTCGAACTGATCAGAGTGGCCGCGCAACGTTTCGGCGATAACGATCTGACCTCGCGCATTCAATTGTCCAAACGCTCGAACATTCGCGTGCTGGCCGAGCACTTCAACCAGATGGCTGCGCGTATCGAAGGCTTGATTGCCAATCAGCGCGAGCTGACCAATGCGGTGTCCCATGAGTTGCGCACGCCGATTGCGCGCTTGTCGTTCGAACTCGATCAACTCAAGCAACAGGCCGATCCGAGCGAGCGCAAAGCACTGATTGCCGACATGTACGCCGATCTCGGTGAACTGGAAGAGATGGTTTCCGAGTTACTGACCTACGCCAGTCTTGAACGCGGTGCCACGGTGATCAGTCTCGAAAGCATTCAGGCTCACAGTTGGCTCGACAGCGTGGTCGGCAGCGTTGCCCTGGAGGCCGAGGCGGCCGGGGTGCAGCTGTTGATTCGCGCCTGTGAGGTCGACTCTGTGCGGATCGAGCCGCGCTTTATGGCGAGGGCGGTGATCAACCTGCTGCGCAATGCCATTCGCTACGCCGAGCGACGGGTGGAGGTGTCGCTGACGCTGGGTGAAGACGGTTATGAAGTGTTGGTCAACGACGATGGCCCGGGCGTGCCGATGGAAGGACGCGAGAAGATTTTCGAGCCGTTCTCGCGACTCGACACCAGTCGCGACCGTCGCACCGGTGGTTTCGGTCTGGGCCTGGCGCTGGTTCGGCGGGTGTCGCAATCGCACGGCGGCAAGGTCGACGTCAGCGATTCGCCGTGGGGCGGCGCGTCGTTTCGCATGACCTGGGCGCAGGCTGACTAAGTCAGATCTCAGCCTTAACACATAACCGATCACCCGTAGCAGCAGGCTGCTACGAGGTCTGGGGCGTACTGCGGGGGAGGCAACTCAGAAGCTGTATTTCACCTGGCCAGCCAGCGACGTTTGCGTCCGTCGTTCGACGATCGGGCTGTCCGCTGCATCGCCATTGAGGTACTGCATCGCCAGCACCGTCGAGAATTCGGTCTGGTCGTTGATCGGCACCGCCCAGGTCAACGCTGCGCCTCGGCTGACCATCCCGCCGTGGGTGGCGTAGGCCCGGAACTGGCTGCGTGACGCCTGGGCCGTGCTCACGCCGTACCAGGTCCGCACGTAGTCGGCATCACCAAACACGCTGTTGAGGCTGCCATCCAGGCTGCCGTATTCGCCTTCATAGAGGTTGGTGCTGATACTCAGCTCCAGCCGGTTGTAGGCGGAGCCGGTGTCGCGGTCGTCATCGCTCTTTTTCAGCGCGTGCTCCAGGGTGGCGCCGACAACCACTTCGCCCAAGGTGTAGTGAATACTGGCGCCCAGTTGCGGGCGGGATTTGATCGAGCCCATACCATCCAGGCGATTCGAGCCCTCGAACCTCGACTTGCGGTCCTTGCGCGTTTCACTCAGGCCAATGTAGGTGCTGAATGCCAGGTCCCCCCATTCGTTCTGCCAACCCAGACCGCGTTCGGTGTCGAGGAAGAGGCCATAAGGGCTGACAATCTGGCCGCCGAGCAGCGGCGCAGTCACGCGTTCATCGCTGCCGCTATAGCGTGGCGCGTTAGCCACACCGGCCTGCGCGCTGTAATGCCAGTCTTCGGCTTGCACGTAATCGGTCGAGGCCAGCAGGCAGATGGACGTCAGCGAAAGACAAAAGGTTTTGCGGTTTTTCAGAGCAAGCATGAGGCACCCGGCAGGGATTAGGATGCCATCATGCTAGGGGCGTACGGGTAGGCAATCTTTGAGAGCTTTGTCGGGAAACTGTCAAAGACTGTTAACGGCTCAGGCCCAGCCGCTCGTGCCACTCGGCAATGGATTCTTGCGGGTAGACCTCGAACTGCTGATCGCCGGGATGTAGCTCGACTTCGACCCACGAGGCTTTTGAACCGAGCATCAGGTGCGTGTGTTCCGGCGGCACCGGCAGCGGGGTGTCGATGGCCGAAGCAAAGGGGTGAATCAACTCGGGCCATTCAGGGCTGAACAACCACAAACCACTGCCGCAAAGCGAGCAGAAGTGCCGTTCGGCGCTGCTGCTGTGGGCACGCCGGGCGCCGTCATCCTTGAGACGCGCGTGATAGATCGAGATGTGTTTGCGACCGCGGACTTTCAGGCTTTTCGCCTCGCCGCCGAGGTTGATCGCGTAGCCACCCGAGCCTTGGGTCTTGCGGCAGATCGAGCAATAACAACGTTGATACGGGTAGGGGTGGGCACTGTTCAGACTGAACGACACCGCGCCGCAATGGCAGGAACCTTCAAGCTGCATGGGGCAAACCTCCAAAAAGTCGCGCGGACTTCCTGGAACAGCCTAGCAGTTGAGCAATACTTCAGCCCTTGGCATCAGCCTCTGCGGGTCGCTGCGTTCCAGTGCGAACCGAGCCTGCTGCGGCCGGTTCGCCTGGTTGAAGGTCGTGGCATATCACTTGGATTTTTTCGCGGCCTCGAGCCGGTCCTCGCGTTTTTCCTGTTCATTGCGGAACAGCTTGTCGGCATTTTTTTTCTGATCGTCGGAAAACGTGCCATACAGAGCGCTAAACGTCGTTGCAAGCTTTTGCATATTGTCCGCGTGCAACTGGGCTAATTTGGCATAGGAGGCCATTGCGTCATCGGCATTCAACGATGGCAGCTTTTCCGCTCGCTCCAGAAAGGCGGTATCGGCGTTGTGCGCATTGTCGCGGATGGTTTGCGCGTAGGCCTCCCATTGAGTTGACTGCTTGTCGGTGATTTTCAGCTTGGCGTGCAGTTCCTTGATCCTCTTCTCCACAACGTCCATGTGCTTTTTGGTATGACTGGCAGCTGTCTGTGACGTTGCAGCAGGACTGTTCGTTGCCGTCGTCTGTGCCGAGACAGAAGTGCTGAGCAATGCCAGCATCAACGCTGCCGGCATAGCTGCTTTGAGTACGAAGTTATTCATGTCTTTATATCCGGATTGAGTTGTCGAACTGACGACCGTTGTATGGGATATATCAGTGTGAGCGGCGGTCGCTCGGGTTCCATACGACCAGGCAGCTTAATAGCCGGGTGGAGGATATCCATAGGAGTTGTACGAATCGGGATAGTACGGCCTTGGGTAGTACCGGACCCCCGGTGGAGGGGGCGGAGGAGGTTGCCGGTAAATCACGGCGGGCGGCGCCTGTACCGCACCCGCGACGACTGCTCCCAATATTGCACCAACCAGTATCGCCCCCAAATCGCCGCTGCCATCACCGCGATAGTCACCACCGCCGCCGCGATAGTCACGACGGTTGTCATGGCCGCCACGATAGTCGCGATGGTAAACCTGCCGGCCGTAGCCGTCCCGCTGATAGTCATGTTGCGCTTGTGCCGGTAGCGCGGCCGCTGCCACGGTAACAGCGACAAGCATTACTGCCAGCCGTCGGTAAAAAGGTATTTGCAAATGCTGAGTCATGAATCGTGCCTCCTTCAATGAGGGAATCACTGAACCCCACCGTCCACTGGATGAGCAGGAAGATCACAACCGTCTTGATATGGCGGCGATCTGCCTTGTGTCAGGTTGACTTAGCTACCGGCGCGGGTCTGTTCGGTAGCGCACCCTTGCGCCCGGTACAGAGTGATTAAAGCAGATGGGCTGGGGGACAGCGCTCGGACCGCAACGACCGCACTATAATTAATCTGTCGATGACACGAGAGAGGGTCCAACTATGAAAACTCACTCCTTCCAGCATTACTCTCATAATCTGGGAATGGCCGTTCACGACGCATGGATTACTACCCGGGTGAAATCGGCCCTGACATTTGCAGAGCCGACTCTCAGCATGCATGTCAATGTCAAAACCCACGCAGGTACGGTAGCGTTGAGCGGTCGCGTCAACACCCATAAAGAATGCGAGCGGGTGGTAGAGCTCGCCCGTTCGGTGAATGGCGTCAACGAAATCGATGCCAAAGACTTGCTGACGCATGTGTTCACTCCCGGGCATCTCCCGGAAGCACCCAACGCTGAAGAGAGCACCGAGTATCGGCCTCAATCGTCGGAAAAAAAGATCGACGACAAGTAATGCTGGCAACCGTGTGAACGCCGCGCTCCCGGTTGCGAAACGGGGGCGCGCGGCGCAGCGCAGACCGTATCGTCGGCTGACAATAAAAAGCCCGGCACTGGGCCGGGCTCTATCAGCGTTTGAATGTTGTTTAGCTCAACAGCCCGGTACTGACCGCGACAATCAGGAAAATACCCAGTACCGCCCGATAAATAACGAAAGGCCAGGTGGAAAACCTTTCGAGGAATTTCATCAGGCCCCAGATCGCGCAAAATGCCGACACGCTGGCGATCACCAGACCGAAAATCAGGTGCGACCACGCTTCGGCCGGTATGTGTGCGTGATACAGCACCCACAACTCTTTCAAGCCGGCCAGCGCAATAGCGGGCAGTCCAAGCAGGAATGAGAAACGCGCAGCTTCTTCGCGTTTGAAGTTAAGGAAGAGTGCGGCGGTGAGTGTTGAACCGGAGCGGGAAACGCCGGGGATCAGCGCGCCAATCTGTGCAATGCCGACAATCAATGCATCCCGCAGGCGCATCTGTCCCACGACGCGTTGATGGCGGCAGCTGAGTTCGGCCGCAGCCAGCAGAACGGCCATCACCAGGCACGAGATACCAATCACCATCAGGCCTCTTAACGGTGAGTTGCAGGTATTGAGCAGCGAGGACAAGGCCAGGCCCGCAATGCCGATCGGGATGGTCGCCAGCACAATCGCAACGGCCAGCTTGAACGACTGATTGTTGTAATCACGCTGTCGCACGGCGCCTATGCTGCCAGCGACGACTTCCCGTACATCACGCCAGAAATAGCTGACGACCGCAGCCAGTGCGGCCAATTGCATCGCGGCGGAAAACGCCGAGCCGGGATCGGGCCAGCCGAGCAGGGCGGGCACGATTCGCATGTGCGCAGTGGATGAAATGGGTAATAGCTCGGTGATGCCTTGAATGATCCCCAGGATGCCAATTTGCAGGTAATCCAGAGAAGCAAAGCCGATATCAAGGCCGCTGGTACAGACGTTTGTCAAAATACGTTCCTTAAAAAGTAAGGCTTTCCCACTAGCCCCGAAAACACGGCACGACGTTCGGAAAGTCTTGGCAGTGGGCAAATGATCCTGGACTGAACCGCTCTGTCAGAGGGTCGTTCATGGTGACTGCGAGCGGAATAATGGCCTTATTTGTAACTGTTTGCTACAGGCTGTTGAGATGATTTTTTTAGTCAAGAGCGCCCGCGAAGCCCCTGTGTACGGGCTTGGCCGGGATTTTATGTTCGCTTCATGACCGACAATCGAAGTTCCTCAGTCCCAGCTAAGTTTGCCTGCGTAGTCTCTCCCTTGCGCGATTTGCAGCGCTGTCAAGGAGAAGCATCCACATGAAGCCGCTTACGAAAGCTGACTGGCTCAATAAAGTCCCTGAGGTGACGCTGTCGTTCTGGGTCATCAAGATCATGTCCACCACCGTGGGTGAAACCGGCGCTGACTTTCTCGCCGTCGATGCCGGGTTGGGGCAGGGTGTGACCAGTATCGGCATGGCCGTGCTGTTGGCGATCGCGCTGTTCGGCCAACTTCGTACACGCGCCTACAGCCCTTGGATTTATTGGTTGACGGTGGTGCTGGTGAGCGTCGTCGGGACGCAGATTACCGATGTGCTCACTGACAAAATGGGCATCAGTCTGTATGCCAGCACGGCGGTATTTTCGGTGTTGCTGGCGATCAATTTCATGATTTGGTACGGACTGGAACGCAGTCTTTCGATCACTGAAATCGTCACGCCACGCCGGGAACTGTTCTATTGGGCGACGGTGCTCTGCACCTTTGCGCTGGGCACCGCCGCCGGCGACCTCGCCACCGAAGCGCTGGGGCTTGGCTTCACACTGGGTGCGGTGATTTTCGGCGCGCTGATCGGCGTGACGTTCGCCGCCTGGCGCCTGGGCGGCAATACGGTTCTGACCTTCTGGATCGCCTACATCCTGACCCGCCCTTTCGGCGCCTCCCTAGGAGATCTGCTGACGCAAGCCAAGACTTATGGCGGCCTCGGCATGGGCGCCATGTGGACCAGCGCGATGTTTCTCAGCGTCATCCTGATTCTGGTGGCCGTCGCACAGATGAGCGTCGGCAATCGCAAACTCGTCACTGAATAACCGGTTCAAAAGCCTATCAAGGAATCATCATGGTCTACGTTCAAACCGCCATTCGTAAAGCCGCCGTCCTTTCAGCCATTGTCGTGTTCGGCCTGGTCGCCGGGTGTTCTAAACCCGCTGACGCGCCTAAAACGAGTGCTACTTCGGGCGCGGCCAGCGTCCAGCAGAGCTCGGCCTCGAAACTCGGCGACCTGTCCGCGTTCCAGGGCATTGCGGCCAACGTTGCCGATCTGGTGAATAAAAACGACCTGCCAGGCGCGAAAACGCGAATCAAGGACCTCGAGTTGTCCTGGGACTCCGCGGAAGCCGGCATCAAGCCACGTGCTGCCAGCGACTGGCATGTCCTGGACAAGTCCATCGACACTGCACTTGAAGCCTTGCGCGCCAGCACCCCGAAACAGAGCGACTGCAAGGCGGCGATGGATGACTTGCTGAAAACCTTCAATTCGCTGCAAGGAAAAAGCTGACCGCTTTCAATACCCATAAATCGCTTCGCGCACGCTTGAACAGGTGATTCAATGCAGGCTCGACATTCGCGCAGGTATACCCGCGTGAGTGTCGAGCCTCACTTATCACCGGAGAGGGACATGCGGATATTACTGGTCGAAGACGACCCGATGATCGGGGAGGCGATCCAGGGCGCACTGAAAGATGCCAGTTATGCCGCCGACTGGGTCAACAATGGCCTCACCGCCCTGACGGCGCTGGACACTCAACATTATGATCTGGTGCTGCTTGACCTCGGCCTGCCCGGCAAGGACGGCCTTGCGGTATTGAGCAGCATTCGGGCGCGCAACAACGGCGTTCCCCTGCTGATCATCACAGCCCGCGACAGCCTCGACGATCGCTTGCGCGGTCTCGACGGTGGCGCCGACGATTACCTGCTCAAACCCTTTGATATGGCCGAGCTGCTGGCCCGCATGCGTGCCGTTCTGCGCCGCAAGGGCGGCAGCGCGCTGCCGGTGTTCAGCAATGGCGTGGTGTCGCTGGACCCGATCTTGAAACAAGCCAGCACCGAAGAAAACCCCGAGGTCCAGCTCTCCAGCCGCGAGTTTTCGCTGCTGCAGGCGCTGTTGATCAGGCCGGGGGCAATTCTCTCGCGCAGCGATCTCGAAGACCGTATCTACGGCTGGGGCAATGAAGTGGAAAGCAATGCGGTCGAGTTTCTGATCCATGCGCTGCGTCGCAAGCTGGGTAGCCACGTCATCAAGAATGTCAGGGGTATGGGATGGATGGTTTCAAAAGGCGACTGAGCGAGTCGGTTCAGGTCAGGCTGTCCGTTTCCCTGTCGCTGGCCATTCTGATCGTCGCTATCGTGGCTGGTATTTTCGCCTTCGTCTCGGCATTCGATGAAGCCCTGGAAATGCAGGACAACACCTTGCATCAGGTGGCCGTGCTGTTCGAGCGCCAGCAGATGACGCTGGCCTATCCGACGCAAGGCAAGGGCATCGAGGGCGACGATGAAGAATCCCGGGTCACCGTTCAGTACCTGAACGATGGCAACCAGGTGTCGGGCAATGTGGAGGCTGGCGCACCGCTGCCACTGCCGACAACGCTGGCCGACGGCCTGTCGACGCTGGTGGTCGGTGGCGAGCCGTTTCGCGTGCTGGTCAAGACCCTGACCAGTGGCGCACGCATCGCCGTTGCACAGGAAACCGGCATGCGCGACAAGGACGCCCGCGAGAGTGCCTGGCGCGGCCTGCTGCCGTTTCTCATCCTGTTTCCGGTGCTCTTGCTGGTGGTTGCCGATCTGGTGCGCAAGCTGTTTCGGCCTATCGCGGCACTGGCGTCTGAAATCGACCAGCGCGGCGAGCAGGAACTGCACCCCATCGACGAAAACCATTTGCCCGCCGAGATCCGTCCCTTCGTGTTGGCCATCAATCGATTGCTCAACCGTGTGGCGCAGTCGATGGAAACCCAGCGGCGCTTCGTCGCCGACGCCGCCCACGAACTCCGATCGCCGTTGACGGCGCTGTCGCTGCAAGCCGAGCGCCTGGCCGTCGCCGACATGTCGACGTTGGCCCGGGAGCGTCTGTTTGCATTGCGGCGAGGGATCGAGCGCGGCAAAAATCTGATTGATCAACTGTTGGCGCTGGCCACCGCACAATCGAACTCGACGCTGCCGGCAACGCCGGTTTCCGTGCATGGCGTCTATCGGCGTGTGTTGGAGGATCTGCTGCCGCTGGCCGAGGCCAAGCATATCGACATCGGTGTCGAGGATGAACAGGATGTGCAGGTGCTGATCAACGAGCTCGACCTGCTGGCCATGGTCAAGAACCTGGTTGATAACGCCATTCGCTATACACCTGCGGGCGGACGGGTAGATCTTTCGGTGGGCATGGAGGAGGGCGGAGCGCTGTTGCAGGTCAAGGACACCGGCCCCGGGATTGCGGCCGAGGAACGGGAGCGTGTGTTCGACCCGTTTTATCGCAGCCTCGGGAACCATGAGGTAGGGTCCGGCCTGGGGCTGTCGATCGTCAAGGCAGTAGCGGATCGCAACGGGGCACAGATCCGCCTGGGGTTTGGCGATGAAGTGGCAAGACGCGGGTTGGGTGTTTCGGTATGGTTGCCGTCATTGATTTCCCGCAGCGTTCCGCCTGCCGCCCATTTGTAGGCGCGGCATCATTTGCGAAAAGAACACATCGCTGGCCGGTGCATCCTTCGGCCGGCCACGGATATTCATTCAAGGATCAACCCATGCTTTTAAGCAAACGCGATCAGGCGCGAATCGAGCGTCGCCTGGTGGTTACCCTGACCGAGGCGTGTGAGACGGCCAAGACGGAAATAGCAGGGTTTGCCTGGTTGACTCACGAGGTGGATTACACGGCGTTCCCCGCAAGCCTGAAGGTGACCTGGGTCTTCGACACGCTGGCCAACAAGCGCCAGGCCCTGGCCGTCGGGCAAGCTGAACGAATGGTCGAACTGACGGCCGTGGCGTTGAGTGAAGCGGACATTCTCGTCAGTCCGGTTTCGGCTCACGTGCAATTTGACACCGAAGAAGAATGTCAGCGCGCTCATGCCGGAAACTGGCAGCAACGTTTGGCGCGCCAGCGCTCGACTCGGGATTGAACCATGGCCAAGGATATCGAAAACCCGTGTATTTCCGTTTGTCAGCTGCGCGGCGAGCTGTGTGTGAGTTGTGGGCGCATCAAGGAGGACATCAGGAAATGGAAGCGCATGAAGCGCCCCGAAAAAATGGCCGCTGTGCAACGCGCGAACTTGCGCCTGCAAAGCCTGAAAAAAAATAACGGGTGAGCCGCTGGCGAGTAAAGCTGTTGAGCCGTTGCTGAGTAACCAGACAGTCAAATCACAACGTTAAAGGGAGTTAACGATGGAAATGGATCATGTTTTTATTTGTGTGAATCAAGACGGTCGAGGGGCTGAAGCTCTGAAAATCCTCGGGCTTGTCGAAGGGACGCCAAACGTCCACCCAGGTCAAGGCACTGCCAATAGACGGTTCTTCTTCCGAAACGCTTTCATCGAACTTCTATATCTCACGGATGAGTCAGAAGCTCGAAGTCAGTTAACGGCGCCAACCCGACTCTTTGACCGCCTCACGTGCACAGAGGGAGTCGCCGCGCCCTTTGGTGTTTGCTTCAGACCTTCCACGGTAGGGGAGAAGCCGCTATTTCCAGTCTGGGAGTATCGACCCGTTTACTTACCCGCCGCCCTGAGCGTCGACGTGGGACATGCGCCTGTATCCGAACCGATGTGGTTTTTTCTTTCGTTTGCCAAGAGACCCGATGAGGCTCCGATTGAGCGAGCGCAGCCGTTCGAGCATCCCAATGGTTTTCGCGACATTACATCGGTGCGAGTGATCACTCCCGACAACCAGGCTTTTTCTAGCGCTGCGCAATGTGCTAACCAACTGGAAGGGTTTGCAATTGTTCATGGTCAAGAGCATCTGGTCATAGTGGAGATTGATCATGGGGCGGGCGGCCAGACGCACGATTTTCGTCCGGGGATGCCGATGATCATGAACTGGTAGTTCGGCCTGAAACGGACGCTCGAAAGCAAAACAAGCTAAAAACAGACGATCACGCAGGGGGATTACCGGTTGCTGGCCGGGGCGCCTTCAATTCCGTAATATCCGCAGCCGTCTTTTCCCACCACGCCCTGCGGCTTGTTCCGTCGGCCTGTTTTTTAGGTAAGCCATGAAATCCAAACGTCTGCGCGCTGATGCCCTGGCCGGACTCACCACCTCTTTTGCTCTGCTGCCCGAATGCATCGCCTTCGCCCTGGTCGCGCACCTGAATCCGCTGATGGGTTTGTACGGAGCCTTCATCATCTGCACCCTGACTGCATTGTTCGGGGGCCGGCCGGGGATGATTTCCGGGGCCGCCGGATCAATGGCCGTGGTGATCGTCGCGCTGGTGGTGCAGCACGGTGTGCAGTATTTGCTCGCCACGGTGTTGATGGGTGGACTGTTGATGATGGCGTTCGGTTTGCTACGGTTGGGCAAGCTGGTGCGCATGGTGCCGTACCCGGTGATGCTCGGTTTCGTCAATGGCCTGGCGATTGTCATTGCCCTGGCGCAACTGGAGCATTTCAAAAGTGGCGGGACCTGGCTGAGCGGCACAGCGCTGTATCTGATGATCGGGCTGGTGGCGCTGACGATGGCCATCGTCTACGTATTACCGCGCCTGACCCGAGCCGTGCCACCGGCGTTGGTGGCGATCCTCGGCGTCGGTCTGGCGGTCTATCTGCTCGGCCTGCCGACTCGCACCCTTGGCGACATGGCGCATATTGCCGGCGGTCTGCCTGGCCTTGCCTTGCCTCAAGTGCCCTGGAACCTGGAAACCCTGCGCATCGTCGCCCCTTATGCGGTATTGATGGCCCTGGTCGGCCTGCTGGAAACGCTCCTGACGCTGAACCTTACTGATGAGATCACCGAGAGCCGTGGCTACCCGGATCGCGAATGCGTGGCCTTGGGCGCGGCCAATATGGTCTCCGGTCTGTTCGGTGGGATGGGCGGATGCGCCATGATCGGTCAAACCGTGATCAACCTCAGTTCCAGCGGCCGCGGTCGCCTTTCTGGTGTGGTCGCCGGAGTGATGATCTTGCTGTTCATCCTGTTCCTTTCACCGCTGATCGAGCGCATCCCGCTGGCCGCGCTGGTCGGGGTGATGTTCGTCGTGGCGCAGCAGACCTTCGCCTGGGCCTCGCTGCGGGTGCTCAACAAAGTACCGTTGAACGACGTATTGGTGATCATTGCCGTAACGATCATCACGGTGTTCACCGATCTGGCCATCGCTGTGCTCTGCGGGATTGTCATTGCCGCGCTGAACTTCGCCTGGCAGCAGGCCCGCGAGCTATACGCCGACAGTTACCTGGAAGCCGACGGCAGCAAGCTCTACCGCCTGCATGGCACGCTGTTCTTCGCCTCTACTGCACCGTTCCTCAACCAGTTCGACCCCGCCAACGACCCGCCTCAGGTGACCCTCGACTGTCGTCACCTGAGCTTTGTCGACTACTCGGCCGTCGCTGCGCTGAAGACGCTGCGTGAGCGCTACGTCAAGACCGGCAAACAGTTGCGCGTGTATCACTTGTCCGAACGCTGCAAGAAAATGCTCAAGCGCGCTGGCGTGGACCACGACTGAGGTCGGCGCCATGGGCGCAGCTCGAGTTTGAGTTTGCGATATCAACGCTGGGGAAGGTTCCAGCGTTCGCGAAAGTGCTCGTACTCCGCTTCGGGCAGTTGAACCAGTAGGGGCGACTGACGCGGATCCAGCCAGCTGAACAAGCGAGCAATATCTGCCGGGTCCATGGCTGTGCAGCCAAGCGTCGGGGACGTGGGGGCACGCCAGATGTGGAAGAAAATGCACGAGCCTGCGTCGGCGGACGCCGGCGTGTTGTGCTCGATGACAATGCCTTGTCGATACATGTCGTCATCGCGACGCATGTGTTCGGAGCTGTTCCAGTCCTTGGCAATCGTCGACCCGTCGACAAGCTCGTTATAGCGCTTGGAATGGCGGTCATCCACGCATTCGGTGGTCGGTGTCAGCGCAAGGTAAGGCAGCCTGGTGTCGGCCGTGCTGTCGTAGCCAAAGGCGGTTCCCAATTTGAACAGGCCAGCAGGCGCTTTCCCGTCGCCTTCACGTTTGACCGGCCCTTCGCGTTGCTCGACGACACCGAGACCCTTGCCCCAGGCCAGCCCGCTTTTGCCGACAACCACCGGAAACGGCGCGCCGTATTTCTGAAATGTTTTCCCTAGCCGCTCGTAACGTTGGGCGGTCCCCTGGACATCAGTCCAGTTTTTTGTCGTGACCACAATCAGCTGGTTGCTGGTGTCCAGCGCCTGAGCCGTAATAGGGAAATCCATGACGTTCTTCAGCGCATCATTCCCGGTGTAGGTGAAGTGCCACCACTCTTTCGAGTACCCGGAAAATCCCTCTTTCTGCATGGCGTTGCTGAGCCGCTGGCGATTCTCTTTGGCGGTCGCGTTGATCGTTGAACTGTCGGTATGCGCTCGTTCATCGAAGCAATCGAACCCTGTGCCCATGTCGACGGCACCATCATGCCAACGCTGCTCATAGGGCGCGGCGCAGTCGACTTGCGCCGCCGAGGGGCTCCATGTCTGGGCGGGCAGAGCCTCCGGCCCGGTCAGCGTCAAATCCACCGTGCCGCCCTTGGAGTGATTCGAAACCCGGGCCACATAGCCCAAATGCCAGAAGTCTTGCTTGTCTACGCGGGGATAAAACTCGGCCTTGCGCGGGTCACCCGGTTGCGTCGCAAAGCGCCCCATGTCGGCAACAGCACGGCTGGGTCGATAGCAGTCGAATACCTTCAAACCGTAGCCTTGCGTGCGCAACGCCGCTTGTACCCGGGCAAGCGCCTTGGCGGCGTCCAGCGACAACAGACACTCCGCAGCGCCGTAGCCGTCGAGCGGGTGTCCGGTGAAGTTGTGGGCGCTGGCATAGCGGATGTCTTGCTCGATACCTGGATCAATCGCCCGCAGATAGACCATATGCTCGGGTCTTGGCTCGGCGCTCGCCAGGCAGGGCGCGATGATGGCTAGCATCAAGAGGCACAGCGGTTGGATTCTGCACAGCAGGCGCATGCGATGCCTCCAAAGATGCCGGATTTTCAATCCAGAGCAGGCTAATGGTTGTACCCTTTTTTCTCAATCAGGGTTAGCGGGGTGAGTCGCCTGGTTGGGTAGATGGCATTACCGCTTGCCTGGCCATCTGATATCAGAGAAGCTCCGCGCCAGTCCATGTTCAGGGCGAATTAGCCACATGATCGAATGGTTTAGGGAAGAGATGAATGACGCTCAGGGTGATGGTAATCGGTGGCTACGGAAACTTTGGCAGCATCGTTTGCCGGCATTTAATTGCGATGCCAGGTGTATCGCTGGTGATTTCGGGGCGTGACTCACAGAAGTTGTTGCGCAAAGTCGATGAGCTGAAAGCCCAATCGGGCACAACCTGTGAAAGCTGGTGCGGCGATGCCATGGACACTGCATTCAAGTCCGTCCTGGACTCGATGGGTATTCAGTTGGTCATTCATACCGGCGGCCCGTTCCAGGGACAGACCTATGCCGTTGCGCAGGGCTGTATCGATGCGGGCGTGAATTATTGCGACCTGTCTGACTGCCGTACTTTCGTCACCGGAATTGGCGCGCTCGACGCACAAGCCAAGCGTGCAGGAGTGGCTATCCTCAGCGGTTGCAGTTCGGTGCCGACCTTATCGTCGGCAATAATCGACCAACACCGACATCGCTTCAAACGTATCGACTCGATCGACCATGGCATTTCATCTTCGGCAAAGATGCCGGGACTGTCGACCGTCGAAGGCGTGCTCGCCTACGCAGGTAAACCGATCAAGCAACTCAGGAATGGACAGGTGCATGAAGTGTTGGGCTGGCAGGACCTGACGCTTCGCAAGATGCCACAACTGGGTACCCGGGTCCTGGCCAATGTCGACGTGCCGGACATCGATATATTCGCCCAGCGTTATGGTGCGCAAACCCTGAGTTTCAAGGCTGGCTCAGGCCTGAAACTCGGCGGTGTGGCCAATTATCTGCTGGCTCAGGCGATGAGAGCGGGGCTGGTTCGGGACCCTGCGCCATGGGCTGCAAGATTGCATCGCTGGGGCCGGAGGTTCGAGCGATTCGGTGATGGTAAAAGTGCAATGTACATCGACGTCCAGGGCATCGATGTTGATGCAAAACCGCTGTCCATGACGGTGCAACTGACGGCTATGAATGACAAGGGGCCGGAAATCCCCAGCTGCGCAGCGGTTGCCTTGGCCGCAAAAATCGTCCAGGGGTACTTGCCCGAGCCCGGTGCCCGAGCTTGCGTGGGCGAGATCACCGTTGATGAGTACATGGCTGCGATCAACGACCCGGCGAATCTGCACTTGTCGGTAAAATTCTCTGACGAGCAGGGCTGACCATGCTCTACCTGTGTCTGAAGTACATCCACGTCATCGCCGCCATTTTCCTGTTCGGATTCGGCATGGGGTCTTACCTCTATTTGATCGCCGCCAGCCGCACGGCCAATCCTCAAGTGATCGCGCATGTGGCGAGAATGGTCGTGCGATTCGACACCTGGATTACCACACCGGCAGGTTTCATTCAGATCGTGACAGGCTATCTGTTGGTGAGGCTTGCCGGACTTCCCCTGACCACGGAATGGGTTCTGACGTCGCTGATCATCTTCCTGTGTGTGGGCACGCTGTGGCTTCCGGTGTTGGTGCTTCAGAAGCGGCTGCAGATGATGGCCTTGAGCGCGGTTGAGACGGGGGTGGGGCTTGCTGAGGAGTACAGATCCGTTTACAGGAAATGGTTCTGGATGGGCGTGCTGGGGTTTTTGGGAATGTTCGTGATTGTGATGATTATGGTGACGAAGATGACGCCGAGGGACTTGATTGAAGTGATGGGGTAGGAGGGTGAGGCAATGCCGGACGCGGGCTATCACCAAACGACGCAACCAACCCAGGCAGACGAGCAATCACTCAAGCGTTACATTCCTGGTGGGAATGGATAGCATAAAATTAATGAATTTTAATTATCGCTGAGCATGGCGTAGCTTGATTTGAGGACATGGAGAATCGCCTTGAAATCATCGCCTCTGAACGCAGCTGAAAAATTTGATACCTCACGGGCCAATGAGTACGGACGACAGAGCCGTATTGCATTGGCAGGCTATGACGCCTGCCACGATCTTGCAGCGTGCATGCTGGCGGCAATCCTCGGTGACACAAACTCGGCGAGAATACTGGTCGTTGGCGCAGGCGGTACGGCTCAGGAGATTATTGCAATGGCAAGGTTGGAGCCGAGTTGGCGTTTCACTGCCGTTGATCCCTCTGAGCCGATGCTGGAGGCCGCGACGCAGCAGCTGGAGGCAAACAACTTACTTGAGAGAACGGACGTGCATCTTGGTCAGGTTGACGACCTGCCACCGGACGCGTCATACGACGCGGCGACGCTGATCGGTGTACTCCATCATCTCGCTGGAGACGACGCCAAACGACAACTTCTACGTTCCATTCGGACTCATCTAAAGCCGGGTGCGCCGTTGATTGTCGCGGGCAATCAATATGCCTATGCCAGTCAACCATTGTTGCTTGCTGCCTGGGGGCAACGGTGGCGACAGCAGGGTGCGAGCCCGGATGAAGTGAAGGTCAAGCTTGGGAAAATCCTTCAAGGCGCAGACCCTCCACACTCCGAGGCGGCAGTTCAAAAACTGCTGCATGACTCGGGATTCGGAGACGCTACTCGTTTTTTCAGCAGCCTTTTCTGGGGTGCTTGGGTGACGTGTAAAACTGTCTGAATGGAGCCGATTGTCGGTTGTTGGCCGATAGGCGTATCTCGCCAACGGGAGCATTGGATGGTGATTGCGGACGATATCGGTAACGTCGTGTGGCGAGTGACGCCCGTGCCATCATCGAAGGAAGGGTGATGAGGCGAACGCCCACGTCAGGGAAATAAAACACAAACGATGAATAAAGATGATCTTCGAATCTATCGAAGCCCGAGGACCGACAGGACAAACAGGGCGATCACAACTGCCCCGACGATGTAGACGATGCTGCTCATGAAATCCACCTCTCATACTGAACGGGATTGCGACACCAGGGTATTGCCAATACAAGGTACGGCACTGTTGTTCGAAATTCCGTTCGGCAGCACACATAGCACCGTTGTTCATTCGCTACCTCCATTGGCCTGTACATTGGAAGCAGCGGTATGGCTTGAGTTCGGTTTTTTACCGGTGTTCCCGATGGGTGTCGGCTCTCGTGATTTTCATCGGGAATCAACCGTATGATGCGCGTAGTTCACCAGGCTTGATTGTCTGCCTCGGAGCGTCCTACTGACCGCCAAACACCGCTGGCCTGCGCTCTGCAAACGCCGCCAGCCCCTCATCAAAGTCGCTGCTCTCGCACGCCAGTCGACGCAGTTCTGCGATCTGTTCCATCGCCTGGACGGGCATCGGTTGCAGGTCTTCGAGGATGCGCAATTGCTCCTTGACCGCCGCAATGGCCAACGGTGCTTTGCCGGCAATCGTGCGTGCCAGTTCCAGCGCAGTCGCTTCCAGCACGTCGCTATCGACCAGCCGGTTCACTACACCGAAGTGTTCAGCGCGTTCTGCATCGAGCTTGTGCGCGCAGAAAAACATTTCCTTCAATACGTGAATCGGCAGGTTGTTGAAGAAGCGCAGCAGCCCGCTGGTGGTGTAGGGCAAACCGATGTTTGCCGGCGTCATCGAAAAGCTCGCACTGCGATCCGCGACCACCAGGTCGCAACTCATCGCCAGGTCGACCGCGCCACCCCATACCGAGCCGGAGATCATGGCGATTACCACACCGGGGTAGGCGCGGATGCGGCGCAAGACTTTTTCGAGTGGCTTGCCGTAGGCAACCGGGTCGTGGTCGTGTTGCAGTTCGCGGATGTCATGGCCGGCGCTCCAGACGGGCTGGCCGATTTCGCTGCCGAGTATCACCACCGGTATACGTTGTGACGCCAGTGCGGCGAGGCTTTCGTCGAGGGCGTTCAGCAGTTGTGCGCTGAGGGCGTTGCGATGGGTGGGGTTGCTGAAGACCAGCCGACTGATTCGTTCATCGAGCATGTTGACGGTCACGGTGGCGGAAGAGGTTTGCGTCGGGATCATTGTGCGGTTCCTGTTGATTGTGCAGATGCCATTGCTGGCGAATCACTGGTGTCCTGATACACGGCTTTCGCGGCCAGCAGCGCGTTGATCGACGCCGTGTCGAAACCTGCTTCGCGCAGGACTTCGAGGGTGTGTTCACCGAGCAGCGGCGGTGGTCGCTGACTGACACCGGGCGCAGGTTCTGCGGCGTCGGTCGCGCTGAACACCGGGGTCACGACCTGGCGCAGCGCGCCGAGTGTCGGGTGCATGAGTGTCCGGGTCAGCTGGCTATGCAGCACCTGCGGATCGTCGAACACTTCGTCGAGTGTATTGATCGGGCCTGCGGGTAAACCAGCCTCGATGAACAGCTCGGTCCACACGCGTTTGCTGCGGGTTTTCAGGCGGCTTTCCAGAATAGCTTTCAACTCTTCACGTCGCTCGACCCGAGCTTCATTGGTCGCGAAGCGCGGGTCGTCCGGCAGCGCGGGTAAATCAAGCAGCGTGCATAAACGTCCCCACATGGCCGAGGTGATCGGCGCCAGATTGAGCGGGCCGTCCTGCGTCTGGAACACCCCGTAAGGCGCAATGACCGAGTGGGCGTTGCCCGTGCGGCGGGGGACATCGCCGAGGCTGAGGTAGCGTTGCCCGTGCACGCTCAGCAACCCGACCAGGCTGGCCAGCAACGAGGTGCTGACGTGCTGGCCGTAACCGCTGCGTTCGCGCTCCAGCAGGGCGGCCAATACCGCGGTCACCAGCCACATGCCCGAGGTCAGGTCGCCGATGGCCGTGCCGGTGCGGGTCGGATCGCCATCGACGAACCCCGTCAGGCTCATCAGCCCCGAGTAACCCTGGGCGATCTGGTCGAAACCTGGCCAGCTGCTCATCGGTCCGTCACTGCCAAAGGCGTTGATGCTGCCCATGATCAGCCGCGGATTACGTGCGCTGAGCACCTCATAACTGAGGCCCATGCTATCGAGGGTGCCGGGTTTGAAGTTCTCGATCACCACGTCGGCCTCATCGATCAGCCGCTGGATCGCGGCCAACCCCTGGGGATTGCGGAAGTCGATGCAGATGCCGCGCTTATTGCGATTACACGACAGATAGTAGGTGCTCACGCCACGGTCAAACGGCCCCCAGGTCCGGCTCATGTCGCCGGTTGGGCCGGGCTCGATCTTGATCACATCGGCGCCAAGGTCCGCCAGCACCATGGTGCAGAACGGCCCCGACAGTGCGCGACTCAAGTCGACGATCTTCACGCCTTGCAAAGCTTGCATACGGTTCTCCACTGAATGTTTGAGCGCTGCGGTTTTATTGCGGCAACGGTTGATCACGGGTTTCGACGGCAAACGGCAGGATCAGAATGCCGGCCACGAAGGCCGCAGCGGTCCAGGCGATGGGGGCGCCAAGCGAGCCGTGCCAGTGGATCGCGGCGGCCAGCAGGAAGTTGACCCCGGCGCCGATGAAGCGGCCGACCGAGGCGTTGAAGGCGAACGCCGTGGCGCGGATCCGGGTCGGATACTGCTCAGGCAGCCAGAGCGAGAAAATCGCGAAGTTGCCGCCGAAGAAGCCGAGAAACACCAGCGACACCATGAACAGGTGCAGGCCGTCGTCCATGTAGAACACCCAGCCAAAGGCGACCACGATCGACGTCGCCATACCGGCGAAGTAGATGCCCAGCGCAAGCCGTCGCCCAAGCCGCTCGGCCAGCCACGGCGCGACAAGGCAGCCGAGGATAGTGCTGAGCGACAGCACCGCCGCGCCAATGGAAGCCAGGTGCACAGCGCCGACGTGGTCGATACCGGCACGAGTCGCCAGGGTCACCACGGCCGTTGCTTCATAAACCGAGCCGGCCCACAAACCGACGATCGCAACTCCGACCAGGGCCGAGCTGGTCAGCGTGCGTCGGCGAAAGGCCGGGGCAAAGATTTCCCACCACGAACTGCGTGCAGAAGTGATAGGGGAATGTGCGACAGGGTGCGCCACCTTGTGCGTCTGGGCAGGCTCCTTGACCTTCAACGCGGTGTAGATCGCCACCGCCGCCGGTGCTAGGCCGCACAGAAACATCACGCGCCAGCCGTAGGTTGCACCGACGGTGTAGTTCAGCAACGCGGCAATGAAAAATCCGAAGTAGTAGCCGGTTTGCAGATAGCCCGCGCCCATCTTGCGCCGGTCCTCCGGCCAGCTCTCGGCCACATAGGTGCCGGCCAGTGCCCATTCGCCACCGACACCGATCCCGGCAATCAGCCGAAACGCCGCCAATTGCCAGATGTTCTCCGAGAACGCCGCGGCCCCGGTAAACAGCGAGTACACCAGGATACTGGCCGCCAGCATCTTCACCCGGCCAAAACGGTCGGCAAGCGGCCCCCAGATAAACGACATTCCCCAGCCGATCAGAAACAACCCGAACAGCAGAGATCCGTACATGGCGATATTGGCGGGGGTTGGGGTGATGCCCGAGTTGGGTAGCAACTCGGTCAGGGCGGGAATCAACACCAGGGCGAAGATCACCGAATCCACGCCATCCAGCACCCATCCCAGGTAGACCGTCCAGAAGCCGCGAATCTGCTCGCGGGTCAGGGGCGTTTTGATCGGCTTCACACTCGTTGCTGATGCGGTTAATGCTCTGGACATTAAGATCTCCCATTGACCTTGATCAGGCCTATTGAGGCGCTGCGAGGCGGGGGACGCCGTCAGCGCTTCGTTTATTGTGAAATCAGTCTAGGCAGCGCATCTCATAAGCTACAAATATGAAATTCCTTTGGTCCCATCGGATTTTTATATAGAGTCAGATTCTTTGGACGCCCCCCCATGGACCTGCGCCAGTTGCGGTATTTCATCAAGGTGGTTGAGTGCGGCAACATCACCCGCGCCAGCGAGGCACTGCATATCGCGCAGCCCGCGATCAGCCAGCAGATGCGCAATCTGGAACGGGACATGGACACGCAATTGCTCGAGCGCAGCGTGCAGGGCGTGGTCCCCACCGCGGCCGGGCAGACGCTGTACCGGCATGCCATCGAGCTGCTGCGCCAGGCCGACGGCACCCGTGAACTGCTGCGTCAGGACGCCGAACTCCCGCAGGGCAAGGTCTCGGTCGGCATGCCGTCGAGTACGGCGCGGATGTTGGCGATTCCGCTCGCACGCACGATCCGCAGTCGCTACCCGGGCATCAAGCTGGAATTGATCGACGCCCCGAGTGCCGAGCTGGGCGGCCTGATCACGGTCGGGCGGGTGGCGCTCGCGGTGAATGTCGACGTGGTCGAAACCCGCGGGATGATCTCGCAGCGACTGCTCACCGAAACGCTGTACCTGATTGCGTGGCCGGAATTTCCGTTACCCGAGGGGCCGGTGACGATCGACGCCCTGGCGAAGATGCCGCTGGTGCTGCCCTGTGCCCCGAACACCATTCGCAGTCGAGTCGAGTCGGCATTGCAAGAGGCTGGTCTGCACTGTGAGGTCGAGTTTGAAGCCAACTCCACGGACTTGCTGTTCTCAGCCGTCCTGGCAAAGCTGGGCGTGACGATCCTGCCTTGGGCAGCCGCCCATGTCGAACTGGATCAACATAAACTCAAGCTCGCCAGGATCGATCATCGGCTGTTCACCCGTGAGCTGTCTTTGTGCTGGCCAGACACCGCCGTGCAGAGCAACGCGGTGCAAAAGGTCAAGGCGACCATTTTTGAATTGTTCGAGGCGTTTGGACGCCACCCGGGGTGGGCGGACGGGCAATAACCTAAAGTCGTGATCGACTTAGAGCATGTCTCCTTTGCGGGAAAACGAACGTGTTTCGGTAACCGTTCGGCAAGCACATATTGTCAAATGCAGTGGCTTTGACTTTGCCGCCTGGTACGGGCAGAGTTTGGCGCTACATGAGGATGGATGCCTCGGTGAGGCTTAAGGAGAATGCCGTGTTTCCGATCAATATTTGGCTTGCCTATACTGCCGCGTGCTTGCTATTGGTTCTCGCACCAGGCCCGGACAATCTGCTGGCCGTAGGCCGAGGACTCAGTCAGGGCAGGGTAGCCGCTATCGTATCGGGCATGGCATCTGGGGCGGGAATTCTATTTCATGTGGCAACCGCTTCGCTGGGACTGACTTTGCTTATGCAGACCTCCGCAGTTGCCTTCTGGGTCGTCAAGCTTATCGGCGCCGGTTATTTACTATGGCTTGGCATAAAAGTCCTACGCTCTCGTAGCCTGATTAGCTTCCAGCCAGCGACTCGGCAATCACTGCCGAGCATTTTCCTCACGGGATTACTCTCGGCTGCACTCAATCCGAAGCCTGGTTTTTTCGTTCTTGCGTTTATCCCGCAGTTCGTAGACCCACAACGCGGCTCAGTGAGCGTGCAGATGCTGGTGTACGGCATATGGTTCGCCGCACTTACGGCAGTGGGATTCGCACTTATGGGCGTATTTGCCACTGCACTGTCCCGATTTTTGCGTCAGAGGCCACGGCTGGTAAATGGCCTGAACGTAGGGGCAGGACTCACCTTCGTTGCTTCGGGAGTATCGATAGCGGCGCTCAGCCAAAAATAGGATCCGTGTATTGGCGTTGCGGGGCCAAGATTCCAGCCTCGCTGAGCCTCGGTGATTATGAAAGCTGACGACTTTAAGACCTGGAACCGAATTTACGGCATCGAATACGGCAAGAAAAAGCCATGCCGGTGATGGGTATGCTGCACACCTGGATGATCTGCCAGCGGAATTTAGTGCCCGAAGGTTCAGCTATCAGTAGAGCGCTGGATTACAGCCTGAAACGCTGGGCAGCGCTGTCGCGCTACCTTGATGACGGCGCCGTACCCATTGACAACAACCGGGCAGAAAACCAGATCCGGCCTTGGGCACCAGGACGCAAGAACTGGCTCTTTGCAGGATCATTGCGTAGCGGCAAACGGGCGCCAGCGATCATGAGTTTGATCCAGTCTGCGCGACTGAATGGCCATGATCCGCATACTTATCTCAAAGATGTGCTGATGCGGCTGCCGACACAACCAGCGAGTGAGATCGGGCAACTGCTGCAGCAACAGAGAGTGGCTGCAGAAATCAGGTAAGCCCCGATGCTTTGAGACTTACAAGGATGACGCAATTAACGGAGTAGCCATAACGATGATTTTGGTTGTTGAAGGTATCAGCGCCAGCGGGAAAACCACTTGGTGCGCTAAGCATGGAGGGCAACATGTCATTCCGGAAAATGGCCGGTTTGAAAACGAGCCGGATCGGATAAAGGATTCAACCGGAGCAGCAGCTTTTTGGGCAGAGCGAAACGTGGATCGCTGGCAAACCGCGCTGGCCATGGAAGACATTTTTTCGTGGGCTTTGTGTGATAGCGACCCCCTCAAGCTCCACTATATTTGGAGTCTTTGGCAGATCGGCGAGGCGAGCGAACACGACTGGCGAATAGAGTTGGACGCCACAAGAGAAACGATCGCACAAGGACGTATTGGCTTTGCTGACTGTTACATTGTTGGCCGCATAGATCCTCAGCTTGCGCGCGAGCGAGCCAAAGCCGATACCACCCGCCGACGGAGTAGATTCGAGCTACACGTGCGCCTCCAACAAGCTCTGCTGACCTGGTACTCAGCTATGGATGAAGTGCTTCCCGGCAGAGTGCGATTCGGTTTTCCTTCAGAAATGCCAACCTTGAAAAACCTTGACGGAAGATATGCGGTGGCGGCCTTTGATCAAATGATCGCATCGCTCCCATGGCCTACTCACACCTCTTAGCGAGACGGAGCCTTAGTTCGAATCCTACGAGAGTTTCGAGGCGCATGTCGCCAGACTTGAAGGACTCGTAGACCAGCCATTTTTTTCTGTACTACCCTCCAATGGGAAAGTTAGCGGATGGGTTTCGTTTTGCGACATCGATGCGCATAACGCCGCTCTTGAAATAGGCAGCATCTGGTTTTTCACCAGCATTGCAGCGGACTCGACCCGCTACCGAGGCGATTTACCTGCTTATTGACCACGTTTTTTCTATTGGCTTCAACAGAGTGGCTTGGCGGTGTAACGCGCTCAATATGCCCTCTCGAAACGCTGCGCTACGACTAGGATTTTCCTTTGAAGGCACTTGGCGCGATACAGCCTGGTATGCACAGTTTGCAGAAGAACGGCCAGCTAACAAGCTCCTGATTGAGCGGTGGCTGGCCGATGATAACTTCGACGCCAATGGCCGTCAGTACACCTCGCTACGGTGAGAGGTGAGGCTAGCAGTCCGACGAACATTCCTTTTTGACACCGTCGCCTGTAGCGATTGGAGCCCTTATGCAGACTTCGCTGGATCATTTAGTCATCGTGGCGCCTACGTTGGAAGCGGGTGACCGCTTCGTGAGTCAGCGACTGGGTGTGAAACTTCAACCAGGCGGTTGCCATCCGCTGATGGGAACCCACAACAAACTGCTGCGGCTAGGTACACATTTCTATCTGGAAGTGATCGCTATTGACCCAGCTGCCCTGCCTGTGGGTCGGCCTCGGTGGTTTGGCCTGGACGGGCTGCCAGACAACGCGTCTCCTCGGCTAGCCCATTGGGTCGCTAAAACCGACACCTTGAAAACGCTTAGCCCGATGATCGCAGAGGTCGTCGGACAGGTGCAGCCGATGAGCCGAGGCGAACTGTGCTGGGATATTACAATTTTAGCGGACGGCAGACTGCCTTTGGAGGGGGCCGCGCCCAGCCTGATTCAATGGGGACAGCCGGTGCACCCTGCGACGATGCTTGAAGATAAAGGCTGCTCATTGCAGATGCTCGATATCTTTCATCCTGCGCCAGAGAGGATTAGCCACCTGCTTGATGCCATAAATTTTTCTGGGCCAGTTCGACTTCATAGGTGCGATAGCATTGAGGTGTCACGCTTGGTTTCCTGTATCGAAACTCCAAGTGGCCTCAGGAATTTATAGGGCAAATATCGCATGCGAGGGTTAGTTGTAATCGATACTCGCGCTGAATGGTAATAGCCCTCCTAAATCACCTCGCGTACGTCAGAAAGGCACCCACTGATGCGGTAACAGTTGGACGTTCTCACTCGCCTACCGACGCAGCGGGCGTGTGATATTGCAAATCTGCTGCCGCATCAATGGGGGGGCCGGTAACCAGGCAAGGTGTTTGAGCAAATCCAGGTGAGTTAGAATGCCGGATGCATAGACCTCAAGGACGCGCGATGATATTACAACACAGGCCAGTGAAGGCTGATGACATCAAAACTATCTGTAGCTTTCCCCTGAACGCTCGGGAACTGTTTTATATGTTTCCGAAAGCTCAATACCCTCTGACTGAAGCTCAGCTGTCTAACGCTATTACTCAACGTTTCGACTCGACGGTTGTCGAGACCCAGAACAGCGTCGTCGGCTTTGCTAACTTTTATCGGGCTGAAACGGGTGGGGTTTGCTGTATCGGCAATGTCATTGTTGCCCAAGAGGCACGAGGTAAAGGTGTGGCGACCTTCATCGTGGAGACGATGACGGCTCTGGCGTTCGACCGCTATGACGCCACAGAGGTGCAGATCTCGTGCTTCAATGAAAATACAGCAGGCTTGCTGCTTTATCCAAAACTGGGCTTCTTACCCTTTGCTGTCGAAGAGCGAATTTCCCTGGATAGTCGTAGATCAGCACTCATCCATATGGCCCGCAGAAGAGCAGCCCGACCATAATACTCACCTTGAAAGCCCACTTAATGCAGCTGCTTTCAGGTATTCAGTCGGTTGCTTTGGTTTAAGTGCGTCAGTGCTGAATGGGCAGCGCTGTGCGGCCTAGGGATCAAGAGGCGGGATTACCGGACGCTTACACGTTAAGGGCTATCGCGTCCGCTTAAATACGCGGACACCATCGCCCTTAATGCTGGAGTTCGGAAGGTGTGTTGGCTAGACGCTTACGATGTGAGGGCGAAGTAAAGATGTGTTCGCCATCCGCTTACGTTGCGCATGCCCTTGGGCCCGTTTAGCGGACTTGGCGCATTTGGGGGCGTGCGGCGTACCGGTACTCATGCAAAAGCAAAGGTGCGTCGGTGGCTATAAGGCCTGCTTGCTCATCGTTCAGCGACGCGCTTGGCCACCTCAATAAGAGTGAGCGTCAACCACACGCTTCACCGTGTCGAGTGCGACTTGCAGCGCATCCAGTTCCAGCGAGCCGAGCGCAAGCCTGATCGCGTGAGGAATAGGGGCAGAAGTCGCAAAGGGTTCCGCAGTCGACACCGAAACGTGCTCGCGCATCAGTGCCATCGCCACCTGGTCGGCGCGAACCTCTTCACCCAACGGCAGCCAGAGAAAATAGGAGGAGGGATGGCCGATGTACTTCAAGTCGGTCAACGTGGCTCTGGCCATGGCCTGTCGCTTTGCGGCGTCCTGACGCTTTTCGCGCTCCAGGCGATTGACCGTGCCGTCGTCGAGCCAGTTACAAGCGATTGAAGTCATCACCCCGGGCGTGTTCCAAATGGTCGCGCGTATGGCTCTCTCAATAGCGGGGATCCAGGTGGAGGGCGCCGCGACAAATCCGACGCGCAACCCGGTGGCGACATTTTTCGAGAGGCCTGTCACGTACACGGTTCTTTCCGGTGCAAGCGCTGCCAAGGGGGGCGGTGCGTCCTCTGCGAGGAACGCATAAGCGGCGTCCTCGATGATCAGCAAGTCATGCTCGCGGGCGATGCTCACCAAGCGTTGCCGCCAGCTTTTGCTGGCGACCCACCCCAGTGGATTGTGCAAGGTTGGCATGGTGTAGACGGCGCGGACCTTTCGGCTCTGGCACAGTCGAACCAGGGCATCCAGATCAGGTTCACCGCCTGCAGCAGGGAGGGGGGCCAGTTCCAGGCGCAGGGTATCGGCGAGGACTTTGAAACCGGGATAGGTCAAGGCATCCGTCGCGACGACATCGCCTGGGCGCAGCAGCCCCATGACAGTCACTGCCAGCCCGTGTTGAGCCCCGTTGACGATCAGTACGTGCTCGTCGCTGACGCTCAAGCCTCGGCACTGGAGATGCCGGGCAACTGACGCACGCTCATGCTGTCGCCCGCCATGGGGCTGATAACGGAGCAATGCCTCCAGATCGCCCGAAGACGCCAGTTGGCGCAAGGCGCCACGCAGCAGTTCTGCCTGACCCGGTAGAGAAGGGTAGTTGAAGTTAAGGTCCAGAACACCGGTGGCGACCGCTTGCTGATCGATGCCTAAACCTGATGGCAACGAGGTCTCCCGGACAAACGTACCTCTCCCGGTTTCGCCGCTGACCAGGCCCATTGTTTCAAGCTCTGCGTAGACACGGGTCGCCGTGGCTAATGCGAGGCCTTCGTTGGCCGCAAGCTCCCGGTGCGTGGGCAGGCGCGTTCCAGGTGACAGGCGTCCTGCGCGAATGTCGGCCGCAAACGCATCTACCAACGATTTATACCGGGAGCGAGCCATGGAGATGTATCCATTACAATAATTTGATTGTACTAATTATTCGCCATAGCCTGCGCCTGTACAACCGCCTCCCTCAGGCGGATACCAGCCACATTTGCAGGAAGGCTCAACCATGCATATCGCCATTCTCACCTTCGAAGGCTACAACGAATTCGACTCCCTGATCGCACTCGGCGTACTTAACTGCATCAAGAAACCTGGTTGGCGCGTGTCGATTGCCAGCCCTGCGGCCCGTGTCCGTTCAATGAACGGAGTGGTGATCGAATCCCAGGCAACGCTTCGCGAGGCGAGCGAAGCCGATGCGGTGATTGTCGGGAGCGGCATGCAGACTCGCGAGGTGGTGGCTGATACCGCCCTTATGGCGCAGTTACAACTTGATCCCTCGAAGCAGCTCCTGGGTGCGCAATGTTCCGGCACGCTGGTGCTGGCCAAGCTTGGCTTGCTGGAGGGTGTACCAGCCTGCACGGACTTGACGACGAAACCGTGGGTCCAGGCGGCTGGCATCGATGTCCTTAACCAGCCGTTCTTCGCCAAAGGCAACATCGCCACCGCCGGTGGATGCCTCGCTTCGGTCTATCTTGCGGCCTGGATCATTGCCCGTCTGGAAGGCGTCGAAGCGGCAGAAAGTGCACTGCACTACGTCGCGCCAGTCGGGGAAAAAGAACAGTACGTTGAGCGCGCAATGCGCAATATCGCCGCGTATCTGCCCGATGGGCAGGTTGCTTGAGGCGATTACAGCGAGAATCAAACCGCCGACTCAACTCGGCTTTTGCGCAAGCTGCGTCACCAAAAACTCGATAAACGCCCGGGTCTTCTGCGGAACCCGACGTGCAGACGAGTAGACCGCGTTGATGGTGATCGGCGGGGCCTGCCATTCGCACAACACGGCGACCAGCCTGCCAGCCGCCAAAGCCTCTTCGACAATGAAGCTCGGCAGCAAGGCGATCCCCATGCCGGCTTCTGCGGCCTGGGCCAGCAGGTCGCCATTGTTGGCATGCAGAGGACCGGTGACGTGTACGCGCTGCGTCTCGTGGCCGTTGCTCAATTGCAGGCTGACGCCACTCTGCAGGTAGCCATAATTCAGGCATTGGTGGGTGCTCAGGTCCTTTGGCGTTTGCGGTGTACCCGCGCGCTCAAGATAGGCCGGGGAGGCGACCATGATCCGCGGAGCGGGCGCCAGCAGTCGGGCCACCAGGGAGGAGTCCGGCAGGCTCGCGATGCGGATGGTCACATCGAAGCCGCCGCGTACCGGGTCGACCTGCTGGTCGCTCAGGACCAGTTGCAGCTCAATGTTCGGATGCTGCTCATGAAACAACGGGATCAGCGGCCCGAGTCGCCGCAGACCGAACGACATCGGCGCGTTGACCCGCAGCACGCCGCGTAGCTCGCCAATGCCGTTACGCGCCCGTTGCTCGGCTTCGTCCACGGACGCGATCACTTCGCGGGCCGCTTCGTAGTACTCCGCGCCGGCCTCGGTCAGGTGCAGGCTGCGCGTCGTGCGCTGCAGCAACTGCACACCGATGGCCTCTTCCAGCGCCTGAATCTGTTTGCTGACTTTTGAGCGTGGCACATCCATCGCTCGGGCTGCGGCGGCAAAGCCGTTTGCTCCGACGGTGGCGACAAAAGCACGCATGCATTCGATCCGGTCCAAGACTGTCCCTATTTTGGAAATAATGATTATGCATTTTAGGTAATTGTTTCGGTTTTATCCAGAAACTACATTAGGTTCCAAGCCGGTAGCACATCACCTCCAACCGGAGTACGCACCGAGCCTTGCAGCCAAACGAACCCATCTATCCAGAACAGCGACATCAAAAGGAACACGCCATGTCTATTCGTGAATTGCTCAACCCAACCAACTCCGCTCTGATCCTGATCGACCACCAGCCGCAGATGTCCTTCGGCGTGCAATCGATCGATCGTCAGACCTTGAAGAACAACACCGTTGCACTGGCCAAAGCTGCGAAGATCTTCAACGTGCCGACCATTTTGACGTCGGTCGAAACCGAAAGCTTCAGCGGCTACATCTGGCCGGAATTGCTTAGTGTGTTTCCCGATCATCAGCCCATCGAGCGCACCTCGATGAACTCCTGGGAAGATAAAAAACTGGTAGAAGCGGTGAAGGCCACCGGTCGCAAAAAGCTGATCATGGCCGCGCTCTGGACTGAGGTGTGCTTGAACTTCCCGGCTTTGGAAGCGCTGGCCGAAGGCTACGAGGTGTACATCGTCACTGACGCATCGGGCGGGACAACCAAAGAAGCTCACGACATGTCGGTGCAGCGGATGATCCAGGCCGGTGCGGTGCCGGTGACCTGGCAGCAAGTGTTGCTCGAGTACCAACGTGACTGGGCACACAAAGAGACTTACGACGCAGTGATGGACCTGGTGCGCGAGCACAGTGGTGCCTACGGCATGGGCGTGGATTACGCTTACACCATGGTGCACAAGGCGCCGCAACGTCAGGTCAAGTAAGCCGCGAAAAAAACCGTTGCTCAACGGCGCAGTTCGCTGCGCCGTCACTGCCAACGGGCCTGCTCGGAGAGTCAGTCATGAACATCGAATTGTCGGAAGGCGTGGTCACACTGCTGGTGCGCCATCGGGTCAAAAAGGGTGGGGATGAGGCGTATGAAAACTGGTTGCGTCACACCATCGCCATAGCGCGCACGTATCCAGGGCATCTGGGCATTGATGTGATGCGCGGACAAAGCCAGGGGCTGGCGCAGTTCACCAGTGTGCTGCGCTTCGCCACGACCGAACAGTTGCAGCATTGGCTCGATTCCGAGGATCGCCGCAAGCTGGTAGAAGAGGCGCGGCCATTGCTCGCGGATGGCGACCAGACCGAGGTCAAGGCCGACCGTGAGTTCTGGTTTACTCCGACTGATGAGGCTGCGCCGCCCCCACCGCGCTGGAAGCAGGCCTGCGTGACCTTTTTGGTCATCCTGCCCCTGAGCTTTCTGGTGCCGATGCTGTTCAAACCGTTGTTTGGCTGGGTGCCCTGGCTGGGCGGCTATGTGCAAGGCAATGTGCTGATCACGGCCAGCATTGTGCTGTTGGTGGTCTACGTGTTCATGCCTCGGGTGACACGTCTGTTTGGAAAGTGGCTGCAGCCGCGATCCGGTTCCTGAGCGAGGTTCCTGCCGGGTGCAACGCCTCACTGACCGTGCGCAAGTTCTCGTGTTGCGGACGTTTTCAACGCTAAGCCAGGTACCGCCGGAACCAATCCAGCGTCCTGCTCCAGGCAAGCCTGGCGGCGGCTTCATCGTATCGAGGCGTGGAGTCGTTATGGAAACCATGGTTAGCGCCAGGGTAGATGTAGGCTTCGTAAGTCTTGCCGGCAGCTTTCAACGCCTGCTCAAAGGCGGGCCATCCTTCATTGGTCCGCGCGTCCAGTTCGGCATAGTGCAGTAGCAGAGGTGCTTGAATACGGATGACCTCTTCAGCCTTCGGCTGGCGGCCATAAAAGGACACGGCAGCACCCAATTCTGGATAGGCCACGGCCGCGGCATTGGCGACGCCACCGCCATAACAGAACCCGACGATGCCGATTTTTCCAGTAGTCGAGTCATCCTTCATCAGCCACTCGATGGCGGCGAAAAAGTCATTCATGAGCTTTTCAGGGTCGACAGTCTGCTGCAGTTCCTGACCCTTTTCATCGTTGCCGGGATAACCTCCGACCGATGTCAGGCCGTCGGGGGCGAGGGCGATGAATCCTGCCTTGGCCAGCCGTCGGGCGACATCCTCGATGTAGGGATTGAGCCCGCGATTTTCATGCACGACCACCACTGCCGGCACCTTGCCGCTGGCTTTCGCCGGGCGCACCCGATAGCCACGGACGTGCCCGTGTCCCTTGGGTGAGGGATAGGTGAGGTATTCGGCGATGATGTCCGGGTCGGTAATGGGCACCTGCTCGGCGAGCGCATAGTTGGGGCTCAGGGCGGCGAGGAGTGCGCTGGCCGTTAAACCTCCTAACGTGAACAACACCGCCCGATCCAGAAACTCTCGCCTGTTGATCATGCCGTGGGCGTAGTAGTCGTAGAGTTCCAGCAGTTCAGGGGCAAAATCTTTTGCAGTAAGACGGTTCATCTGTGCGCTCCCTTTGAATCAACCGGGTTGCCAGTGTGATGTCCAGCAATGCAGCGTAGACAATAATTCGGCCTTGTTGCAGCTCGGCAACCAAACCCTACGGCTCAAGCAACTGCCATGGCGCGCCTTGCGCAAATAACCTGAGGCCCGCCAGTTTCCTGAATTGTCACGGTGCTAACCATTTGGAACTCCAGATACACATTGGTCGTATCGGGAGTCTAAAGAGTCAATGCACAAGCACTAGTCAGGGCAGTTGCAGTTCATTGCTGCAGCAGCTGCAGTAATAGTCAGAAGTAATACCCGATGTTGACATTGGTCCGGTAATACCAGGCATTGCTGCCGATCGAACTGGTGTTGGTAAAGCCGGAGCCGTTTTCCGCACCGCCGTAGGGGTTGGCATTTTTCGCCCAGGTCAGGTCGACCCAGGCCATGATCGGCATGGCCAGGAACTGCGCACCGACGGTGTACATCTGCGAGTCGTCCCAACCTTTCTGGTCTTTCATCAGGCGACTGTAGTCGTTGTACAGCTTGATCTTTTTCAACTGACCCAGTTTGGGCGTGAGGATGTCGTAGCTGACGTTCAGCGAAGCAATGGTGGCTTTGGCGGCAATCAGGTACGCGGGTGTCAGGCCGTTACCGCCCATCAGCACTGAGTCGTTACTGACACCGGCCGGGTTTTTCGGATCGTACTCGTAGCGGATGCCCTGGGTGGAGACGGTCCATTGGCCTGCGTTGATGATGGCGTGAATGCCGCCGGCCCAGTAGTCGCCGTCTTCTTTGGTGGTGGCGTTGTACAGCTGGGCGGCAGCTAGTGACGCGCCGATTTCGGTTTTCCAGCCATCGTTGACAAAGGTGCGCGCGACGCGGGCGTTGACCTGGTTGTGTTTTTCGTTGTCCTGGCGTGACTGGATGGCGGGAATCGCATTGTCCTTGAGGTCGGCGAAACGCCCGATTTCCGGCGAGTAGCGAATGTCGGAAGGCAACATCCGTGGGAAATACGCGAGTTGCACATCCCAGTCCTTATCCTTGTAGCTGTACTTCAAACCCGAGCCGGCGCTTACGCCATAGCCCATGAAAAAGGGCAGGTGATAACTCCAGCCAAACTGCGGATACGGTTCCAGGCCAAACGGCTTGAACGGTGCGCCCACTTGCAGGTTTGAATTGCTGTTCAGGCGATAGCCGACGAAGCCACGATCGACGGAGCGTTTGCCGTCATCCTGGAACCAGTAGCCGACATCACTGAAGAGGTTCTTGTAGGTCGCTTGCACATCGAGGCGGAACGTGTCGAAGAGAAACCGGCCATTGTTTTCAGTGGTGGTCCAATGTTCGTCGCGGTAGTTGGTCCGCAGGGCACCGCCGATATCCAGGCTACTTTCGCCATCATCGCTACGCCAGGCGATATGCGGAAACGGCTTTTTAGCGGTACTCGACGTCTCCGGCGAGGCAGGACCGGGTTCGCCAGCGAAACTGATGCAACTGGTCATCATCAGCCCCAGGCATATAACGTGATTCTTCATATTGAACTCCCCTGCAAAGTTGAGCACTGCACAATGATCGGCAACACTTTCCCGCTTGCCTTTAATGTGGCAATGGGCGGATGACGTCGAGTGTTGCGGTAGTGAGTGCGTTTTTTTTGTTTTACTGTTTCATGGGTAATACGGCGTATAGCCTATAAACTTATGGGGGATAGAGCAGAAATTATGCCAACTGCCGACTTCTTCCGTTGCAGGTAATAATTTCAATAAAAACAATTGTTTATACGTGGAACATGTTTTTTTGTGTTGCCCGTGAAACGTAGGCCTCAGGGGGTAACGAAACTGCACATTGTTGTGCGTCTTTATTTCACGTCCATAAAAAAGGCCGACAAAAATGTCGGCCTGTTTATTCGATAAAGTTGAACCCGGTGTTATAGATCAAGTACCAGTCGCCGACTCTTGCATCCCGATACACACACCATCATCGATTTATTCGCCGCGCGCTCGGCTTTGGTCAGTACGCCATCGCGGTGGTCGATATCGCCCTCCAGAACCCGTGTTTCGCACGAACCGCAAACCCCTTCGCGACAGCTGTGCTCAATGTCGCAGCCCGCCTCAAGCAACACGTCGAGCAAACTCAAACCCGGCTCAATCGAAAGCGTCTTGCCGGATTTTTTCAGCTCGACGCTGTAACTGCTCTGCGCGTCTTCGGACGGCGGCAGTTCGGCCGCCGCGAAGCGCTCTATATGCGCATGGGGATAGCCGAGGCCTTCGCAGGTGCTTTCGAACGCATCGAGCATCGGCGTTGGACCGCAGCAATAGAAGTGCGTGTCGCTGGGCTGATCCGCCAGATAGGCACTCAGGTCTGGCGGCATGCCCTTTTCGTCGTTGAAGTGGTAAAGCACGTTGGCGCTCAGGCCACTGAGCTCTTCCACCAGCGCGGCCTCCTGCCGCGACCGGGCGCAGTAGATCAGCTCGGCGGATTTTCCCAGTGCCAGCAGCTGGCGGAACATGCAGTAGATCGGCGTGATGCCGATACCGCCGGCCACCAGTACGCTGTGCCTGGCGCTCAGGTCGAGCTGGAAGTTATTGCGCGGGGATGAAATCGGCAGTTGCATGCCGACTCGCAAGTGCCCGTGTACGTATTCGGAGCCGCCACGGCTGTTGCGATCGCGCAGGATACCGATCACATAACGGCCTTGATCGGTCGGCGAGTTGAGCAGCGAATAACTGCGCACCAAACCATTGGGCAAATGCAGGTCAATGTGCGAGCCGGCGTCGAACGGGGCGAACACCGTGTCGCCAAACGGCCGCAACTCGACACTGATGATGCCTTCGGCTTCGTAGCGCAAGGTATGCACGAGCGCGGTGAGGGGGGAGGAATGGGACATCGTTCACCTCTTTTCGACAATAGGCAGATTCATGGCAACTGCTTCGCGTCGATCAACTCCAGTTGGGCCTTGGCAGCGTTTTTCAGGTAGCGACGCAGACGCACCACACCGAGGTCATGCTGGTAGAGGTTTTCCCGCTGGTTGGCGTCCGGCTCCATGAATTCGAGCAACACCCGATCCTGTTCCAGCACTGCCCAGTGCCGTGCTTCCAGACGATTCTTGTAGAGGAAGCGCCAGGTGTCGCGCTGCCAGCCGGTCAGCGGACGGCAACGCCAGTGGAACACCGCCGACAACGAACGGCTGCTCGGCGTGTAGCTGCCGATGATGGTGAAGTTGCCGCCCGGGCCACCGGTTTTCGGATAAGGGATTTCCAGACGCAGCCAATGGCAGCCATTGTCCATGAACTCGGTCCAGTCGAAATTCACCCCGCGCTGGCCTTCCTTCTCGAAGAAGAAACCATTGTCCGTGTCGCGGGTGACGAACTTGGCAGTAGCTTCGCCTTCGCTCATGGAGTGCGACATCTTGTGCAGGTAGGTGCCGTGCATCGGGTCCATGACGTTATCGATGACGTAGCGGTAGTCGCCTTTCCACTCTGTGTAGCAAACGAAGCTGCTCCATTCAGGGGAGGTCAGTTGCTCGGGCAGGACCAGTTCCGGCGGAGTGTCGACGTGCGGTTCGGCAGCGTTGTAGAGAAAGATTGCGCCGGCGGCTTCACGGGTGTGGAACATCCGCGTCGGGCGGCTGCCTTCGAGCTTGCATCCCGGGCTGCCGGGGACTTTGGTGACGGTGCCGTCGCAGCGTACTTCGACGCCGTGATAAGGGCATTGCAGGCGATCGCCCAGCACCGGGCCCTGGGACAATGGCGCGCCGCGATGCGGGCAGTGATCTTCGAGGGCGTGGACGCTGCCGTCGTTGTCGCGCCACAAGGCGATTTTGTAGCCCAGTCGGCGGATCGACACTGGTTTTTCGCCCAACTGATCGGATGGCAGGACCGGGAACCAAAGGTTCTTCAAACCATTGGCCAAGAGGTTTTCGGCAGGATCGACGGTTGTATTCATAGTCATTTCTTATTTACCTCCGGTGGGTCATTCGCCCAGCCGAGCCATCAGGGTTTTATAGGCGTCCGCGGTCCACTCTCCGGTGGTCAGCGGGCAGGGCGGCCCGGCCAGGTTCAGGTGCGCGAGCAGGTCGGGCAACTCGGTCACCCCATTGCCAAAGGCGCGTTCGATGGAGTCGCCGAGCAACTCTTCGAATTGGGTGTTGGGCCGTTTACGGGCCTGATGTGGCTCCAGGTAGGGTTCGGTATTGCTCATCTCATTGACCTCCGTTTTGTACCCGTTCGCAGATCATTTCGCGCACGGGGATAAAGTCATACGCTGGGAAGCATTCGCTGCTGAATATGTCCTAGGCCGCGCTTGATGTCGGCACGGCCCAGGCGTCGTAGCCATACACCCAGTCGGCATTGCCACCGTCCTTGAGCCATTGATTGCCGCGCGAACCGATCTGTATCTGGCTGGTGCGCTGCAGTCGTGCCTGCTGGTAAGCGAGCAGTCCGTCAGCGATCTGCGAGGTGCAGGTCAGGTCTTGCAGGTGGCGAGCGAGCACCACCGCATCCTCGATAGCCTGGCCGGCGCCCTGAGCCATGAACGGCATCATTGGATGGCAGGCATCGCCCAGCAAGGTCATCGAACCCTTGGACCAGAACGGCAGCGGATCACGCTCATACAACGCGGTCTTGAGCACTTCGGTGCACGCGTCGAGCAGGGCGAGAGCATCCGGATGGAAGTCCTGGTAGTGGCTGCGCAACTCGTCGACATCGCCGGCGCTGGTCCAGGATTCTTCATGCCAGCTGTCCTGGGCGGTGGTGGCGAAGATGAAGATGTCCCGGCCCTGATTCAGGGGAAAGGTCACGATCTGGCTTTGCGGGGTCGGTCCCCACCACTTGGTGAACGCTTGAATGTTCGGCACATGGGCCACGCGCTCGGCCGGGACGACGGCACGGTAGGCAACCACACCGGTAAAGCGCGGTTGTTCATCACCGAACAGCGCATTGCGCACCACCGAATGGATGCCATCAGCACCGATCAGCAGGTCGGTGACGTGGTGGCTGCCATCCTTGAAGCGCAACTCGATACCGTCGGCGGTTTGCAGGACTTGCTCGGCGCGTTTACCAAACTGCACCTGATCTGGAGGAAAGACGTCCGCCAGCACGGCAAGCAGGTCGGTACGATGGATGGTCAGTTGTGGCGCACCGTATTTATGTTCGGCGGTATCGGACATCTCCAGGCGCGAGGTTTCCTCGCCGCTGTCCCACATACGGCTGATCCGATGCGTTGGACGCGCGGCCGGGATTCGCACTGCGGCGCCAACACCCAGACCGTCCAGGGCGCGTACGGCATTGGGTGTCAGGTTGATATCGGCACCAACCCGCAAGAAGGCTTTCGACTGTTCGAATACGGTGACGTTATGGCCCGCGCGGAGCAGCGCAATAGCGGCGGTCAAGCCGCCGATACCGGCACCGGCAATCGCGATATTCAGTGAAGACATGGGCTACTCCTGCTCAGGATTTCGGTTTGTCGGTAAGGAACTTGCCTTGCGGCGCTTCGACATGTTGCTGGCGTCGGGTATTGCCATCGATGCCGCCGGCAATCGCCCATTCGGCAAACATCGTCGGGCCAGGCTCAAAGGCGCGCGGCTGCCATTCGCCGGTCAGTTGGTCTTCATCGGCGTAGTACTCGACCAGCGCGCCGGCCGGGTTCTTGAAGTACCAGAAAAACGCCGAAGACACCGGGTGCCGACCGGGGCCGATTTCCGTTGCCCAGCCGCTGCGGGAGATGTGCATGCCGCCGCCGAATACTTCGTGCACGTCGCGCACGGTGAAGGCGACGTGGTTCAGGCCCGCACGAGGGGCGGGCAGTTGCAGCATGAACAGGTCGTGGTGACCGCCTTCTTCGGCAGTGCGCAGGAAGGCTCCGCGATCCGGATAGCGGTCGGAGGCCTGGAAGCCGAAACGCTCGTGATAGAAAGCTTCGCAGGCGTTCACGTCTTTGACGAAAAACACCACATGACCGACCTCGATCGGCGTGGCGCGCTCGTAGATCGGCGCGGCCTTGTTGATTCGGCCTTTGGTTTGCCAGGTGTTGTGGCCGCTGCACTCGATCTCCAGTTCGCGCTTGCGGGTCACTTGCAGGCGGATCGCCAGGCCATTGGGGTCGGTGCAACCGATACGGCCATTGGCATTGATGAAACCCGGATCCTGAGCGATGCGCTGGCTGTAGAGCGCAAGATCAGCCGCGCTTTCAACCCCCCAGACCACTTCGCGTACCGTCGAACCGGCTTCGATGGCGGGCGGCAGGCCTGCCTTGTTGATGTCGGCGAGCACCACTCGGCAGCCGTTGAGGGTTTCGAAGATCACCTCGTCGGCTTGCTCGCTGACTTTTGTCAGGCCCCAATCGCTGAAAAAACGCGCACTGGTGTCGAGGTCCTCGACGCCGTAAGTGACTTCATCAATGCCTAAGACGCTCATAACCCTACCTCTTGTTGCACACCGGCCCAGGCCAGTGGCTGTTCATTCATGCCCCAATAAAGGCTCTTCTGTTCCATGTATTGCAGGATGCCGAGGCGACCTTTTTCTCGGCCCAGGCCACTGTCGCGCCAGCCGCCGAAGGGGGTGGAAATCGAGAACTGTTTGTAGGTGTTGATCCACACCGTGCCGGCCTGGATTTTTCGACCCAGCGCCCAGGCGCGTTTGTAGTCGCGCGTCCAGATCCCGGCGGCGAGGGCATACAAACTGTCGTTGGCCTGTTCGATTAATTGCGCTTCGTCATCAAACGGCATGGCCACCAGCACCGGTCCGAAGATTTCTTCCTGGCAGACCTGTTGGCTGTTGTTCAAGCCTTCGAGGATGGTCGGCGGGTAGTAATAGCCCTGGTCGTAAACACCACCGCTCGGGCGTTGCCCACCGAGCAGCAAACGTCCACCTTCGGCCAGCCCCAGCGCGACGTAGCGCTCGACCGACTCACGGTGGCCTGCGCTGATCAGCGGGCCCATTTGCGTGCGCTCATCCGCCGGATCACCGACACGCAGTTCGGTTGCCGCCGCTACCAGACGCGCCATGAACGGCTCGTACAGAGCACGGGCGACGAATAACCGCGAACCGGCGATACAGGCTTCGCCCGAAGAACTGAAGATGCCGTACAGCACACCCGCCACGGCATGGTCGAGGTCGGCGTCATCGAGAACGATGGTCGGTGATTTACCGCCCAGTTCCAGCGACACCGGCATCATCTTGTCTGCGGCGATGTGAGCAATGTGTTTGCCGGTTTTAGTGCCGCCGGTGAACGACACGCGCTTGACCAGAGGATGACGGGTCAACGCATCGCCGAGCAGCGAGCCCTTGCCAGGCAGCACACTGAGCAGACCTTTCGGCAATCCGGCGTCTTCGCAGATGCGCGCCAGTTGCAAGGCCATCAACGGGGTGATTTCCGCCGGTTTGATCACCACCGCATTGCCGGCAGCGAGTGCCGGAGCGACTTTCTGCGCTTCGCTGGCAATCGGTGAGTTCCACGGCGTGATCGTGGCGATGACCCCCATCGGCTCGTAAACACTCATGCTGACGAAATCACCCCGCGATGGCGTGATGGTTTCTTCGAGGGTTTCACAGGCCGCGGCGAAGAACTGGAAAGTTCCGGCGGCGCTGGCGACCAGAGCACGGGTTTCGTTGATTGGTTTGCCGTTGTCCTGACGCTGCAATTGCGCCAGTTCTTCGCTGCGCTGACGGATCAGCTCGGCAATGCGATACAGCACGCTGGCCCGTTCATGGGGTTTGCGCTGTGCCCAGCCGCTGTGCAAAAACGCCTGGTGGGCGCCGTGCACGGCGTCCTCGACGTCTTCGACACTGGCGGCATTGAGCCAGGCAACCGCTTCGCCGGTGGCGGGGTAGCGTGTGGCGTAGCGCTCGCCGCGACCCAGTCGCCATTCGCCGGCAATGCAGATCGGTAAAGTCTGTTCGAGAGTCATCGACGGTCCCCTAAATCGAAATTGCATGGGCGTGGTTGCCCAAGGCGCGGACGACGCTGTAGACGGTCAGCGCCGAGGTCTTCGGGTTGGCCAGCAGCGGCTTGCCACGCAAACTCAATTCGAAACCGCCAAAGGCGCCGCGCGCTTCGAAGTGATGGACGTTTTCCTCGCTCAGTGGGTCGGCGATCAGCGTCACGTGGGTGCGATCGAGGCCGAGCCCGGCCAGCGACAAGGTTGCGGCGACGTTGGCGTTTTTTGGATAAAGGCGTGCCGCTTCGCGGGCGCTACCCTGAAAAATCACCGTGGCTTCGGTAATGCTGTCCAGATCACAGGCCTGTTCGGCGGGGGTGTTTTTCCAGGCGCGTGCCGGTTTGCGACCGGTGTAATTGACCGAATCCAGTCCGCCGACCTTGGCCGCGGACAAGGCGTCGATGCCACCGATGGCACCAGGCAGCAATTCGATGCGGGTCTGGCCACGTTCTGCCGCTGCTTCAAGGCGTTCGACCAGGCCGACTTCGGACAGCGCACCGACCGAGACGATCAGGCACGCAATGCCACGCTCCAGCGCTGGCAGCACATGTTCTTCGATGGCGCGGTGGCCGGCGCACTCGACCAGCAGGTCGGGGCGGGCGTCGGCTGGCAACGCGGTCAGCACCTGCGGCGGCTGTTTGAAACACGCCAGCCGCTGGCGCACCAGTTCTTCGGATCCGGCCGAGGCAATGACGTAATCAACGCACAGCTGCGGGTCCTTCTCCAGTAACTCGAGCACGCCGACGCCAATGGCGCCGCAGCCGATCATGGTGATATGCAACATGACGAAGTCCTCAAGCCGTGGCTTTCTGCGCTTTGGTTTCGCTGTTGGGCGGACCGGCAAACTGGGTGGCAAAGCTGCCGACGCTGAGCATGTCGACTTCCAGCAGGAACGGCCCGGGTTGAGCCAGTGCGCTGTCGACGACGTTGCCGAAATCCTTCAGGTCGGTCACGAGGCCGTGGCGCAGGTTCAGCGATTCAGACAGCTTGGAATAGTCCGGCGTGTGCAGGTCGACGTAGCAGTGACGGCTGCCATAGACCGCGTCCTGAATGTTGCGGATCACGCCGTAACGCTGATCGTTCATCAGCAGAATCACCACGTTGGCCTTTTCCTGCACCAGCGTCGCCAGCTCGCCGAGGTTGAGAATGAAACCGCCGTCACCGGCCAGGGCGAAGACCTTGCGTTCAGGCGCCGTTTGCGCAGCAGCCACCGCGGCACCAATACCCATCGACAGGCCCTGGCCAATGCCGCCGCCCAGCGCATGCACGCCTGCGCGCGGATGGAACAGGGTCAGCAGGCGGTTGCCCCAGATGCTGTTGGACAGCGTGACGTCGCGAACCCAGGAAAAATTGCGCCCGGTAAGGGCTTGCAGTTGCTCGACCATGGCCGAGTACGGGCCAAGGTCGGCCATCAGTTGGGTGCGGGACTTTTCGCGGACGTCCTTGAGTTCGGCGAGGAACATCGGGTCGATCTGCAGGCGACCTTCGAGACGGTCGGCCAGGCCTTCGAGGGCCAGCGCCGAATCACCGCAGATGAACAGCTCGCTGTTGTAGCTGCGACCTTCGATGGCCGGGTTGGCGTCGATACGCAGGGTATTGCGGGGCAATTTCAGCGCGTACTTGAACGTCTCGTTGCTGCGCAGGCGCGAACCGGCGATCAGCAGGGCATCGCAGCTTTGCAGGAACTGCTCGACCCGTTTGTTTTGCGAGAACGCGCCAAGGCAGCGTTCGTCATCTTCATTGACCACACCGCGACCCTGGGTCGAGGTGATCACGCCGACGCCCATGTCCAGCAGGCGCTTGACTTGGGGGCCTGCATGCCGCGCGCCGCCGCCAAGCCACAGCAGTGGACGTGTGGCCGTGACCAGACGCTCGGCGACCAGGTCCAGCGCTTCGGGCGCGGGCACGGCAACCGGAATCGGCAGGGGAGACAGGTCGGTCGGCATCGGGATAAAGGTCGACTGGATATCGATCGGGATTTCCACGCTGACCGGCCCGGTAGGCGCGGTCAACGCGGTTTGCACGGCCAGCTTCAGGGTGCTGATGGCGGTTTCGACGCTGCGCACACGGAACGCGGCCTTCGAGACGGCCTTGAGCATGGTCAATTGGTCACGCGCTTCGTGGATGTACGCGAACTCTTGATCCAGGTACGGCGTTTCGATCTGTCCGGTAATGTGCAGCAGCGGCGTGCCGGCGGTCAGGGCTTCGACCATGGCCCCGGCGGCGTTACCGGCCGCGGTACCGGTGGACGTCAGGCAGACGCCCAGACCACCGGTGGTGCGGGCATAGGCGTCTGCCATGTTGGTGGCGCCGGCTTCACCACGGGCCATGACGAAGCGGATGTTGCCCCGAACGGCGAACGCATCGAGGATCGGCATGTTGTGGATCGAGATCACGCCGAATGCGGCTTTGACGTCGCATTGTTCGAGAAACGCGGTGATGGCAGCGCCAACGGTGACAGTATTTTCATTACGCATGGCGGGACAGGCCTCCAGAAACATCGATATGGCTGCCTGTGGTGTAAGCCGACAGAGGCGAGGCCAGAAACAGGATCGCGCGGGCCGCTTCAATCGGCAGGCCCAGACGCCCCAAGGGAATGTGTTTGCGTTGCGCCAGTTGGGCGGTCCATTGGGTCCAGTCAAGATCCCGCTCTTCGCGGGCTTCAAAACGTCGGCGCCATTGCCCGGACTCGACCAGGCCAATGAGAATGCCGTTGACCCGAATGCCTTCACCGGCAAATTCGGTGGCCATCGAACGCACCAGGTTCATGACCCCGGCGCGAGCGGCCGAGGTGGCGACCATGTGCGGTTCCGGCTGGCTGGCCAGTAGCGAATTGACGCAGACGATGGCCGCGTTCGCTTGGCTTTCAAGCTGTGCCTTGAACGCGCGGACCGGGTTGATCACCGAGAAGAATTTCAAGTGCAACTCTTCGGTCCAGGCGCTATCGGGGGTGTCGGCGAAGGTCGACACCCGACCTTGTCCGGCGTTGTTGATCAGCACGCTGGCCGGCCCCAGTGCGGCCAGGCTGGCGGCGGCAAAGGCGTTGACCGAGTCCGCGTCGAGCACATTGCACACGTGGGCCAGCAACCGTGCCTCGGGGAAGCGTTGACGCAATCCGGCTTCGGCACTGCGCAGGCGATTTTCGTCGCGACCGCAGAAGGCCACGGCTGCGCCGGCTTCGAGCAACAGCTCGACGCAGGCCAGGCCAATCCCCGAAGAGCCGCCAGTGACGATTGCGGTGCTGTCTTGCAGTTGATAGAGACTCATCTCAATCCCTCATCAAGGCCGTTACGCGGTTCTGGCCGTCGTGGGCGGCAGCGCTGTTGTAGTCGAGCAACCGCGACAGCTCGTCGGCACTGCGACGCACCTGCAGGAGCAATTCGTTGAAGTTGACGTGACCGATCTGAACGGTCGGAATCGTCACGCCCAGTGCAGCGACGATATGCCCGGTCTGATCGCGCACCGGGGCGGCGACGGTCGAAATCGCTGACTCGAAGAAACCTTCGCTACTGACGAAACCGCGCTGACGGTCGGCTTGAACCATGTCAAACAGCTCCAGCACGGTTTTCGGCGTGCAGGGCGAGAATTGCTCCAGGTGATCTTCCGGGTACAGTTCACGCAATTCGGCCAGCGACAGGTCTTCGAGCAGGATGCGCCCCAGGACAGTGGCGTGGGCGGGGAGGCGAGTGCCGACATTCACCGCGTTGGAGAACACCGACGGTGGTGAGACTTTAGCCACGTAGACGATCGAGCGGCCATCGCGCACCACCAGATTGCTCGGGTAGTTGAGGCGGTCGCACAAGCGGGCCAGCAGCGGTTGGCCGAGTTCGGTCAGCTCCAGCGAGGCCAGGTACTCGAAGCCCAGGCGCAGCACCGACATGCCGAGGCGGTATTCATTGCCGCTGCGGGTGACAAACCCCATGGTTTCCAGTGTCGTCAGCAGGCGAAAGATCGTCGAGCGCGGCAGTGCCAGACGCCGGGCCAGTTCCGGCGCGGTCAACGTGCGATTGCGCCGGCTGAACTCGCAGAGCAGCAGCAATCCGCGCTCCAGGCCCGGCACGATGTACTTGTCCTGAGCATCCTTCAGCAGATCTGAATCGTTCATAGCGATGCACCTGTCAGGGATTCTTTGATGGCAAAGGCCAAGCGGCCCGCCACCACACAAGGTTGTTCGATGGGGCTGGCATGCCCGGCATCGGTAATCAGGTTGAACGTGCCTCCCAAGGCCTTGGCCAGGGGCAGGCAGTTTTCGGGAGCGGTGATGCCGTCGGCTTCGCCGCAATGCACTTCGCAAGGCATCGACAGTGGCGCGTGCCGCAGCAGGTCCTCGCTGCACAGCAGTTCTATGGCCTGGCGATAGCCATCGGGATTGAGCCGGGCCATGTTCCACTGCACCCAGGCGTGTGCCTTTGGGCTGGCAGTGGGCGAAAGCATGTAGGCGCTGCGTTGTTCGGCCATGCGTTGAATGCCCAGTTGTTCCAGGGCTTGCAGGCGTTTGCTGCGCACTTCCTGGCGCTGCAAGGCGCGCGATGGATGACCGTAGCCCCGGGCCGGACTGATCAACACCAGCCGGCTGATCCGCTGTTGGTGCACGCCGCTGGCGAACGCTGTGGCAGTAATCGCCCCGAGCGAGTGACCGACCAGCACACAGCGCTGGATGCCTAGCGCATCGAGCATCTGCAGCAGTCGTTCGGCGTAGTCCGAAGCGTCGGGGGCCAGCGATCTCAGCGGCGTGGAGTCACCGTAGCCGGGAGCGTCCCAGGCAATCACATGTGCGCTCTGGCCAAGCGCTTGCGCCACCTCTAACCACGACGCCGAGCCCGAGCCGATCCCGTGCAACAACACAATCGCCGGCCCGGTTCCGCATTCGCGAAAGGCCTGGCGACCGCCAGCGATCCCCAGCGTACGCAAAGGAAAGTGCAGGGCCAGCTGCGCCTGGAGGTCAGCCGTGAGCGGCGGGACGAGATTATCGATGGCGTACGACATGGGCTTATCCGCGCTTGATCGAGGCCAGAGGGTGTTCTGGCGGGTAGGTCGGGGTCAGCGGTTTTTTCGCACCGAGCATCACGCACATCAGCGCATCTTCATCGCCGATGTTGATCTCTTCGCGGTACACGCCCGGTGGCACGGAAATGACGTCACGGTCGGTCAGGATCGTTTCGAAGCGCTCACCGTCCTTTTCGATCACCACTTTGAGTTTGCCGCGCAGCACGAAGAACACTTCTTCAACGTCGGTGTGCAGGTGCGGCGGGCCTTCGTGACCGGCCGGAATCACCATGGTGGAGAACGTGAAGTTCTCCGAGGGAATGGTGTTCATGTCGGTGCTGATACCGGTGCCGCCGGTACCGATGTAACGCATTTGTGCGCGGCGGAATTTCGGGTCGTAGTCGGCCTGGAATTTCAGCGCGTTCCAATCGTACTGACGCGTTTCGTAGCGGGCGATACGGGTGTTCATCCAGCTTTCGAGGTCACTGCCGGCCGGCTGTTCCCAGCTTTTCGGGGCGTCTTGCTGCTCAGATGAATGTGCAGATGAGTGTGCAGATAGATTAGTCATGGCAGTCTCCTGATCAAGGCATTACGAACCCGCCGTTGACCGGCAGGGTTTGTCCAGTGATGAAACGGGCGAGGTCGGACAGCGCGAAGAGCACGGCGCCGCTGACGTCCTCGGGGAGTTGCGGGCGTTGAATGGCCCGCTGCTCGTTGTACAAACGGTGACGTGCTTCAGGCACATAGGCGGTGGCTTCGACCAGCACCAGGCCAGGCGCGATGGCGTTGACCGTGATGTTGTCGGTACCCAGTTCGCGGGCCAGGCTGCGGGTCATGGCGATGATTGCGCCCTTGCTTGCGACATACGCCAGCAGGTTCGGCGCGCCCCACAGCGGCGTGTCGGATGCCAGGTTGACGATGGCGCCATGACCGCTGGCGCGCAGGGCCGGCAGGCACGCCTTGGTCATCAGCCAGGTGCCGCGGACATTGACGTGCATGACCTGATCCCAGGTATCGAGGCTCAGCTCTTCGCACGTCTTGCCACCGGAATTGGTGATCGAGGCGTTGTTCACCAGACCGTCGAGGCCACCCAGCAGCCGGGTGGTTTCAGCCACGCAGGTGTCGATCGAGTCGGGTTGCGCCAGATCGACGGCCACGCCATGAACGGTCAGGCCTTCGGCGACCAGCTCGGCGGCCGATTGCTGAACACGCTCGGCGAGAATGTCGGCGATCACCACGTGGGCGCCGGCCCGGCCGATGGCCTGGGCAAAGGCATAACCCAACCCGCGGGCGCCACCGGTGACCAGCACCCGACGGCCTTCGAGCAAACGATTGAGGGTCGTCATCATTGGGTACTCAGCATGGCTTTGGGCATGTAGTGCAGGACGCGTTTCTCGGTCCAGACCACCGCGCCATAAGCGAGTACACCGATCAGCGTGAGCATGACGATGGCCACGAACACACCCGCGGTATTGCCCTGGCCTTCGGCATCGACCAGCAGGAAGCCCAGGCCCTGGTTGCCACCGACCAGTTCACCGACGGTGACGCCGATCACGGCCAGGGTCGACGCTATGCGCAGGCCGGAGAACAGTGCGGCCATGGCCGAAGGGAATTCCACCAGGCGAAAGATCTGCCAGCGGCTGGCGTTCATCGTCCGGACGAGGTTGATCATGTCCGGGTCAACGGTGCGGATCGCCGACAGTACGTTGATCATCACCGGGAAGAACACGATCAGGATGGCGATCAGGATCTTCGGATAGATGGTGTAGCCCAGCCACATGACAAATAGCGGAGCGAAGGCGACTTTCGGGGCGATTTGCAGCGCCAGAATGTAGGGCGACAGCATGGCTTCGGCGGCGGGCGAGAGTCCCAGCGAGACACCGATGGCCACGCCGAGCAGGGCTCCCAGACCGAAGCCGACAATGATTTCGAACGCGGTAATCAGAGTGTGTTGCAGCAGACCTCCGGTTTGCCACATCACCAGGCTTTCCTGGGCCACACGGCTCAGTTGCGGCATGACGAATTCGGGCATGCCGAGCAGTCCCGGGCCCCACTGCCAGAGCACCAGGAACAGGATCAGCAGTGCAACGCTGCCCAGCACGGAGTTATTAAGGTTTTTCATCGTGTCGGTACCTTGTTGTCACTCGCCGTTATTGCGCGGCTGTTTGGGTGTCGATGAATTGATTGGTGTACAGCTCGTCGAGTTTTGGCTCATGGCTGACGATGCCTTCGCTGACGTAGAACTGACGGACCGCTTCAAGTCGTGCCGGATCGATTCGGCCCAGAACGGCCTGATTGGCATAGACATGCTCGACGTAGAGCCTGAAGATTTTCTCCAGCGACGCTTCCTTGCCGGCATAGGCGGGGACAGCCTTGGCGAAGGTGACCGCGGCGGCTTTGGGGTCCTGAATGATGTCGCGCATGCCTTGCAGGGTGGCCTGGACCACGCCGCGAACAATCTCGGGGTGATGCTCGATGGCATCGTCGGAAGCGAGGATCGCCTGGGCCATGCTCTCGAAAATCTGCGATTGAGGGATCAGCTTGATCTTCGCGCCGGCTTCTTCGGCGTTGACCACCCAGTCCGGCACGCCGGCCATTGCCTGGGCTTTGTCGGCCGAGAACAACTGCCAGACGCCCGAAGGCCCGGCTGCCTGAATGTTCACATCGTTTTTGCTCAGGCCGGCTCGGCGTAGAGAGGCGAGCAAGGCGTAGTAGGTGGTGTCCGAGTAGGACATCACGGTCATCGTCTTGCCTTTGAGGTCGGTGATCGAGTTGATGTTTTCGGCTGCATTGGTGGCAATCATCGTCACGCCGCCGGCGCCCAGCACCGCGACGGCGCGCACTGGAATACCGTTGGCCCGCACCACAATCGGGGTATCACCCAGAGCACCGCCGAGCATGGCGTTACCGGCACCGATCTGTTTCGCCACATCCACACCGCCCTTGGCAGCGATGAAGGTCATGTTCAGGTTCTGGGCGGTGTAGTAACCCTTCTGCTGCGCGATGATCCACGGGGCGAACGCCGGTAGGTTCGGCGGCGCCGGCAACAAGTAAGTCACGTCGGTCGACTGCGCCTGGGCGGCGAAAGCCATGCCCAGGCCGAGCGCGATACCGGTGACCTGGCTGAAGCGTTGAAACAGAGACTTGAACATGCGTACTCCTGATTCGGTTGATGGCCACAACGGCGTTGATCAATGCAGCTCGGTGTCTTCGCCGACTTGCAGCAACTCCATCAGGCGACCGACCAGCGGGCCGATTTCCGGCAGCTTGCGGCGCTCCAGCGGGTTGTCACGAAACGGCAAATCGACAGTGATCTCTTCGATGATGGTGCCCGGGCGGGCACTCATGACCAGCAGCCGGTCGGACATGGCAATGGCTTCGATCAGGTCATGGGTAATGAACAGAGCGGTTTTCTTTTCATCGAACAGCATCCGCGCCATGTCCTGCTGCAGGATCATCTTGGTCTGCGCATCGAGGGCCGAGAACGGTTCGTCGAGGAACAGCACTTGCGGGTCGATGGCCAGGGTGCGAGCCAGGGCAGCGCGTTGACGCATGCCACCCGACAGCTGGAACGGGTAGTGGTCGGCAAAGCCTTGCAGGTGGCAACGATCGAGCAGATCTTTGGCTACGGCCTGACGCTTGGCCGCCGGCACACCTTGAATTTCCAGACCCAGTTCGACATTGCGACGAATGCTGCGCCACGGCATCAGCAGGTCTTTTTGCAGCATGAACGCGACCTGACGGACCGGGCCGGTGACCGCTTCACCAGCGACGAAGACCTCGCCTTCGGTCGGCCGATACAGCCCGGAGCCCATATTGAGAATGGTGCTCTTGCCGCAACCGGAAGGGCCGATGATCGACACCACTTCACCGCGGCGAATCTTGAAGTTGACCTCGCGAATGGCAAATGGCGCTTCGGACTTTCCTTTGGCCGGGAAACATTTGCCGACATTGCGAAATTCAATTTCGGTGGGCTCCTGATCTTCCTTGGGAGCGGGCTTATTCCATTGAGGGGCGATGGCGTACATCTCGTTCACAGCCATTGGAAAGGGTCTCTGGTCTGTTTTATAGGTGATACGTTGTTTAGTGCATGAACAATGCCAGAGACTTGCCAAGTTGGTTTTTTGTTTAAAAACCCTTTCTTATTAATGAGTTACTGAAAATTCAGTATTTATTGGATGTTTCATATATAAAACGTGGTTTCTTATATGGCACGAAATTGCACGTTGAATGTGTAGGGCAGGGGGAATTACGAGAAGGGGGCGCTTTTATAGGTAACGCCGGATGCGAGGAAATGACGGATTTGTTTTAAATATGAAACGAACTGCTGAATGTGCGTTGTGCAGTTGAGAGTTTCGTTCCTGTTATCGCTTGGTCTCTAAACGCTTTCAGACACGTCAATCTGAAGTGCAAGCATGAGCTTCGTGGCGATGGCTGACGATGGGTCTATCGCTGCATCCACCATCACGTTCACGGCAGTCTGCGCCAGTGCCACGACGGGATGCGACAGTACGGCTTGAACAATGCCGTCACGCAGGGCCGCTTGGGTGATGGGTGTCAGGTCGTGGCATACAACTGTGGGAAGCGCGACGTTCTGGGCTTTCAGCTCGCGCAGGGCGTTGATGACGCCCTCGATACCGCCGCCGGCCACGTACAAGCCGACAAGGTCGGGCTGACTGCTCAGGAGGTCGAGCGTGCCGGCATAGGCGAACTCTTCGTCCTCCAGGGTGAGGCGTGTTGCCAATAGCTCCCAGTCTTGGGATTGCTCCGCAAGAAAGGAGCGCACGCTCATTTCGCACAGTTCCTGGCACTGAAAACGCTGCGTTCCTACCATCACCGCCACAGGCCCCGCGTGGGGCGCCAGGTTCTTGATGAACCAACCAGCCGTGCGCCCCATTGACCGGTTGTCGACACCGACATAGCTGGCGCCAGCCGACGCACTCAGCTCGGAAACCAGAGCAACAACGGGAATGCCGGCGGCACGCAACTGCGCCATCGCTTCGCGCACGGCGGGATGATCTGCCGCCACCAAACCCAGAGCATCGACCTCTCCTTGTAGCTTGAGGATGCGTTGTGCAGTGGCGGCCGGGGCGAGGTCATCGATGTAATGAATCATCACCCGAACCTGGGCGCGGACGCTGGATGCCGCTGCCTCGGCCAAGGCCTTGGCCAGCCCTTGATAAAACGCCACGCCACGCTTTTGTAGCAGAAACCCCAGGCGTACGGTCGGTCGCTGCTGAAGCAGGCGTTGCTCGATCACATTGCGACCGTAGAAGCCCAGCCGGGCAGCGGCTTCGGCAATGCGCCGCGCAGTATCGGCGCGAACGTTGGCACGCAGATTCATCACCCGATCCACGGTGGACAGGCTAACGCCGGCGGCCTCGGCGACATCTTCCATGGTTGAACGACGGCCGGCCGGGTGATGGGTCTCTGACATGAAATGAAAGGCTCTTTAATGTTTTTGACGGGTTCTGACAGGTATGGCTGCAGGACTATAGCAGTCGTGCACCCTGGCAACTTAGGATTTCTCCGAGCGAAACAGCACCACTCATAACAACAATCATCGGAACCTGACATGACCCTCCATATCTCCACTGCACCCTGTTGCTGGGGCGTAGACGACGTCAACAATCCTCATCTGCCAGCGTGGCAACAGGTGCTCAGCGAAGCCGCGCAAGCCGGGTATCGCGGCATCGAACTGGGGCCGTATGGCTACCTGCCGCTAGACGCTGCGGCAGTCCGCACGGTGCTCGCCGAGCAGGGCCTGCATGTGGTGGCCGGCACTGTATTCGACAATCTGGTCGATCCGGCCAATCTGCCGAACGTGCTGACACAAACCCGAAATATTTGTGCCTTGCTCAAGCAACTGCCAGCAGTGCCGCAGGAACCGGGGCAGCGCTTCGCCATGCCTTGCCTGGTGGTTATCGACTGGGGGCATGAGGAACGTGACTACGCGGCCGGACACTCCGAACGAGCACCGCGTCTGGCACCTGACGCCTGGCGGGGCATGATGAATCACATCCGGGCCATTGCTGATCTGGCCTGGCTGGAGTTCGGCGTTCGTACGGTGATTCACCCGCATGCCGGCGGCTACATCGAGTTCGCCGACGAGCTGGCGCAATTGGTTGCCGACATTCCCTACGAAGTGGCCGGTCTATGCCTGGACACCGGCCATCTCTACTACGCCGGCATGGACCCGGTTCAGACCCTGCGCCAGTACGCGGATCGTCTGGATTACCTGCATTTCAAAGACATTGATCAGGCGGTGTTCGATCAGGTATTGGGTGAGCACATCAGCTTTTTCGGGGCCTGCGCCAGGGGCGTGATGTGCCCGATCGGCCAGGGTGTCATCGACTATCGCGCCTTGCGTGAGCTGATCACCGAGCTCGGTTACCAGGGCTACATCACCGTCGAGCAAGAACGCGATCCGCGTAACGTCCATGGCAGCCTGCGCGACGTTGCTGCCAGCCGCGCCTACCTCTCTCAAGCAGGTTTCTGATTTCTCTCACGCAAGGGACTTATCGATGATCAATGGCAGCAAGCGTATTCCCGAACCTCTTCGTTGGGCCATGGTTGGCGGTGGACGCGACAGTCAGATTGGCTACATCCACCGCAGCGCGGCATTGCGTGACCAGTCGTTTGTGCTGGTCGCTGGCGCCTTCGACCTGAACCCGGAGCGCGGTCGGGCGTTCGGCGTGGAACTGGGAGTCGACCCCGAACGCTGCTATGCCGACTATCGCAGCCTGTTTGAAGGTGAGGCAGGGCGGCCGGATGGCATCCAGGCGGTTTCAGTGGCGACGCCCAATGGCACCCATTTCGCAATCACCAAGGCCGCCCTGGAAGCAGGGTTGCACGTGGTCTGCGAAAAGCCGCTGTGCTTCACCCTCGAGGAGGCGCAGACGCTGCGGGAAATTGCCGTGTCAAACAACAGGGTAGTGGGGGTGACCTACGGCTACGCCGGACATCAACTGATCGAACAGGCCCGGCACATGATTGCCCAGGGCGAACTGGGCGAGATTCGCATGGTGCACATGCAGTTTGCCCATGGTTTCCATTGCGAGCCGGTGGAGGCGCAAAGCGAGGCGACCCAATGGCGAGTCGATCCGCGTTTCGCCGGCCCCAGCTATGTACTGGGAGATGTCGGCACCCATCCGCTGTACCTGTCGGAAGTCATGCTGCCCGAACTCAAGATCAAAAGGCTGCTATGCACCCGTCAGAGCTTTGTCAAAAGCCGCGCACCGCTTGAGGACAATGCCTACACGCTGATGGAATACGAAGGCGGGGCAATGGGCAGTGTGTGGTCAAGCGCCGTGAACGCCGGCTCCATGCACGGCCAGAAAATTCGCGTGATCGGCTCTAAAGCCAGCCTCGAGTGGTGGGACGAGCGGCCAAACCAGCTGTCATTCGAAGTCCAGGGCAAACCCGCGCAAGTGCTGGAGCGCGGCATGGGGTATTTGCATCCCGATGCAGTGCTCGATGACCGAATCGGTGCGGGGCACCCGGAAGGGCTCTTCGACGCGTGGTCCAATCTTTACTACCGTTTCGCCGTGGCTATGGACGCCGCCAACCGCGGCAATCATGAGCGCTTGGCGACGCTGCGCTATCCGGATATCCATGCCGGAGTCGAAGGTGTTCGCTGGGTCGAGCGCTGTGTCCAGTCTGCGGACAAAGGCGGGGTCTGGGTCGATTACTGAGACGAGTTCAGCGGTGTGTCACCCTCCATAAAAACAAAGGGATTAACTCACCGCCAGCTAAAAGACTACTGAACGAAGTCACCGGCAATCGAAGTCAGTTCGGTCAGATGGTTGCCGGGCTTTGCTGAAAAGTAGCTTCGAGTGGGCGGCAGTCCACCGCCTGTTGCGTCGCATATCGAGGGTTGCCAGGTCATTAGTGAGCCGCGTCGGTGACTCCCCGGTGACTTCGCACAGCAGCGCTGTTATAGCTTCCCCGTTAACCGTGCCGTGCTCTTGTAGAAGATCCGCGACAGCGGTGACAGCGGGCCAGTAGTGACGCACCAGACAGCAGGAGCGGGCGATTGCCCGGGATTCGGCGTCGAGTAGCTTTCGTGCAGGCAGCAAACTGATCAATTCGTAACCCCGGCAGCGGTCCCCCCGGCCGCTGGCCCAGGTGAACTTGTCCGATTTGGTGCGCCTGTAGACTGCTTCGGCCACCGGGCCGGCGAAGCAGTCGAGAAGGTCGCGCTCAATAGAATCGATCATTGAGGGTAGGTATTCAGCAATCCCGGGCGCGTCGAAGGATGGGTGCGGGACCAGGTAATCAGCCTCGACCAACCCCTCTACGTTTTGCGGGTTGCCGCGCAGATCAATCATTGGGCCGGTGCAGGCTTCTGTCCTGGTGCGCACAGTGATGCGCTCGATGTGCTGACCATTCCACCAAAAAGCCAGGGCGTGGCCAGCTTCGTGGACGGCCGTGCAGCGCCGGCACTTATTCATGGTCTGGTGCTCTCCCGTACAGGCGTACGTCGTGTAACAGGTCTATTCCTTCCTTGGGTGTCAGGTAAAAGACTAGGCCTATCAGGACCGAATACGCCACCTATTAGCTGAGTGCTTTATAGGGGGCTAACCTTAACGGAGCGCTGGTGAAAACTGGCCGGTTGAGACCTGATAAGAGATACGAATAAGTCAGAAGCGTACTAGGCTTGCCGTGGGCCACCGTGCTGGTAACTCGATTGCCGCTGTCCGGATTGCCCGTGTGACCACGACGATCAATTGATCGAATTGTTGGCCCTGCAGCTTATGTCATTGATTTCGCTCGTCGCTATCGCGCGCCCACGCGGGGCCGGATAGCCGGATGAACACGACCAAAGGTAGCTCACACATGGCAACTGAATCGAAATGCCCGTTCAATCACGCCGCCGCGGGCGGTGGCCCGTCGAACCGCGACTGGTGGCCGAACCAACTCAATCTGAAGATCCTGCACCAACACTCATCCCTGTCCGACCCCATGGACGAGGGCTTCAACTACGCTGAAGCGTTCAAAAAACTGGACTTTTCAGCGCTCAAGAAAGACCTGCATGCGCTGATGACCGATTCGCAAGACTGGTGGCCTGCGGATTTCGGTCACTATGGGCCGTTCTTTATTCGCATGGCCTGGCACGCCGCAGGCACGTACCGCACCGGTGATGGGCGTGGTGGTGCCGGCTCCGGCCAGCAACGCTTCGCGCCGCTCAACAGTTGGCCGGATAACGTCAGCCTCGACAAGGCACGCCGACTGCTCTGGCCGATCAAGCAAAAGTATGGTCGTAACATCTCCTGGGCCGACCTGATCGTCCTCACCGGCAACGTCGCGCTGGAGTCCATGGGCTTCAAGACCTTTGGTTTTTCCGGAGGCCGTCCGGACGTCTGGGGACCGGATGAGGACGTCTACTGGGGCTCGGAAAAAACCTGGCTGGGGGGCGACGTGCGCTATGGCAAAGATGAGAGCCCTACTGTCCAGGAGCGCAACCTGGAGAAACCGCTTGCTGCGGTGCAAATGGGCCTGATCTACGTCAACCCGGAAGGCCCTGAGGGCAACCCGGACCCGGTCGCTGCTGCGGTGGATATCCGCGAAACCTTCGCTCGCATGGCGATGAATGACGAAGAAACCGTGGCATTGATCGCCGGCGGCCACGCCTTCGGCAAAGCCCACGGTGCCGGGCCTGCAACCCATGTCGGCGCCGACCCCGAAGCCGCTGGCCTCGAACAGCAGGGCCTGGGCTGGAAGAGCAGCTTTGGCACCGGCAAAGGTGGCGACACGATCGCCAGCGGCCTGGAAGTGACCTGGACCACTACGCCCACGAAGTGGAGCAACAACTACCTGGAGAACCTGTTCGGTTTCGAGTGGGAACTGACCAAGAGCCCGGCCGGTGCGAACCAGTGGACAGCGAAAAACGGCGCTGGCGCGGGCATCATTCCCGATGCTCACGACCCGTCCAAGCGGCGTAATCCGACCATGCTGACCACGGACCTGTCCCTGCGATTCGACCCGATCTATGAACCGATTTCACGGCGCTTCCTGGCCAATCCGGATCAGTTGGCCGACGCGTTCGCTCGCGCCTGGTTCAAGCTGATCCACCGCGACATGGGGCCGCTCTCGCGCTACCTCGGTCCGGAAATGCCGAACGAAGAGCTCATTTGGCAAGACCCTATTCCAGCGGTCGACCATGCACTGGTCAACGACAGTGACATCGCCTCACTCAAGAGCAAGCTTCTGGCGTCGGGCCTGACAGTCTCGCAGCTTGTATCAACTGCCTGGGCGGCGGCGTCCACCTTCCGAGGCTCCGACAAGCGCGGTGGCGCCAACGGTGGGCGCCTGCGCCTGGCCCCGCAGAAGGACTGGCCGGCCAACCAGCCTGCGAAACTGGCGAACGTGCTGGCGACCCTCGAGAAAATCCAGAGCGAGTTCAACAGCGCGCAGACTGGCGGCAAGAAGATCTCGCTGGCGGACCTGATCGTGCTGGCCGGCTGTGCTGGTGTCGAACAGGCGGCGAAAAATGCCGGTCACACCGTCACGGTGCCTTTCACTCCAGGGCGGATGGACGCGAGCCAAGAGCAGACGGATGTCGAATCCTTCGGGTTTCTCGAACCCATCGCCGATGGCTTCCGCAATTACCTCAAGACCCGATACCGCGTACCGGCCGAGGCGTTACTGATCGACAAGGCGCAACTGCTGACTCTCACCGCGCCAGAAATGACGGTGCTGATTGGCGGCCTGCGCGTGTTGAACACCAACGTCGGACAAACCTCGCACGGGGTCTTCACCAAGAGAACTGAAGCGCTGACCAACGACTTCTTCACCAACCTGCTCGACATGGGCGTGGAATGGAAGCCGGTCTCGGACGCCAATGAAGAGTTTGAAGGACGCGATCGCAAAACCGGCGACCTCAAATGGACAGGCACTCGTGTCGATCTCGTCTTCGGCTCTAACTCGCAACTGCGGGCCTTGGCCGAAGTCTATGCCAGTAGCGATGCGCAGGAGAAGTTCGTGAAAGACTTCGTGGCAGCCTGGACCAAGGTGATGAATCTCGACCGTTTCGACCTCAGGTAACGCGAGCGTTGGACCCTGGATCCCGGAGTGGGCCACCTCGACCTGATCGTTCAGGTCGGGGGCTCCGGGAACAATCGACAAAATGAGAAGCATCGTCTACACGATGGGACAATCAGCCGGCGCGAGACATCGGTTGCTCTGTGCGCCGATCACGGCGTTTCGTCGCGATGTAGCTCGCGTCGACCTTATTCTCCAAGAAGGGACAGGGTCCTGGCGTCTGGCTCACCGGCGAAAAACTGGTCGAGGGCCTGCTGGAACAGGGGCTGTTCGGGTTTGATACTGGCGAATAGCGTGAGACAGGAGCGCAACTTCAGGTCATCGGGGTGGCCAAGGATGGCCAGCGCACTCTTGTCACTGTGTTGCAGGAGGGTACTGACGCTTTCCTCCAGCCGTGGCCCCAACACATCATGCAGCAGATAGGCCCGGGCTTCGGCAGCACCGGAAATGGCAAAGCGCTCGGCCATCTCGCTATGCCCGAGGCCCTGCAGTTGCGGGAAGATGAACCACATCCAGTGGCTGGTCTTGCGCCCGGCGCGCAACTCATCCATGACTCGGCTGAAAACCGGGCGCTGGGCCTCGACGAAACGACGAAGATTGAAGGGATCGTGCATGCTTGTACTCCCTCAATTGGCAAACACTGCAAACGCGCTATTACTTTTTGCACTCCGCTGTCACCACATGGCAGGTACTCGGCGTGCCACCGGATTGGCCGGCATAGCGTTTGCAATTATCCAGGGATTTTTGCCGAGCCACGCCCAAAGTGGAGCCCCAGGCCAAGCCGCCTTCGCCGGCAGAGGGTAGCGCTTTTGCGTAGCAGTTCGAGGCTGTGCTTGAGGTCGAATAGCGGTGTGCGGCAGTTTTGCCTGAGCATCCGGCGGTCAGCGCCAGGTTGATGGCGAGCAGGGAGATCAGGGCCCATGACGAGCATTGGCGCGCTGTGATTCTGGTCATGCCGTTTCCCCTGTATCAAGAGTGTGGTCGTGTTCTATTCAGATTAGACAGTGTTGCGCCTGCCCTTGGACCGGTTCAGCGGACCGAGTGCATGTGGGGGCGTTTTTGCCGGGCTGGCTCTTTTCAGTTGGTGATTGTCCAAAAGAGCCGCGCAAAGAACAACGGCTCGTCAGATATAACGAGCCGCTGTTGAGAACGTGCTTATCGGGGGAAGTTCACGAATGTCGGATCGGCCTCAAAGGTGATCCGCATCAATCACCGCCTTGGCGAACGCCTGCGGAGCCTCCTGCGGCAGGTTGTGGCCGATGCCGCCGCTGATCAACCGGAACTCGTATTTACCGGTGAAGCGCTTGGCGTAATCCTCGGGGGCAGGGTGTGGCGCGCCGTTGGCGTCGCCTTCAAGGGTGATGGTCGGCACGCTGATGGACGGCGCCTTGGCCAGTTTCTGCTCTAAAGCTTCGTATTGGGGCTCGCCTTGAATCAGGCCCAGGCGCCAGCGGTAGTTGAACACGGTGATGTCGACATGGTCGGGGTTGTCCAGTGCCTTGGCGCTACGATCGTAGGTGGCGTCATCGAACGCCCATTTCGGCGAAGCCGTTTGCCATATCAACTTGGCGAAGTCGTGGGTGTTTTTCTCGTACCCGGCGCGACCGCGGTCAGTGGCGAAGTAAAACTGATACCACCACTGCAATTCAGCCTTCGGCGGCAGCGGGTTCTTGCCGGCCGCCTGGTTACCGATCAGATAGCCGCTGACCGAGACCAGTGCCTTGACCCGTTCTGGCCATAGCGCCGAGACGATGTCAGCCGACCGCGCGCCCCAATCATAGCCACCGAGCACGGCTTGCTTGATCTTCAGTGCATCCATGAAGTCGATGACGTCACTTGCCAGCGCGGTCGGTTGGCCATTGCGAAGAGTTTTTTCGGATAGAAAATGCGTATCTCCGTAGCCGCGCGCATATGGCATCAGCACTCGATAGCCCTTTGCTGCAAGTAAGGGTGCGACCTCGTCATAGCTGTGAATGTCGTACGGCCAGCCGTGCAGAAGAATCACCACCGGTCCATTGGCCGGGCCTGTTTCGGCGTATGCCACGTTCAGTAGTCCGGCGTTGACATGCTTCAGTGGGCCGAACGGAGAGGGTGCCGCATGAGCGGTACTAGCATTGATCACAGCTGGCTGTGCGGTTGCGGTCGTTTGCGCGTGGGCCGCGCCGAGAGTGCCAAACAGGCTGAGCGCGAGGACTGACGAGCCGACCAGACGGTGGCGTGTTTTACCGGTTTTGTTGTTTTGCACTGCCATCTTCATGGTGATGTCTCCGTTACAAGTTGTTGACTGCAGAGTCTGGCTGATTCCCTTCAAACCTTGCTTGCATTTGAAGGCGGTGACGTATCGGGCCTGTGTCGAATCGCAGGCCAGATGAAAGCCTGCATGTCGAGATGTTATTCAGAAACACTGCCATGCACAGCGTATCAGCAGATTTGCTATGGGATGACCCCCTGCATTCGTCATGAGGCGGATCATCCTGGCAGGCCGCGTCCTTGCGAAGATCGGCCAAAAGCAGCCCATAACCAGGGTTCGCTTTGGGCCGATGCGCAAGCGCCAGGTTTGGGGCGAGCCATGGTCTTGATCGCATAAAGTTGAAATGCACGGCGTTGCCCGACAGAATCGCGCCCCGATCCAGCCAATGGTGCCGGACGTTCGTGGTGAAAAGGGGCAGCAGTTGAACGAACAGACATTGTCCATGCGCCTGGAGCGCGTGGCGTGGCATGTGCCAGAAGGTGCACGGCTGGCCGATATCGGCTCGGATCATGGCTACCTGCCGGTGGCGTTGATGCGCCGTGGCGCTATCGCGGCGGCGGTGGCCGGCGAGGTGGCATTGACGCCGTTTTACTCAGCCGAACGCACCGTGCGCGAGAACGGCCTGGACCAGCGGATCAGCGTGCGCCTGGCCAACGGCCTGGCAGCGATCGAGCCGGGAGACGGGATCACGGCGATCAGCATCTGCGGGATGGGCGGCGAGACGATCCGCGACATCCTCGACAGTGGCAAAGCGCGCCTGAGCGGCCAGGAGCGCCTGATCCTGCAGCCCAACGGCGGCGAGCAGCCACTGCGCCAATGGCTGATGGAAAATGGTTACTGCATCCTCTGTGAGGAACTGCTGCGGGAAAACCGCTTCGACTACGAAATCATCGTCGCCGAGCGCGCCGGGCCGGTGATGTACAGCGCCGAGGAGCTGTACTTCGGCCCGCTGCAGATGCAGGCCCGCAGTCCGGTGTTCCTGGCCAAGTGGCAGCGCATACTGCGCGAGAAGCACAAGACCCTGAGCAACTTCGCCCGGGCGCGGCAGGCCGTGCCCGAGGAGAAGGTGCAGGACATCGTCCGGCAAGTACGGTGGATCAGCGACCTGCTGGCTTGAGCCTCGGTCCAGGGGGTTGTACGGAAAGCCACCGAGCGGCGATGTTGCGGGCTATTCAGCGGCGCCACGATCCATCAGGCAATTCAACCTGCCGCTGAGCCGCAGCCAAGGCAACCTTCAGCCCCTGTTTATCCAATGGGATGCAGTAGGCGGGTTTAGCCCGTTCGAATCGCCAGCTGTCATCAAGATTGCCAGCATCGACAGCGTCGAACCCAATCTCGTCCAGCAATGTGGTCACCAGGGCTTTTGCGACCGGGTCATCCGCAGCGATCGGCAGTGCGCGTCGGTTGGGTGCCGCTTTCGGGCGCGAGTCCTGAACCAGGTCTTGAGCGAGGATTGCGTTAAAAACCTTGACCACCCTGGAGTCGGGCAGATGCTCGGCAAGCAGGCGGCTGGTGGTGGTTTCGAATCGGTCCAGGATGGGAATGTGGCCGTCTCGCTCCGGGTAGTAGTTGTTGGCATCCAGGACGGTTTTGCCCTCTAGCCACTTGGCCGGCACGCTTCGGTAATGCGCCAGGGGGATTGCCACAAGTACAACTTCGCCGAATCGTGCTGCCTCTTCGACAGTGCCGACCTGACTGCCAGGAATGCCACTGAGCACGCTGCTCATGGTCTGTGGCCCACGTGAATTGCTGAGCATCGCCTCGTGTCCCGCTGCGATGACCAATTGCGCCACTGAACGTCCTATGAAACCTGCCCCAATAATGCCGATACGCATGTCCTTGCTCCGCTGGTTGGTAAGAAGAAACCATGATGATTGCCAACCAATGGCAGATAAATAATCATCGGCTACTTAGTCTCGTTACCGGGAGTGTTGAATGATGGATCGCTTGACGAGCATGAGCGCTTTTGTGATGGCGGCGGAGTCAGGCTCCTACGCCCGCGCTGCAGAGCGATTGGGCATGTCGCCGCAGATGGTGGCCAAGCATGTTGCCGCTCTTGAGCACCGGCTGGGGGCGCGGCTACTGAACCGTACTACCCGGCGGCAGAGCCTGACTGAACTGGGGAGTGCTTACTATGAACGCTGCAAGCATATTGTGAGCGAAGCCCAGGCTGCCGACTCCCTTGCGCAGATCATGAACGACACCCCTCGTGGCAAACTGAAAATCAGTGCTCCCGTGACTTTCGGTTCCTATAGCCTCATGCCGTTCATGACGGATTTTTTGCGTCACCACCCTGAAGTGGAAATCGATCTGCATTTGACGGATCGCTTCGTCGATCTGGTGGAAGAGGGCTATGAAGTGGCTTTCCGGATCGGTCCCTTGACCAACTCCAGTTTGACCGCCAGACCGTTGGCGCCTTATCGGCTGGTGGCCTGCGCAACACCGAGCTACCTGATTGAACGCGGAACGCCACAAACACCGGCTGATCTCGAGAACCATGAATGTTTGGGATTTGCCTATTGGTCCCGTCCGGCCGACCGCGAATGGCAGTTCTGCAAGGGGTCCACCGTTCATAAGGTACAGGTCACCAGTCGCTTGCAAGTCAACGAGAGCAAGGCACTGCTGTCAGCCGCGCTTGAGGGGTTTGGAATTGTCCTTGGATCCGAAGACTTTCTTCAGCCGGCGCTGCAAAGCGGCGAGTTGGTGCGGCTGTTAACTGATTTCGAAGCGCCGAGCCGACACATGCATTTGCTCTACACGGCAAATCGCCAGAGAACCGCCAAACTCCGACGATTCATCGAGGCTGCAATCGCCCGCTTTGGTGCGATTTGAGCCGGCTTTTGAGTTGTCCAAGCCGCATTGACCTGTGATTGATCCCGATCGCAGGTTACCGCGTCATTGACTGGATGCTTTTTTCCATTCCCTGTACGCCAGCGGCAAACACACCGCACACGGTCGATAGCCCGCCGCGCGGGCTATGGCTTCATCGGCAAAAAACACCCGGTGCGCGACATAGCCACCACGGGCAATGGCCCGCAGTGCAGCAGGGCAGTCCAGTCGACCGTAAATTCGGGATCGTCGATGACCACCCATTTGTCCGGGTTCGGCGCTGTCTAGCGGTTCGCCCTGAGCATTGATCAACACAAAGCGTTTCATGGGTTCGGCACTCGCCACAAATACCAGGCCGCGACGGTTCTATAGGGGCTCCATGCCTGACCGATATCGACCATCTGCTTGCGGCTTGGCTGTTGCTCCAGGCCCTTGAGACGGCGGTAGCCGTCGCGCACGCCAAAGTCGTCGGCGGGCAGGATGTCCATGCGTTCGAGGGTGTAGATCAGCAGCATCTCGACAGTCCAGCGGCCGACACCGCGTAACCGGGTCAGGCGTTCGATCAATTCGTCGTCGCTCATCGACAGCGCGTTTGAACGATCCGGCACCAGCCCCTCCAGTGCGCCTTGGGCGATACCGTGAAGCGTGGCGATCTTGCTGCCGGAGAAACCACAGCCGCGCAGCACCTCGAATTCACAGGCCAGCAATTGCTCGGGCGTCGGGAACGGCGAGTCGGGAAACAGCGCGATCAAACGCCCGAGAATGGCATCGCCGGCCTTGGCATGGAGTTGCTGATAAGCAATGGCCCGAACCAGCGCTTCGTAGGGATCACGAGCCGGTTTTGGCTGATGCAGGCACGGGCCGATGGCGGCGATGTGCCGCGCCCAGTCCGGGTCGATGGCGGACAGGTAGTGGCTGGCGGGGTGATAGGGCATGGAAATTCCAGGCAGAAGTTCAGGTACTGCAGGCAGATTAAAGATCTGCCCGCTGGATCGCACCCGGTCTCTTGCGCTCAAACTTTCGCGTAGGTTGCAGCGCTATAAAACTCCAGCTACCGACAGTGACGCAGCACGGATGCGCTACCGGGGTTCCATAATCCGCAGTACCGGGTGCCCGTCGATATCCTTGAGTGGAAAATACGAGCGGTGTGTCGCTGTATCCACAGCAACGACGTGCGCATGCGGGCCTACGCGGCCACTGCCGATGTTCGTGAGGACGCTGTCCTTGACGTGGAACATCGACACCATGCCGGCCTCTGCAGCCACATAAAGCGTGCCCGGTACGGGGTCAAACGCGAGCACGTCAGGGGTTCCTCCAGTATCGAACGCCTGGATAACCTGCATCGTGCGCATGTCCAGTACCAGGAGTTTGTCGTTACCTTCGCATGCGATAAAGGCCAGCCGGTCACGCGGGGTGATCAACAAGCCATGGTTGCCTCTTGCCCCCGGCAAATCAATGCGCGCAACGATCCGGTCGGTTGCGGGATCGATCTCGATCAGTTGCCCGCGTGTCTGGACATTAACGAAAATGTGCCGTGATACAGGGTCATATTGTGTATTGCCGACTTCACCTCCGAGGGGAATCGTTGCGACGCGAGTGTTGGTGCGCACGTCGATTACCGTTTCGGTCTTGCCGTTTTCGTTCGATACGTAAAGCTTGTGAAGGTCGGGCACATAAGCCATTCCGTCTGGGTAGACACCGCCGGGAATACGACTGACAACTGCCAGGGTCGTTTCGTCAATCGCCACGATTTCGTTGGTGCCCGTCGCCGACGCGTAGACACGCGACAGTTCAGGAATAACCAGCACACCGTGCACCGACGAAACGTTCGCAATGCGTCCAACGACACGGGACTCACGCAGGTCAAAGACGATCACTTCGCTGTCACCCAAATGAGCGATGAACAACAGGTTACGCGCTGGATCGTAGCTCTCGTAGTCAAGCCGAGTAGCGCCGCCGGGCAACGGAATGTCGGTGACATGTTTCAGTGGCAGGTCGTTGGTCGATGGTTTGTCTGCAGCCTGAACGTCGCGAAGGTTCGCGACGTTCATGACGGCTAGCGCCATCAACAGGACGGCGAAGACTGGCAGAGCAAAACGTCGTTTGTGCCGTAGGGTCATGAGGTCCTCTTCTGCTTGGGCAGGGCGACGTCAATCGTCCTGCCTTTGTCCCGGTAATACAGGATTAGAACGTTCAGTGTGAACAGGCCTCTTCACATCTGCGGAGGCCAGTTATGCGTCTCGCCTTGACACTCCTTGCACCAGGCGTACAGCGCGTCATACATGATCAAACCGTGCGACAGCATTTCCTGGTCATCGGCGAAGCATTGCGACAATCCCAGCGAAATCGCGTACAGCCCAGCCGATTGCGGCGTCAGATCAAGGCGGGAGGTATCCGCCCCACGCACGATTTTGGCCAAATGCTGCAAGGCGGTATCACTGAGCTGGTACTTCTTCAGGAACGCATCGAAGCTGCACAGCTCACCTACGTGGGAAAGCTCGACGCCCGGAATATCGTAAGGCGTTGCATCTTTCTCAGCGGCAAACCGCAGAACGTCTTTGCTGGGGACGTAGAGGAACTCGGCCTGAGGATCGATAAAACGAGTGATCAGCCAAGGACAAGCGATGCGATCAATCTTGGGTCGTTCACGGGTAATCCACCTCATGCAACACCTCCTGCCTGGTTCGACAGGCTGGATGATCCGGCAGGCCCGATGCCTGCCAGGAAACGTTTGATCGCCGCACGCTTTCTAGCGCAGCAGATGCACTGCCAATCCAATGAGCGCACAGGCCATCAATACTTGAATGACGCCACGCTTGAAGCGAAACAAGGCAATCGCTGCGGCAATGGCGATCAGCGCAGAGGGCCAGTCGAGGGTGCCGCTGAACCCTTTGGGCCACAGCACGTGATAGCCGAAGAACACTGCCAGATTAAGAATCACCCCAACCACAGCGGCGGTAATCCCGGTGAGCGGCGCGGTGAACTTGAGTTCGTTGTGCGTCGTCTCCACCAGCGGGCCGCCGGCAAGGATGAACAGGAACGAAGGCAGGAAGGTGAACCAGGTCACCAGCGTCGCCGCTACGGCGCCGCCGAGAAACACCTGGTCGGCGCCGAACACCTGCGAAACATAAGCCCCGACAAAGCCGACGAAAGCCACCACCATGATCAGCGGCCCCGGCGTGGTTTCCCCCAGCGCCAAGCCGTCGATCATTTGTGTCGGGGTCAGCCAGCCATAGTGCCCGACTGCGCCCTGGTAGACATACGGGAGCACCGCGTAGGCGCCACCAAATGTCAGCAGTGCCGCCTTGGTGAAGAACCAGGCCATTTGGGTCAAGGTACCTTCCCAGCCAAAGAGTGTGGTCAGGATCGCCATTGGCAACGCCCATAACCCCGCGCCGATGAGTGTCAGCAGCGCCAGCTTCAACCAGCTGAACCGGGCATGGTCGGGGGAAGGGGTGTCGTCATCGATCAATGCCGGGCCGTAGGATTTTTGGGCAGCGCTGTGGCCTCCGATCCGGAACTTTTCCGGAGCAAAACGGCCACCCAGATAGCCGATCAAGGCCGCACTGAGCACGATCAGTGGAAAGGGCACATTGAATGCAAATATCGCCGCGAACGACGCCGCCGCGATGGCCCACAGCCAATTGTTCTTCAGCGCTCGCGAACCGATTCGATGAGCCGCCTGTACGACAATGGCGGTCACGGCCGGTTTGATGCCATAGAAAAGCCCGGCGACCATTGGCACGTCGCCGAAGGCGATATACATCCAGGACAAGGCAATCAGGATGAACAGCGAGGGCAGCACAAACAGCCCACCTGCAATGACACCGCCCCAGGTTCGATGCATCAACCAGCCGATGTAGGTTGCCAGTTGCTGAGCTTCTGGCCCTGGCAGCAACATGCAGTAGTTGAGGGCATGCAGGAATCGCCGCTCGGAAATCCAGCGCCGTCGTTCGACCAACTCCTGGTGCATGATCGAAATCTGTCCTGCCGGCCCGCCGAAACTGATGAAACCCAGCTTGAGCCAGAACCAGAATGCCTCACGCAAACTGATCGCCTCAGGCCTTGGCAGTTCAGCTTCAACAAGCGATGGAGATGCCTTACTCATTGGGGTTGTTCCTCTTTCACAAACGCGGCAAGCAGGCCGTCGAAGATGGCGCTCGCAGTAGCCAACAAGTGGTCATCATCAGTCATGGTTTCGCGTAGTCCGGCCAGCACCCGCTCGAGGCCGGCAGCCTCGACCGGCTGAATGCCGCCGATGTCGAGGTAATGCACGAGGGCTGCAACGCGCTCCAGACCCGGCGCCTGGATTTCAAAGCTGGCTTGCAGGGTTTCGAAGGTCACACGGTTGCCGACATGACTGAAGGTCGCCTCATCGAAATCGAAACCCAGGGCATCGGCGGGGCAGTCCTGCGGGCTGTTCAGCCAGAGGATCCGAGCGTCTGGATCGATGAAGCGTCGAATCAGCCAGGCGCAGGCCAGTCGATCAACCCAGGGCCGCTTGCGCGTTGCCCATACGCGACCCTGAAAGTCCGCAAGACTCAGCGGCACGATTGGCTGGTCGCGGCTATGGGGTTCGTCTGCCGACAATGCGCGACTGACGGCGGTCTCAAGTTCTTGCAAAACCGCGTCGATCTGCTGCTTCGGCTTGCCAGGAAAATAATCGATAGTGGTCAGTTGTTCGTAGGCTTTGCGCAGCTTGCGAATCTGCTTGGTGGTGGCCAGTGCATTCTCGGTATTGAGCTGTGCACGGCAGGCGTCGATCTCGGCGCCGAGCTTGCTGTACTCATCGCTACGGTCGAACAACGCTACGAAGCGTTCGCCATTTGGGTCGACGACAGGCAGGACATAGGCGGTGCCATTGATGGCCAGAATATCGCGTTCGACCGAGGACAGTGCTTCACGACAGGCGACCGTGTCCGGCAGCAGATAGGCGCCATCGCGTAACACCGCCGCTCCAGAGGCTTTCAGGGCGCGCCAGGCTCGCATGCGCTCGGTGGCATTGGCGGTCGGTAGGCCAAGGATTAATGCGAGCCAGTTTTTCATTTTATGTAGAGATACATTCAAAAAAAGTTTGTGTCTCTACAGTATGCGTCTTTAGGCTGATTGAAAAGCCCCCGGCAATAATGCTGTTCACTTAAGCAATTTCAGTCGCGAGGCATTCTTTGTAGCAGCTGCCGAAGGCTGCGTTCGGCTGCGAAGCAGTCGTAAAATCAGCAATTGCGGTGTGTCAGGTACACCACGGCAGCCGGACTCACGACTGCTACGCCCGAACGCGGACCGAGCCGAACGCAGCCTTCGGCAGCTGCTACAGATTGCATTACGGCTTAAATGAACAGCCCATCAATGCTTGTGCCGGTGATGAATGTCGGGGTAATGCGGGTGGCTGTGGCGGATCGCCTGATGCTGGTGAACGTGACTGTGAGGTTCGCTGCCATCCCATTCAAAGTCATGCTCATGCTGATGGTGTTCATCGTGAACATGCCGGTGACCATGGATGAGCGGCTCGTGCTGGTGGTCGTGCGCGTGGCTTTCAGTGAGGTGAATCCAGACGCCAATGCCCATCAGCAGGGCGGCGATCCAGAACGTCAGTGAAGCAGGTTCGCCGAGGATCAGAATCGCTATCGCCGCCCCCAGAAACGGCGCGGTCGAAAAGTACGCGCCAGTACGTGCCGTGCCGAGGCCGCGAAGGGCGAGCACGAACAGCACCAGGCTAATGCCGTAACCGAGAAAGCCGACCAGGAGTATCGGCGCGAGCGTGGCAATGTTCGGTAGTTTGGCCCCCAACGATAACGCCAGCGTACAGTTGACCGCCCCCGCGACCAGCCCCTTGATACCGGCAATGAACAGGGCATCGGACGCTGAGATCTTGCGGGTCAGGTTGTTATCGATGGCCCAGCAGGCACAGGCCAGCGCGACGGCCAGCGGGCCGATCCAGCCTTGTGCGTGTGTCGAGTCTTGCGGCCAGGCCAGGAACACTCCGCCAGCGACGATGGCCAACATCCCCGCAACGATTCGCCGATCAGCATTCTCCTTGAACACCAGCCAGGCCAGCAGCGCCGTCAGTACCGATTCCAGATTGAGCATCAGCGAGGCCGTCGCCCCTGACGTCAGGGTCAAGCCGAACATCAATGCCACCGGCCCAAGCACACCGCCGAAGGCGATGGCACCGATCA